>CALXQB010000010.1 GCA_944390445.1 uncultured Clostridia bacterium | reverse complement strand
ATATATTTTGTCTGCTCTGGATTTTTCAACATTTAACATCTTTCCCCATAAAGGAAGAATTGCTTGAAATTTTCTATCTCTTCCCTGTTTTGCGCTACCACCAGCTGAGTCTCCCTCAACAATATATACCTCACATAAATCAGGGTCTTTTTCACTACAATCTGCCAGCTTTCCCGGCAATGTTGATGTTTCTAGTGCATTCTTTTTTCTAACTAATTCTCTTGCTTTTCTTGCTGCTTCTCTTGCTCTTGATGCACTAATACATTTTTCTAAAATTGCTTTTGCAATAGGTGGGTTTTCTTCTAAAAAAGCAGCTAGTGTTTCATTCATTGCTGACGTTACTATACCCGTTACCTCACTATTACCTAATTTTGTTTTTGTTTGCCCTTCAAATTGAGGTTCCTTTACTTTAATAGATATTACTGCAGTAATTCCTTCCCTAATATCTTCTCCCTGTAAATTACCATCTTTTTCTTTTAAAATTCCATGACTTTTAGCATAATCATTAAATACTTTTGTAAGAGAACGTTTAAATCCTTCTAAATGTGTTCCTCCTTCAATCGTATTGATGTTGTTTACAAAAGAATAAATATTTTCTGAATAAGATGTTGTATATTGTATTGCTATTTCTATAGGAACTTCACCACTTTTTTCTATATAAATTGGTTTTTGATTAATTTTTTCTTTATTTTTATTTAAAAACTCAACAAAGGAAATTAAACCACCTTCATAATGAAATTCTGCTTTTTTAACTGGATCAACTCTTAAATCTTCAATGGTAATACGCAAACCTTTTGTTAAAAAAGCCATTTCTCTTAATCTGGTTTCTAATACTTCATACTCATAGTCCAAAGTTTCGAATATGGTACCATCTGCTAAAAATCTCACTTTTGTTCCTGTTTTATCAGAATCTCCTATTTTCTCTAATTTTTTTACGGTTTTTCCTCTTTCAAATTTCATTTGATAAATTCCGCCATCTCTTTGGATCGTAACCTCTGTCCAATCTGATAAGGCATTTACTACAGAAGCTCCTACACCATGTAGTCCTCCAGATACTTTATAACCACTATCTCCACCAAATTTACCTCCTGCATGCAATTTAGTATATACCGTTTCTGCCGCAGAAATTCCTGTTTTAGGATGAATGTCAACTGGTATTCCCCTTCCATCATCTTCTACGCATATTATATTTCCGGGTTCTATTGTTACATGAATATTCTTACAATATCCTGCTAGAGATTCATCTACACTATTATCTACAATTTCATAGACTAAATGATGCAATCCTCTTACAGAAACACTTCCAATATACATTCCAGGTCTTTTTCTAACAGCCTCTAAACCTTCTAATACTTGTATTTGTCCAGCTTTATATTCATGCTCAAATTTTTCCATTTTTTTAATTCTTCCTTTCTTCTAATGTTTTATGAAAACGATTTTTCTGTACATCTTTTTTCTAATGTTACAGATAAAATATTAGAAATATATCCCTTTATCTTTTCATTTTTTTTGACTAAAATTAAACTTTTTTCTTTTTCTTCAATTTTAATTAAGTCTTCTTTTATATTTTCTAAAAATTCTTTTCCTACTTTTGTCTTTTTTAATCCTTCTAAATCAAAAATCCCTATAATTTCATTTTCATCTATAACAATATCTTTTCCGATATGCAATAAATACATCTTATCACATTCCTTCTTTTTTTTCAAATTCTGCCATTTTGGACATGAAATGTTTTGCCATCTATCCCTTTTAATTTTTCTGTACAGGTAATAATAACTTGATTTTGCGTAATCTTTTCCAAAAAACGATTTCTTCTATTTTCATCTAATTCTGACATAAAATCATCTAATAATAAAATCGGTTTTTCACCAATTTCTTCTTCAATGATAGCTAACTCTGTCAATTTCAAAGAAATAACACTACTTCTCTGCTGTCCTTGTGATCCAAATGCACTTAAATCTTTACCATTAAGAAAAACTAAAAAATCATCTCTATGGATTCCGTAAGTAGTAAAACCTTTTTGAATATCTATTTTTCTTTTGGTTTTTAATTCCTTTAAATAATTTTCATGATAGGATGACAAATATTTAATTGAAATTACTTCTTTGTTTTCTGTAATTTCTTTATGAATTTTTTCAATTTTATCTGCTATTTTTTCTAAATAAATTTTTCTTTCATTAAAAATTTTTTCCCCATATTCTGCTAATTTTTCATCCCAAATTTCTAACATTTCTTCTGGTTTATTATCAAATTTAATTTGTCTTAAATAAATATTTCGTTGTTCTAATGTTTTTAAGTATTGATTACAATAATAAATGTAACTAGGTTTTAATTGTCCAATCATCATATCTAAAAATTTTCTTCTTTTATTTGGACCTTGCTTTATCATCTCAATACTATCAGGATAAAAGAAAACTAGATTTATCTTACCTAAAATCTCACTTAATTTTTTTACTTTTATTCCATTAATAAAAAAAGTTTTCTTTTCCCCAATTTCAATTCTAATTTTACCATCTCGATCTTTTCTTTGATAAATTATTTCTACAATAGCCTCATCTTTTCCACTCTGAATTAATTCTTTTTCTTTTTGTGTTCTAAAAGATTTTGCAAATCCTGATAAAAAAATTGCTTCTAACAAATTTGTCTTTCCCTGTGCATTATTTCCATAAAAAATATTTTTCTCTTTGTCTAGTTCTATTTCTAATGATTCGTAATTTCGAAATTGATGAAGTTTTAATTTTTGTATATACATTTTTTGTCCTTCTTTTTTAATCTTTTAATTTAATAGGTAAAATCATATAGGTATAATCTCCTGTTTTTTCAATTGGTCTTATAATACATGGTGATATGCTTGTTCCCAATTCTACATATATTTCTTCATCTTCTATTACCTTTAGACAATCTAAAAAATATTTAGGATTAAATCCAATTTCAATATTTTTTCCTTCTGTTTCAACATACATTTCTTCTTTTGCATCTCCTGTTTGGTTCGTGCAAGCAATCGTAATTTTTCCAATATCCACCATTAATTTTACAGGATATCTTTTTTCTTTTTCTGTAGCAGATGCCGAAATTAAGCTAATTCTTTCAAAACAATCTTGAAACTGATTCTTATTTACTTTTATTCTTGTTTCCCAACTAGAAGGAATTACACTTGCATAATTTAAAAATTCTCCTTCTAATAATCTAGTAACAATCTTACAATTTTCCATTTCAAATAATGCTTGATTTTTTGATACTCCAATTTTGATTTTATCAAAGGAATCTAATATAATTTTATTTACTTCTATTAAAGTTTTTCCAGGAATAACTGCTTTAAAGTCTCCTACTTTATCATTTAATAATTGTTTTTTCCAAGCCAAACGGAAACCATCTACTGATACTACATTTAAGCAATTAGATGACACTTCAAATAAACATCCTGTAAATATAGGTCTATTTTCTTCTGTACTAACTGCAAAAATTGTTTTTCTTATCATGTTTTTTAATGTGTTTTGTTCTACTTCAATTGCACTTTCAATATCGATTCTTGGTAATTCAGGAAATTCATCAGGATTCATAGTTGCTAATTTATATAAAGAGCCTTCACATTCAATAACAAGTAAATTATTTTCATTTAAATAGATATGAATTTCTACATCTGGTAATTTACGGATAATTTCACTAAACATGATAGCATTAACAACAGTACTTCCCTCTTCTTTTACTTCTGCTTCCATAATATATTCTATTCCTATTTCTAAATCATAGGTAGTTAATTTAATTTCTTTATCATTTGTTTGAATTAAAATTCCTTCTAATATAGGCATTGTTGTTTTAGATGCAACAGCTTTTACTACGGAATTAATAGCTTTAAGGATTTTTTCCTTTTCACAAATAATATTCATGGCAGTTCTCCTTTTTTTATATAAAATAATATTAGTAGTAATAGTAGTAGGCTATGTGGATAATGTGGATAACTGTGTTAATAGTTTATATCCCTAACAAAAATGATGTTAATAATTTTGTGGAAAACTTTCAAATTTATCCACAAGAAGAAAAAAGTAGAAGTGGATAAGTCATTTATTCACAGTTTATTTACATGTTATTCACACTAGTATGTGGATATCTGTATGAATTGGTTCCGTAAGAGAATTTGCATTTTATTACTACAAACATTTATTTAACAAACAAATATTCTTGAGAAAATAGTCTTTTTCTTTTTATTTAAAATGAATCATCATTTAATAAAATATTTTTTAAACTATCCACAATTAATTTAGTATTGGGGATATCTTTTATTTCTTTTTCTATTTTATTATAAGCATGCATAACGGTAGTATGATCTCTTTTACCAAATTCCTTTCCGATTGCTGGGAAAGACTGATGAGCTACTGTTTTGCATAGATACATAGCGATTTGCCTTGGATAAGCAATATCATTAGAGCGATTAGATGATTTTAAATCTCTCTTATCGATATTAAAATATTTGCAAACTGTATCTTGAATAAATTCAATCGAAATAATTTTTTCTTTTTTCATTACAATATCATTAATGGCTCTTTCTGCTAATTCTTTTGAAATAGGACCAGGAATTAATGTAGCATGGGCAATAATTTTATTTAAAGCTCCTTCTAGTTCTCTGATATTGGTATCTACCCTATTTGCAATATTCATTAATATTTCATCATCTATTACAATATTTTCAGAACTAGCTTTTTTTCGTAGGATAGCAAGTCTAGTTTCATAATCAGGAGCAGAAATATCTGCGATGAGACCCCATTCGAATCGAGACTTTAGCCTTTCCTCTAATAATTGAATATCTCTTGGAGGCTTATCACTAGATAGAATAATTTGTTTTCCATTTTCCCTTAATGTATTAAAGGTATGGAAAAATTCTTCTTGTACAGTATCTTTTCCTGCAATAAATTGAATATCATCAATTAATAAAACATCGATGTTTCGATATTTGTTTCGAAATTGTTCTGTTTTGTTGTCTTTTATAGCATTAATGATTTCATTTGTGAATTTTTCAGAAGTAACATACAAAACATTTTTGGATTTATCATTTTTTAAAACAGTATTTGCAACAGCATGCATTAGGTGTGTTTTTCCGAGACCAACTCCACCATATAAAAATAAAGGATTATAAGCTTTGGCTGGAGCTTCTGCAACAGCTAATGACGCAGCATGTGCTAAACTATTATTTTTTCCAACTACAAAAGTTTCAAAAGTATAATTGGGATTAATACAAGAAGAAGCTGGAACTTCGTGGCTAATTGAACTAGTTGTGGAAAATGATTCTTTTGTAGGTTCTAATACACAAGAAATTTCATAGTATTTTTTGGTAATCTCTGCAAAAGTATTCATAATCAAATCGTGATATCTTGTATTAATGGTATCCATTTGAACATCAGAATTTGCTTTTAACACAATTTTAGAATCCGTCATACTTTCAATTTCTAAAGTCTTAATCCAAGTTTCATAAGAAATGGAAGTTAGTTCACCTTTTAATAAATCTTTTGCTTTTGTTAGTAATTCATTCATTTCTTGCCCCATTTTATTCTTCAATCCTTCCTAAAAGTTATTCACAGGTTTATCCACAGGTGTTGATAACTCCTCTAAAATAAGCAAAAAGTTATCAACAATTACTATTATGTAAATCGATAAAAGCCTTATTTCCCTATTATTTTTCTTATCATATCAAAATAAAAAGAATAAAGTCAATATAAAATAAGAATTTGATAAGAAAAATTTAAAAAATATTGACATTTACTACTTATTTAATGTATAATAGCTATGCCTTATAATTTTTAAGTAAATATATAAAGGAAGAGTATAGATAACGCTTCAGATTTGGAGGGAGGGACTGAAATGAAAAGAACATATCAACCTAAAAATAGACAAGAACAAAAAGAACATGGATTTATGAAAAGAATGAAAACAAAAGCAGGTAGAAAAGTATTAAAAGCAAGACGCTTAAAAGGTAGAAAAAAATTAAGTGCATAAGAAAATAAAAGGGGAAGAGTTGGGAGAGAGGTGAGATAGCTTACTTCTCTTTTCTAAAATTATATGGAAACATTGAAAAAAAATTATGAATTTAAAGTAGTGTTAGTAAAAGGAAAAAGCTATTATGGAAAAGTTTTGAAGGTCTATATAAAATCAAATGGAAAAGATAGGAATAGAATTGGAATAGCCATTCAAAAAAAGTTAGGAAAAGCTGTTATTCGAAATAAAATAAAAAGATGGATTCGAGAAGCATATAGGAAAATAGAACCACAGCTAGAAAAAGGATATGATATTATTTTTTTGTGCAAAAGTAAAGAATCCGTAGAGAAAATGGATTTTAAAACAATTGAAAATGATTTAGAATTTATTTTGAATAGAGGAATACAATGAAAAAAATTTTATTATTCTTAATCAAAATCTATAAAAAATTTTTATCTCCGATTTTCTCATATTTGGGAATACATTGTAAATATGAGCCTACTTGTTCAGAATATACAAGACAAGCTATTGAAAAGTATGGAGCTTTGAAAGGAAGTTATTTAGGAATAAAAAGAATTTTAAGATGTAATCCTTGGTCAAAAGGAGGATATGACCCTTTAAAGTAGAAAAAGAAGATACTTGAAACTAAGAACAAAAGGTTTTTAGTTCAAAAGAAAGGATAAAAACATGGATTTTATTGCAGATATTTTTGGATATTTACTTAATTTTATATATGAAATTGTGAATAATTATGGATTAGCAATTATTATATTTTCTGTAATCTTAAAGATTCTATTATTACCCATTTCGATTAGCCAGCAAAAAACATTGAAAAAATCTCAAAAAATGCAAGAAAAAACAAGAGAAATACAAGAAAAATACAAAGGAAATCAAGAAAAAATTAATACAGAAATGATAGATTTATACAAAAGAGAAAAAATGAATCCTTTTTCAGGATGCTTTAGTTCTATTATACAACTAGTTTTATTAATTTCTATTTTCTTGATTGTTAGTAAACCTCTTACCTATATGAAAAAGGTTGATCCAGAATTAATTCAACAATATACTGATGAAATAAAAACACAATATCAAGAAGAAAATAAAAACTTGAATTATACGGAAATAGCTATTATTAAAGAAAAAGGTTATACGGACGAAAGAGTATACCTTAATATGAATTTCTTAGGATTGGATTTAAATAGTGTTCCAATGCAAGAATATACGAATTGGAAAGTATATGTAATTCCAGGATTATATATTGTTTCATCTTTTATTTCTATAAGAATTACTTCAAATATGAATAATAAAAAGAAGAAAACAGAAGAAAATAGAGAGAAAAATGAATTGGATGCAATCGAGCAAGCAAATAAGAATATGATGTGGTTAATGCCGCTTATGTCTGTTACTATTGCAATTATTGCGCCTTTAGGTTTAGCTCTATATTGGTTAGTAAATAATATTTTAGTTATGTTAGAAAGAATAGTGATCAATCATTTTATTGTAAAAAAAGAGGAGGATGAACAAGAATGAGTAGAAGCATCATTTCAGAAGGGAAAACGACAACAGAAGCCATTGAAAAAGGACTTAAAGAATTAAAAATGAAAAAAGATATGGTAGAAATAAAAGTATTGGAACAAGAAGATAAAAGAAGTTTTTTTAGTATTCTAGCTCCAAGGGTAGTAAAAGTAGAATTAACCGTAAAAGAAGGAGTAGAGGAGAAGAAATTCGAAAAAAAATATGAAGATGCGCCACATCACGAACCAATTGAGGAAAATGAATTAAAACAAGCAGAGGAAAATTTAGAAAAATTTTTAAAAGACTTTACAGAAAAAATACCAGGATCAGTTAAATATAATATTAAGCATACAAGTGAGGTAATAACAGTATCTTTAGTAGGAGAAAATATTAATTTTTTAATCGGATATAGGGGAGAAGTTTTAAATAGTTTGCAGGTTGTGTTTTCTGGAATTGCTAATAAGGGATTAGAAAAAAGGGCAAAAGTATTATTAGATATAGAAGGATATAGAGAAAAAAGGGCAAAGACATTAGAAGAGTTAGCAGAAAAAATTGCAAAAACCGTAATAAGGACAGGAAAAAAAGTAACATTGGAACCGATGACTGCTTATGAGAGAAAAATAATTCATTGCAAACTTCAGGAAAATAGTAAAGTAAAGACTTATAGCATAGGGGAAGAACCAAAAAGAAAAGTAGTAATTGCATTAAAGTAAAAAAATGATGAAAAGACATGGAGACCGATAATTGGTGATCTTGTCTTTTTTTTATATTATAAAACGAAGAGTGTTGCGAAAGTATGTTTTTTTTGATATAATATTAGTTGTCATAAAATAGAAAACCATAAAATAGATAGTGTAAAGTAATCTATGAAAAAATAAAAGGGGGAAGAAAAATGGCAACAATAGTAGCTATTTCTACGGCACCAGGGATTGGAGGAATTGGTATTATTCGAATGAGTGGAAAAGAATCTTTTGAAATTTTAGACAAGATTTTTAAAACCAAAAGTGGGAAAAGCATTGTTCCCGTAGCAAATACAATTAAATATGGCTATATTGTTAGTCCACAAACGAATGAAGTAATTGATGAG
The DNA here is from genome assembly GCA_944390445.1 of uncultured Clostridia bacterium. Lineage (GTDB taxonomy): Bacteria > Bacillota > Clostridia > TANB77 > CAG-508 > CALXRW01. The sequence continues at coordinate 15,836 of CALXQB010000010.1, read as the reverse complement.
GTTTTAGTTTCTTATTTTATGGAGCCCAAAAGCTATACAACGGAGAACATGTGTGAAATTAATTCACATGGTTCAACGATTGCTATGAAACAAATATTAGATTTATGTATAGAAAATGGTGCAAAACTCGCAGAACCAGGTGAATTTACGAAAAGAGCTTTTTTAAATGGTAGAATGGATTTATCGCAAGCAGAAGCGGTAATTGATATACTAAATGCAAAAACAGAAAAAGAAAGTAAGGCTTCTATGCATCAATTAGAAGGATATTTATCAAATGACCTAAAAAAAATAAAAGAAAAATTATTAGAAATAATGGCAACTATTGAAGTGGAAATTGATTATCCCGAATATGAAATAGAAGAGGTAATGAATTTAGATTTAGAAAACAGGTTAAAACAAATTCTAAAGGAGTTTCAAATATTAGAAAAAAGTTTTGATAAAGGAAAAATTTTAAGAGATGGTATTAAAGTGGCAATTATTGGAAGACCAAATGCTGGGAAATCTTCTCTTTTAAATTGTATGCTAAGAGAAGAAAGAGCGATCGTAACTGAAATAGAAGGGACAACAAGAGATACCATTGAAGAATATATAAACATAGAAGGAGTACCTTTTAAAATCATTGACACAGCAGGTATTAGAAAGGCAAAAGATGAAGTAGAAAAGATTGGAATAGAAAAAGCAAAAGAAATGGCAGAGGAAGCTGATCTAATTATAGCGATTTTAGATAGTAGTAGACCAATAGAAACAGAGGATAAAGAAATATTAGAAATGATCAAAGGAAAAAAAGCAATTATTGTATTAAATAAAGTAGATATTTTAAAAAAAGAAAAACCATCTATTCCTGATAAAGAGCATAAAATTATAGCTATTTCTGCAAAAGAAAAAATAGGAATTGAGGAATTATATCTAGAGATGATAAATTTATTTTCACTAAATCAGATACAGGTACAAGATGAAGCTCTTATTACAAATGTAAGACATAAAAATGCCATTACAGAAGCAAGAAAGGCAATCGAAAAAGCATTGGAAACAATACAAAAAGGATTACCAATTGATTTGATTGCAATACCTGTAAAGGAAGCATTAGAAGCAATAGGAGAAATAACAGGTGAAAATGCTTCAGAAGCAATAATTGAAGAAATTTTTGCAAGGTTTTGTTTGGGAAAATGACAAAACATAAAAAAGAAAAACGACAAACAAATTAAAATATGAACCAAAATAAAAAATAGCATAATTAAAAATTGTCAAATAGTTTACAGAACAACTTTTTTCTGTTCCATAAAGAACGAGGAAAAGCACTAATAAAAAGGAGTAGAACAATATATGAAATATGAAGCAGGAGAATATGATGTTGCTGTTGTCGGTGCAGGACATAGTGGATGTGAAGCAGCTTTAGCAACAGCAAGAATGGGAAAGAGAACTTTATTATTTTCTATTAGTTTAGAAGTAGTTGCAAATATGCCATGTAACCCTAATATTGGAGGTACATCAAAAGGCCATCTAGTGAGAGAAATAGACAGTTTAGGGGGAGAAATGGGAAAAAATATAGATAAAACATTCATTCAATCAAGAATGCTAAACACATCTAAAGGACCAGCTGTTTATTCATTAAGAGCACAGGCAGATAGAAAAAGATATCAAGAAGAAATGAAACATACATTAGAAAAACAAGATAATCTTTTTATAAAACAAGCAGAAATAATTAGAATTGGTGTGGAGAATGGTAAAGTAAAAGAAATTGAAACAAATATAGGAGCCATATATCAAGTAAAAAGTGTTATATTAGCAACAGGAACATATTTAAAAGGAAAAATTTTTATAGGGGAAAATTCTTTCGAAAGTGGACCAGATGGAGTATTTCCAGCCAATCAGTTATCGGAGTGCTTAAAAGATATGGGAATTCAATTGGTAAGGTTTAAAACAGGAACACCAGCCAGAGTCAATAAAAAAAGTATTGACTTTTCAAAAATGGAAATACAAGAGGGAGATAAAGAGATAGTTCCTTTTTCTTTTGAAAATGAGCCAAGACAAATAGAACAAGTTCCCTGTTATTTAACATATACAAATGAAAAAACACATGAAATTATCAGAAAAAATTTACATAGATCTCCTCTTTATTCTGGAAAAATAGAAGGAACGGGACCAAGGTATTGTCCGTCAATTGAAGATAAGGTTGTTAGATTTAGTGATAAAGAAAGACATCAAATTTTTATTGAACCAATGGGATTAAATACGGATGAAATGTATGTACAGGGTATGAGTTCCTCTCTTCCAGAAGATGTTCAAATTGCTATGTATAGAACAATTCCTGGATTAGAACATGTTGAATTTACAAGACCAGCTTATGCAATAGAGTATGATTGTATTGACCCAACAGAACTAAAATTATCTTTAGAATCTAAAAAAATAGAAAATTTATTTTTCGCTGGGCAAATTAATGGTACTTCTGGTTATGAAGAGGCTGCAGCACAAGGAATTATCGCTGGCATTAATACGGCATTGAAACTAGAGGGAAGAGACCCTATTATTTTGGATAGAACAGATGCTTATATTGGTGTATTAATTGATGATATTGTAACTAAGGGAACAAATGAACCTTACCGTATGATGACATCAAGAGCAGAATATCGTTTATTATTAAGACAGGATAATGCAGATTTAAGATTAACAGAGATAGGACATAAAGTAGGACTAATTTCTGAAGAAAGATATCAAAAATTTTTAAGAAAAAAAGAAAATATAGAAAAAGAAATAGAAAGATTAAATAAAACAATCATAAAACCAACAGAAGAAGTAAATTCTTTTTTAAAACAAAACCAATCAAGTCCGATAACAGGAGGAGTTAAACTTGCAGAATTGTTAAGAAGAACAGAATTAAATTATGAAAAATTAGCAGAAATTGATAAAGAAAGAAAAGAATTAAGCAAGCAAGAAAAAGAAGAAGTAGAAATCCAAGTGAAATATCAAGGATATATTAAACTGCAAATGGCACAAGTTGAGAAATTTAAAAAATTGGAAAGAAAATTATTGCCACAAGAGATTGATTATAATCAAATAAAAGGTATATGCCTAGAAGCAAGGCAAAAATTAAATAAACATAAGCCAAGGTCTGTAGGACAAGCATCAAGAATTTCAGGAGTTTCGCCTGCTGATATTTCTGTGTTACTTATTTATTTAGAAACTTTAAAAAATAAAGAAAAAAAATAAAAAATATATAATCGTTTTATCTTATTGTGAATCTTGAAGAAGGAATGAATATGATATGAAAGAAGAACTATTTTATCAAAAATTGGAGGAAATCTTTTTAACACAAGATATAACCTTAACAGAAATACAAAAAAAGAGATTTTATGATTATGCCAATTTATTAATACAATGGAATGAAAAAATGAATTTGACTGCCATTACAAAGATGGAAGAAATTATACTAAAACATTTTTTAGATTCTGTTACTATTTTACCATGGATTCCTGAAAACAGTTATATTATTGATATTGGAACAGGAGCAGGATTCCCAGGTATACCTATTCAAATAATGCAGTCTAATCATATGGTTTTGTTAGACTCGCTTAATAAAAGGATTACCTTTTTAAAGGAGGTAATTCAAAAATTAGGATTAGAAGGAATAAACGCTGTTCATGGAAGAGCGGAAGAAAAAGGACAAGAACAAAGAAATAGAGAAACATTTGATATTGCAGTTTCAAGAGCAGTGGCACCTTTAAATATTTTAGTAGAATATGGATTACCATTTGTAAGGGTACAAGGAAAGTTTCTTTGTATGAAGGGAAGCAATACAGAAACAGAAGTAAAAGAAGCTCAAAATGCTATCTGGCAATTAGGTGGAAGAATAAAAGAGATAAAAGAATTTACAATAGGAAAAGAGCAATTAAGTAGAAGTGTTATTGTAATTGAAAAAATAAAGGAAACGCCAATGATTTATCCAAGAAAAGCTGGAAAACCAAGCAAAGAACCAATTATATAAAATATTTTTTGATGAAAAATAATTTATAAAATTTTATAAAATTTATTGACATATTTCTCATATTTTTATATGATGAATATGTCAAAATTTTTGGAGGGATGATTTTGGGAAAAGTAATCGCAATTGCAAATCAGAAGGGTGGAGTTGGTAAAACAACTACTGCCATTAATTTAAGTACAGTTCTTGCAAAAAAAGGGAAAAAGGTATTAATGATTGATGCAGATCCACAAGGAAATGCAACAAGTGGTTTTGGAATAGAAAAAGAAATTGATATATCTATTTATGATGTTATGATTAATGATGTACCAATAGAAGAAGCTATTAGAAAGACAAATACCAGAAATCTTTTTGTATGTCCTTCTACAATTAATCTTGCAGGAGCGGAAGTAGAATTAGTATCTATGATGTCAAGAGAACAAAGATTAAAGGAAAAAATAGATGAAATAAAAGAAAAATATGATTATATGATAATTGATTGTCCTCCATCTTTGGGACTTATTACTTTAAATGCTTTTACGGCATCAGATAGCGTTTTAATTCCACTACAATGTGAATACTATGCATTAGAGGGATTAGGACAATTAATGAATACTATTAACTTGGTAAAAAAACATCTAAACAAAAGTTTGGAGATTGAAGGCGCTTTGCTTACTATGTATGATGCTAGGACAAATTTATCCAATCAAGTTGTAAAAGAAGTTAAAAATTATTTTGGAGAAAAAGTATATAAAACAATTATACCAAGAAATGTTAAGTTAAGCGAAGCACCAAGTTTTGGAATGCCAATTACAGAATATGATCCAAAATCAAAAGGTGCAAAATGTTATGAAAAATTTGCAAAAGAATTATTAAAAATGAATGAAAATGTGGCAAAAGCTAAGCATATGAAATAAAGGAGGAATTAAAATGGCAAAAAAAACAGGACTGGGAAAAGGGTTGGATGCATTATTTGCAAATACTCCAATTCCACAAGAGGAAGAAATACAAGAAGGTGAAGTTGTAAAAAATTTAAAACTAATTGAAATTGAACCAAATAGGAATCAACCTAGAAAAATTTTTGATGAAGAATCTCTAGAAGAATTAGCTTCTTCTATCAAAAGATATGGAGTAATACAACCAATTATTGTAAGTAAACAAGACAACTACTACGAAATTGTAGCAGGAGAAAGAAGATGGAGAGCTGCCAAAAAAGCAGGAATATCAGAAATACCTGCCATTGTAAGACAAGCTGATCCTCGTACCAAAAGCGAAATTGCATTAATTGAAAATATACAAAGAGAAAATCTAAATCCAATAGAAAAAGCAAGAGGAATTAAACAGTTAATTACTCAATATGAATTAACACAGGAGCAAGCAGCAGAGATTTTAGGAATGAAAAGAAGTACTGTTGCCAATAGTGTTAGAATTTTAAATTTGGACCCAAGAGTTATTGATTTAGCATTAGAAGGAAAGTTATCAGAAGGACACTGTAAAGCATTAATGGCAATTCAAGATGCAGATAAGCAATATGAAGCAGCAGTTGAAATTATTAACAAAGGGGAAGTTATAAGAGATGTAGAAAAAAAATCAGCTGCGAAAAAGAACATGAAAAAAGCAGAAATCGATAAATATGAAGCAATTTATAGAGATATTCAAGATTCTTTTCAAGGTTTTTTTGGAACAAAAGTAAAATTAGATGCGGGAAAGAGAAGTGGAAAAATTATTATACAATATAATTCCAATGAAGATTTAGAAAGAATCCTATCTTTAATTAAATAGAAAGAAGGAATTATATGGATCACATAGTAGAATTTATAAGAACAGATACATTTTTATGGCTCATGCTTTTTATAAATATTATATTATTTATTCTATATATTACAAATGTAATTTATATGAAAAAAATAAAAAAAGAATATCACAGTTTTATTCAAAAGCTAGGAAATGGAAATAATATTGAAGATATCTTAAAACAGCAGTTAAGTAAATTGGAAGAGCTAGACGGTAAAAATCAAGAATTATATGCTTTTTGTAAAGATATAAATCAAAATATGAAGAAATGTATTCAAAAAGTAGGAATTATAAGATATAGCGCATTTAAAGATGTAGGAAGTGACTTAAGTTTTGCGGTTGCCTTATTAGATGAGGAAAATTCAGGAATTGTTTTTAATGGAGTATATTCTAGTGAAGCATCTAATATTTATGCGAAACCAATCATAAAGGGAGAATCTAAATATAGAATTACAGAAGAAGAAAAACAGGCAATTCAAATAGCAATGCAAAAGTAACTTGAAAATTAACAGAAATTTCTATTGACAAAAACGTAAGAAAATGTTAATATATATACTGCTAGCTAGTTTAGCTAGTAGCCATACGGAGAGGTGGTCGAGTTGGTTTAAGGCACCAGTCTTGAAAATTGGCGTAGGTGTGAGCCTACCGTGGGTTCGAATCCCACCCTCTCCGCCAATTTTTTTGAAATCTTTAAGGAATAACAAGAATATTAAATTTAACGGTATATCTCAAAATATAGTTTGAATAAAATATGGAGTAGTACCCAAGTGGTGAAGGGGACTGTTTGCTAAACAGTTAGGTCTCGAAAGGGGCGCGGAGGTTCGAACCCTCTCTACTCCGCCAAAGTAATACAAGGTAAAAATTGCTTTGTATTATTTTTTTTTGAATAAGAAAAATTGCTTTTTCTATTCAAAAAAAATAGAAACATATCTGAAAGATAAAAATAAATTGTAGATTAATAAAGTAAAGATAAATATAAATAATGAAAAATAAAATAATAAATAAAAAAGAGAATAAATCATTATTAAAAATAAAACAAATAAAAAATAATTATTTAAAATAAAATATTTTTAAAAATATAGAAATAAATAATTGTCAAAAATAAAAATATAAATTAAATATAAATAATTATTAAAATAAAATGAATTAAAAATAATTACTTAAAATAAAATATTTCCGAAAATAGTAGAAATAAATCATTATCAAAAATAAAAAGAAGAAATTAAAAAATAAATCATTATAAAAAAATATAAATATAAATTAAATATAAATAGTTATTAAAATAAAATGAATTAAAAATAATTATTTAAAATAAAATATTTCTAAAAATAATAGAAATAAATCATTATCAAAAATAAAAAGAAAAAATTAAAGAGTAAATCATTATAAAAAAATAAAAATTAAATATAAATAGTTATTAAAATAAAATAAATTAAAAATAATTATAAAAAATAGAATATTTTTAAAAATAATAGAAATAAATCATTATCAAAAATAAAAAGAAAAAAATTAAAAAGTAAATCATTATAAAAAAATAAAAATTAAATATAAATAGTTATTAAAATAAAATGAATTAAAAATAATTATAAAAAATAAAATATTTTCAAAAACAATAAAAATAAAAAATTTAAAAATAAATCACTTTTAAAATAAAAACAATAAAAGTTAAATATGATTATTTATGAAAAAAAATAATAATTAAAAAATTGAGAAATAATTCTAAAACTTTATTTACTACATATGAATAATATCAAAAGAAAAATTTAGGTGATAATATGAATTTAGGATTAGCATTATCAGGTGGTGGAGTAAAAGGTGTAGCACATGCAGGAGCGTTAAAAGCACTAGAAGAAGAAAAAATTAAAATAGATTATATTTCTGGTACATCATCTGGAAGCATTATTGCAACTTTATATGCAATTGGATATCGACCAGATGAAATTTATGATATTTTTGAAAAGAATGCTAAAAAAATAAAATATGTTGATGGTATAAATATATGGAAAGCAATTTATGGATTTATTGTGAAAAGAAAAATAATGATAGATGGATTTAATAGTGGGGCAATTATTGAAAAATTAATAAATAAAATGTGTAGTAATAAAAATATTGAGAATATTCAGGAAATCAAAATGCCATTATTAATTCCGACTGTTAATTTACATACAGGAGCAATTTATGTGTTTACTTCTTTGAAAAAAAGAACACAGTTTTCTGACCAAATAAAATATATTGATGATATTGAAATCGGCAAAGCAGTAAGAGCAAGTTGTAGTTATCCAGGTGTGTTTTCACCGTGTACTTATGCAGGAACAGAATTAGTAGATGGTGGTATTCGCAAAAATATCCCTTGGAAATTAACAAAAAAAATGGGAGCAGATCAAGTTATTTCTATTATTTTTAAAAATGAAATAAAACAATCTTGTTGCGAAAATATAATAGATGTTGTAGGTAATTCGATAAAAATATTATCACACGAACTTTCTAATTATGAATTAGAAGGTGCTGATTACATTATTTCTATTAACACTCCCGAAATTGGTTTATTAGACATCAAAAAAATAGGAGAATTATATAAAATGGGATATGATCAAACAAAAAAAGAGATAAAAAAATTAAATATAAAAAAATAATTAAATAAAAATAGATAATCAATATTTTTAAAATAAAAAGATATTAAATCATTATAAAAAAATCAAATAAAAAAATATTAGAAAATAGATAATTAAATATAAATAATATTTATTAAGAAAAAATAATATTAGTTAAATAAAAATTATATGATGACTAAAATAATATTAAAAATAAATTATAAATAATTATCAAGATTAAATGATAATACAAAAAAGAAATAATTTATAAAATATAATGTATTTAAAATATGACAAGAGGATTACACACTAAAATATATCACCATAAATGTATGACAAAATCTATAAAATTTTTGAACAGAGTTTGTCATAAAAATATGGCTACTATCAGACAATAAAAACATAGTTTATATCAACAAAAAGACAACAATGTGAAAAATTAAAAAAAATCTTAAGAATAAAAATGGAAAAAAGAAATATACATAATATACAGAAAATACAAGGATAAGAATAGATACTTAGAAATCAAATAAGCAATTTATTACTAGGGGAAGAAAGAAAATAGAGGATAGGGAAGAAAACATAAAATGGCATAACATAAATAATAAAAGGCATATAGAAAATGACAAAAATATGAAACCTGTTCGAGCTTTTATTTCAAAATATAATTTAATGAGCCGGATAAATAATGTCGTATATTTTACGTTCATTTCATGGCATGAAACTTTGAAGTTTCACCTGGTTTCCTATTCGCCAAAAAAAATAATTGCATATTTATATTTGTAAATATAAATATGCAATTGTTATAATATTTTTAAGAACTTGTAATTTTATTTTTTAAATCTGATTTGTTTGTATTTTCTTTCTCAATCGCTTTTAGTTTTTTCTCTTTTAATTTTAAATTATCTTTTGCTACTGTCATTAATAGTTTTAAACGATTTGTTTGATTTGCTTCACTTGCACCAGGGTCATAGTCAACTGCGGCAATATTAGCTTCTAGGTAGCGTTCTCGAATGGATTTGATAACTCCTTTTCCCACCACATGATTTGGCAAACATGCAAATGGTTGTACACATACAATATTAGGAATATCATGTTGAATATATTCTATCATTTCTGCAGTTAAAAACCAACCTTCTCCTGTTTGATTACCAATAGAAAGAATATCTTTTACATTGGATTCTAGTTCCCATATATTACATGGTGGTAGATATCCTTTTTGGGAATTGGCAAGAGCGATTTTCATGTCTTTTTCTAATATATCAATTAGTTTAATTGCAAATTTAAAAATTTTAGCTTTTGTTTTATCTGTTTTTAATAATGTGTTAAAAGTTATTTTGTGTGTTGCCATAAATTTAACGAATCCCATGAAATCTGGAAGAATTACTTCAGCACCTTCTTTTTCCAATACATTGGCAACAAAATTATTTCCGAATGGATGGTATTTAATTAAGATTTCTCCTACAATTCCAACTTTTGGTTTCTTTTTCCTTGTATCTAATTCAATTTTTTCAAAATCTGAAACAATATCATAGATACTTTGCTTAAATTGCTTGTTTGTAGATTTTATAACAAGAGTTTTACATTTTTCAAGCCAGGTTTCAAATAGTTTTTGTGTTTCACCAGAATGAACTTCATAAACTCTATTCTTTGTTAGCATTTTTTGTAATAAGTCACCATAAACAACACTTTTTAATAGTTTTTCCATCAAACTCATTGTAATTTTAAAGCCAGGCATTTTTTCCATTCCAACAATATTAAAGGAAATAACAGGTACATTAGCAAATCCGGCATCTTTTAAGGCTTTTCTAATAAATCCAATGTAATTTGTAGCTCTACAACCACCACCAGTTTGTGACATAATAAGAGCGGTTTTATTTAGATCATACTTGCCAGATTCTAGGGCTTCAATCATTTGGCCAGTTGTTAAGATGGATGGATAACAAGCGTCATTGTTTACATATTTTAAACCGGTTTCAATCGTATGATTTGTACAACTTCTAAGTAATTCTACCTTATATCCCTCTGACTTCATAGCAGATTCCAATAATTCAAAATGGATAGGAGCCATTTGAGGAATTAGTATTGTGTAATCTTTTTTCATATCTTTAGTAAAGATTACCTTCTTTTGCTCATAATCTCCAGAAAATTGAGAATTATTTTCCTTTAATCTCTTATTCATACTTGCAAGTAAAGAACGGATTCGAATACGGATAGCGCCTAAGTTATTAATTTCATCTATTTTAATAAGAGTATACATTTTATTATAACTAGATAAAATTTCTTGTACTTGATCCGTAGTAACAGCATCTACACCACAACCAAAAGAGTTTAATTGAAGTAATTCTAATCTAGGGTGTGTGCCCACGAAGTTTGCAGCTGCGTAAAGTCTAGCGTGATATACCCATTGATCTACTACACGAATAGGTCTTTTTACTTCTGTTAGATGTGAAATACTATCTTCACTTAATACTGCTAGTCCTAAGCTTGTAATTAAAGTATCAATACCATGATTGATTTCTGGGTCAACGTGATATGGTCTTCCTGCTAGGACAATTCCTTTAAGATTATTTTCTTCTAAATATTTTAGAGTTTCTTCTCCTTTTTTGCGGACATCAGATTTAAATGCCTGATATTCTTCTTCTGCTTTCAATGCTGCTTGCATTAATTCTTCTTTACTAAAATGATATTCTTTAAATTCTTCTAATTCCAATATACGAGCTACTAGATTTTTAGGTTCAAATGGAAGAAATGGGTTCATAAATTTAATATTCTTCAATTCTTCTACATTGTTTTTTAAAACTTCTGAGTAAGAAATAACAATGGGACAATTGTAGTGATTATCTGCTTTTTCATATTCTTTTCTTGAATAAGGAATACATGGATAAAAGATCGTTCGAATTCCTTTTTCCATTAAACTCATTACATGACCATGTGCTAACTTAGCTGGATAGCATACGGATTCAGAAGGCATGGATTCCATTCCTTTTTCATAAGTCTTTCTGGTACTTTTCTCAGAAAGAATAACACGAAAACCAAGATTGGTTAAGAAAGTGAACCAAAAAGGATAATCTTCATACATATTTAATACTCTTGGAATGCCTATGGTACCTCTTGTTGCTTTTTCCTCTGGTAATGGCTCATAAGAGAATAGTCTTTCATTTTTATATTTGTAAAGGTTTGGTAAATTAGAGTTACTAGTAGATATGCCACTTCCACGTTCACAACGATTACCTGAGATAAATTTCTTGCCATTGCTAAATTTATTAATGGTAAGTAAGCAATTATTTTCACAAAGACCACATCTGGTATGCATCATTTCGATATGTAAGGAATCTAATTCTTTGTTTCTTAAAATGGTAGAAGTATATTCCATATCTAAATTTGCTTCATATTGTTCTCTAGCAAGTAATGCCATACCATATGCACCCATTAATCCGGAAATGTCTGGTCTTACAACATTCTTGCCAACAATCAATTCAAAACTTCTTAGAACAGCATCATTATAGAAGGTTCCCCCTTGTACTACAATGTGTTCCCCCAAAGTGGCCGTATCCCTAACTTTCATAACCTTTTGAATGGCATTTTTTACTACAGAATAGGAAAGACCACTGGAAATATCTCCTACAGTATAGCCTTCTTTTTGTGCTTGCTTTATTTTGGAATTCATGAAAACCGTACAACGTGAACCTAAATCAACAGGTCTTTTGGCTTTAATTGCTTCTTTTACAAAATCATTAATAGAAATGTTTAAACTTTTTGCAAATGTTTGGATAAAAGATCCACAACCAGAAGAACAAGCTTCATTAAGCATAATATTATCAATTACATTGTTTTTTAATTTAATATATTTCATGTCTTGACCGCCAATATCAATGATGGCAGTTACATTGGGCATAAATTGCTTGGCAGCTTGATAGTGAGCAATCGTCTCAATCTCATTTAAATCTACATTTAAGGCCGTTTGAATTAATTTTTCTCCATAGCCAGTAACTCCACTATAACGTAGGATGGCTTTTTCTGGAAGTAATTGATATAATTTCTTTAGCATAGCCATAACACTTTTTAAAGGGTTACCACCATTTTCTCCGTAATCAGAGTATAGGAGGTTATTTTCTCTATCAATTAAAACTAATTTCGTTGTTGTTGAACCAGCATCAATTCCAAGGAAACAATCACCACTAAAATTTTTTAAATCTTTTTTTGGTGTTTTTGCTTTTTCATGTCTTTGTTTAAATGCCATGTATTCTTGTTCATCCTTAAATAAAGGCTCCAAAGGTTGAGATGTAGTATCTTGAGATACTTTTAAATCCTGAATTTTCTGTTCCAATTCTGAAATAGAAATTGGTTCTTGCTCTAGGGAATTAATGGCTGCACCTTTTGCTACCAATAAATGAGCATCTTCAGGTAATATGCTATCTTCTTCTTTTAAACCAAGTGTTTCTACGAATCTTTTTCGAAGCTCGGGAAGGTAGTTTAAAGGACCACCTAAAAAGGCAACTTTCCCACGAATTGGCCTACCACATGCTAAACCACTAACGGTTTGATTAACTACTGCTTGAAAAATAGAAACTGCAATATCTTCCTTCCTTGCGCCCTCATTTAAAAGAGGTTGGATATCTGTTTTTGCAAATACGCCACAGCGAGAAGCAATAGGGTAAATTGTCTGGTAGTTTTTAGCAAGCTCATTTAAACCAGCAGTATCGGTATTTAGAAGAGAAGCCATTTGGTCTAAAAAAGCACCTGTTCCACCTGCACATGTTCCATTCATTCTCTGTTCTATAAATTTATCAAAATAAATAATTTTAGCATCTTCTCCGCCTAATTCGATTACAACATCAGTTTGTGGTATGTATTTTTCTACTGCTCTTTTACAAGAAATTACTTCTTGAATAAAAGGCAAATTTAGAAATGTTGCAGCTGACATTGCACCAGAGCCAGTTAAAGCAATTGTAAAGGTGTTATCCGGAAAGCGTGCTATTAAATCTTCTAATACATTGCAAACTGTATTTTTGGTATCCGAAAAATGTCTTGTATAATTTGTGTAAATTGTTTCTAATTCTTGATTCATGACAACAATTTTTACTGTAGTAGAACCTACATCTAGTCCTACATGAAGAGTGTTCATCATCATAATTTCAGTCCTTTCTATTAGGGATTAGTAAATTACACTAATCAATTGTATTTTATAATGAATTTGTGATTTTGTCAATTACATAAAAAGGTAAAAATGGAAAGGAAACAATAAAAAAGACGATTTTAAGAAAATCTAAATTTTTTCTTGATCGTCTTTTTATTGTATAGGAAACACTATGAAATTTCAAAATTCCAAAAGATATTATCTTGATAATTAAAGTGGTAAGATATATCGATAAATAAACCAAAAATGGCAGAAACTACCTAACATTATAAAAATATGAAAGATTTCGTGAAAACTAAAATATTTATTCTTTAATTTTGGCCATTTTAGGCCATAGAGAATACCTCCAATTGTGTAAAAAATACCTCCTGCAAGTAACCATAATAAAGAACCAAGGGCATTTAAATCACGAAAAATAACAATAATAGGATAAATAGCAATGATTACAATCCATCCCATCCCTAAGTATATTCCTGTTGTGAGCCATCTAGGAGCTTTAATCCAAAAAATAGTTAAAAATAAACCTAAAATAGCAAGGCCCCATACAACTCCAAAGATAGACCAACCCCAACCACCTCTTAAAGGGCCGAGACATATAGGGGTATAGGTACCTGCAATGAGAAAATAAATCATAATATGATCTAGCTTTCTTAGAACAGTGGTTGCCTTTTCTCCAACATTAAAAAGATGGTAATTGGCACTGCATGTATATAATAAAATTAAACTTGCGCCAAAAATACTGCAGGAAGTTATATTCCAACCTGGTTCATCAGAATAAGCAGCTGCTATAATAAGTAAAACTAATCCAGCAATAGACAGAAAAGCCCAAGCTAGATGTGTAAAGCCACTTACAGGGTCTTTTATTTTTTTCACAACATCACACTCCTAACAAAAATTACCATTTATTTTATAACAAAATGAAAATGAAGTCAATGGTTCTAAAAAATACTTGTCTTTCATACCATGTATTAAAGTTACTGTAGAGGTAGAAAAAGATGATATTTTGTAATCAGTAGCAATTATGTTTTAATGAATATGCAAAAGATTACCTTTCATTCTTTTTGACCTAAGCGGTTACGGAATCAAACAATAGAAAGAAGGGAAGAAATGAATCAAAAAATTTTTAAAAGAATTGCTTTCGCGTTGGCAATTATCATCATCGTACTATTAGCTGTTATGTTTACATTAAAGAAAACAGAAGAAGAGGAATTGGTGGAATATATACCACAAGAGGAAATTTCAGATGAACAATATATGCAAACAATGGTTACACTATATTTTAAAGAAAGTACAACAGGAAATTTAATGCCAGAAGCGAGATTAATTGATGCCAAATTACTGGTAGAAAATCCTTATGCTACTTTATTGGATTTACTAATCCAAGGACCTAAGAATGAAACCTTGGAGAGGATTATTCCGCAAGAAACAAAGGTAAATCAAGTTATTTTTGAAAAAGGAATTGTAACAATCGATTTTTCGGAAGAGTTTATAAGAGACATTCGTTTAGGAGAAGAGGAAGAAATGAAAATTATAAATTCTGTGGTAAATACTTTATTTGAGTTAACAGAAGTAAATGGAGTAAAAATTCTAGTAAATGGGGAGGAAAATAAAGGATTTGCAGATCAGGCAGTCCTATTTGAGAACATATTTCAAAAATAGAAGCTTACAGGCTTCTATTTTAGTATATGATATAATTTAATATAATTAAATAATTGATCTATATGACATAAAAAGTGCTCTACTTCAAATAAGGACCTCACAGTAGCCTCTTTTTTACACTTAAAATCAAATTTTTTAGGTGGAGGTATCTTTTCATTTCGCTCATTTGGAACATGGTAAACTCTATTCATAATACCTCCTTGTTAAAAATTTTTTTATGATATATAATATGTAAAAATAAAAATAATGTGAATGATTTAAGAAGGATGAAAAATGAAATTAGAAGAAAATGAAAGAATAGATGATTTACAATATAGAGGATTAAAACTAATTCAAAATACAAAAGAATTTTGTTTTGGAGTAGATAGTGTATTATTATCCGATTTTGCAAAGCATATAAAAAAGGAAGCAAGGGTTTTAGATTTAGGAACTGGGACTGGAATAATTGGAATATTGCTTTGCAAGAAAACAAAACTAAAAGAAATCATAGGTATAGAAATACAAAAAAAGATGTGTGATATGGCTAAAAGGACTATTTTATTGAACTCATTAGAGGATAAATTTAAAATAATAAATATAAATATCAAAAATGCAGATGAACACTTAGGGAGGGAAGAATTTGACGTCATTGTATCAAATCCTCCTTACAAAAAGAAAAATACAGGTTTGCAAAATGAAAGACAATCTATTTATA
>CALXQB010000009.1 GCA_944390445.1 uncultured Clostridia bacterium | reverse complement strand
ACTTGAAAAAGTTTACATAAGCGTGTATAATAGAGGTATAGAGTAGGTTTTAAAAGAAAAAAGGTATCCAAAAAGGTAATTAAAAATAAGATACCTTGTTTTGACTGTAAAATAAACACCTAAAAACAAAAAGAAAAAATCTTAAGAGAAAGGAAGAAAATAAATGAAGCAAAAAACAGAAAAAATCATAAGTTCTTTATTCATTTTTATTTTCGCATTAACTAATATTTTATGGAGCACTCCAACTTTAGCAGTAGAAGGACAAAACTTAGAAATTAGATTAGAAATCTTAGGTAACAATGAAAGGATAACAGAAGGACAAATTATTACCTATTGTGGTTATGTAAAAAATACGGGGACAGAAAATATAGCAAGTGTTGATGTGGTAGCACCTATACCAGCAGGAACAGAATATGTAGTATATAATATGCAATCAGATGGTTTAGGAGATGAGACAGAAATACCACAATCAGAAGATGGTGTAAATGCAAACTTCAGAGTACAAGCAGAATCAGGAGAATTGCTTGTAACACTAAATGATATCGCACCACAAGAAGAATTAAATTTTACATATGCTGTTAGGGTAAAAGACATAGAAGAACAAGAAAGTGTAATTTCCAATACTTTACAAGCAACTATGGAAGAAAATCACTATACATCAAATGAAGTAAGAAACACGGTAACAGAAGCACAATTTTTAATTCAAATTCTAGAGGACAGCGCAATTACGGTAGATAGAAATGATGACTTAAATCTTAACTTAGATATCTATAATCTTACAGAAAATAATATTGAAAATGTAATGCTACAATATCCAATTTCTAGTAATATAAAGATAAAAGAGATGTATGTGAGTTATTATAATGCAGAAACAGAGGAAACAAGCGTAGAAGAAAAAAATTATACAGTAGAAAACAATGTAGCCAATATAGATTTAGGAACTATGGAAGCCAATGGAAATGTATATTTAAATATGGTAGTACAAACAACAGGAACAGAAATTAATCCAATCTTACATCAATTTTCTATTCAAGGGAACAATGTTCCAGTGCATTATTCAAATGTAATTAAAGAAGAAGTAGAAGATTTTGATTTAGATATTACACAATCAAGTGATAGTACAGATGATATAAAGCAACCTGGAGATTATATTACCTATGAAATCACCATAAAAAATGAAGGGAATGCAGATGCAAACAATGTTACGATAGAAGATGTTATTCCAGAACATCTAGAATTAGTTGAGGCAAGTTATGTTAGTTCTTTAGGAAATACCATATATCCATCACAAACAGAAGATGGAAAACTAATGATAGAAGAAGATATTAAAAGTGGTACAGAAGTAAAAATTAATTTAGTAACAAAAGTAAAAGAAGATATTCCAGCAGAAACGTATATTTCCAACATGGTAAAAGTAAGTTGTGAAAATACAGATGACTTGTATAGTAATGAAATTACAAATACATTAAAAAATGAACAAGCAAAACAAAGAAATATGATTATACTATGTGTAGTGATTGGAATTATTCTTATTGCTGGAATAGGTGTTGGAGTATATTTCTTGAGAAAACATATAAAAAATAAGAAAGCAGGTGTATAAAATGTTGAAAAAGATGGCAATATCTTTACTAGGAATTGCAATACTTATTTTAACAATGATGTGTGTTCCAAGTAAAGCTGTAGAAGAAGGACTGGAAGTACAAGAAATGATAGGAACTAATTTAATACAACAAAAATTAGGTGCAAATTATACAGAAGTAAGAACCTATAGAACAGGTAGTATTCCTAATTATGCCTATTGTGCAGCAAAAGGTGGAACCTTGCATGCTAATTCAAACCCAAAGACAACAATTAGTTATTTAGACATTTCAGGAACATACAAAAAATATATAAGAGGTTCTTATCCTAATGGATATAATAGTGATTTATATGCACAAAATTCCAAAAGATTACTTGCTTCGAATACGGATCCGGCAAGAAATAAGGTAAACCAAATCTTATCTACACCATATTTAAAAGATGCTGTTACCTATTTATTTGCTATTCCTAAGAGCGATGTTACGCAAAACTATGTATGGACAGAAATTGTAAACTTTGGAAACAGTGTGAATGAGGATAATGGAGCTGAGGCAACAAGATTAGAAAAAGAAATTGAAGAATATCATCAAATTTATATGGCAACAAGTGATGCACAAAAAGCAACATTAAGTGCGAACACATCAAAACAACAAGCAGTACAGGAAGGACAAACAACAACGATTGGACCATTATCTATCAACTATTATCGTTATAATCTAAATGCGGACAACCAAAACTTAACAGTTCCTTTAGCAGGAATTGGAACAGTAAGAGATAACAGTAATGGTTATAGATATCCACAAGGAGATAGTATTACAGGATCACAAGCATCAGGAAGTGTAATAAAAGATAGATTTGAATATAATGCAAATTCTTATGAAGCAATTCAATTATATGATGCAAATGGAAATTTAATTGACAAATCAAATTGGAATATTAGATTTACAGATGAAGCTGCACATGATCGTTATCAAGCACAATATGGTGATACAGATGCTAAATATTCTGCACCATACCCAAATGAAGAATTTTATATTGAAGTAAATAATGGAATTGTTGCATCTAAAATGGTAGTAACATCTTATTATACTAAAATGGATTTAGTATATTTAACTATATACAAACCAAGTGGAACTTCAAGAGCACAAGAGCTATTATATGCTGAAGTAGAAATTACATATCCAACTAATACAATAGAAATACCACTAGAAGAACCTCAAAAATATGAGGGAGAAATTTCTGGAACAGTTTGGCTAGATGCAGAAACAGGAAAAGCATTAGATGCTAACGGATTAATGGAAATACAACCAGGTGGAGATAGTGCACTTGCAGGAGTAAATGTATATTTATATAAAGTAGGAGAAACCAATCCTGTAAAAGGTCCAATTAAGACAGATGCAAATGGTCAATATAGATTTACAAACTTATCTGCAGGAGAGTACTATGTAGTATTCGAATATGACGGAATGACATTATCATCTACCAAAATTATAGATGCCATAAATGGTTCTAAGGCAGAAGAGAGTATTAATGACAGAATTGCCTTTAATAATAAGTTTAATGAAATAAGAAAAGATGTGGCAATAGGAACTGGTGGAGAAAATACATCATTAGCTTATGAATTTACAATGGGAAATGAAAATACACTTGCAGAATCTAGCTTAATTACTAAGTTAAATGGAGAAGATGTATATAAAATAACGGCAAAAACTAACAATAATATTACACTTTCTGAACCAAATGGTATGAAAGTAGAAAATATAAACTTAGGACTTGCAGAAAGATATGAATCAGATTTTGCAATCATGCAAGATATTACAAAATCAGAAGTATATTATCAAGGTAACTTAATCAAAGAAGAAACCTACAATAAGAGAAATCAAAATAATTTAACAAACATTGAATTAACAGCAGATGAGCTATTAAGCTTTAGTAAAGAATTATCTGTTTCTGCTAATACCTTATCAGCTTATAGAGCAATGTCTTATTCTTTAGGATTAAGTGAAATATTTGATGAAGCAACCAAAACAAATGCTAACTTAAGTCAACAAGAAATGTTAGCAAATGCAGAATTGTACTTATCATATAAAATTGTAGTATTAAATCAATCAGAACAAGCAACAGGTAGAGTAAACGAAATATTAGAACATATGGATGCTGGATTCTCACTTGATAAAATAACAGATGCTGAGGGAAATGTAATTAATACTTATACAATCGAAGGCAATACCATTAGAATCTCTGGACTTGGAGATGAAGAATTAGCACCAAACAGAATTATGGAACTTCATTTAAGATTTAAAGTAGATTTACCAAGTATTTTTGCTAATGCACAAACAGTAAATAAAGTATGTACTGCAGAAATTAATTCTTACTCATTTAATACAAACTCTACAGATAACAATTACATTAAATTTGTAAATGCAAGAATCGATAGAGATTCACAACCAGAAAATGCAGACTTAAATAATATATACTCTTTTGAAGATGATACAGATAGTGCACCAAGAATTGGTTTAACCATTGTAGAAGGTAGAAAAGTTAGTGGCTATGTTTGGGAAGATGTAAATAAAGATGGAATAAAAGACGACTCAGAACCTGTAATCCCAGATGTAACGGTACAACTAAAAAATGGAGATACAGTAGTTAGCTCAACAACAACGGGAGAAGATGGAAGCTATCAATTTAAGGACTTAGCAGCAGGAAACTATCAAGTGGAATTTAGATATGGAGACACCGTAGAAGGAGTAAAGCTAAAAAACGGAAAATCATATAATGGTCAGGTATTTGAAAGTACAATAGTAGGTCTAGATTCTCATGCAGTAGATAATATGGCAAGAAGAGCAGAAGTAATAAATAACTGTAAAATAATTAATAAAGAAATGTCTACTATTTTAACATCACCATATGCTGATCCTCTAGTGGATGCTGATTTACAAAGATTAGTAGAATTAACTTATATGACAGCACAAACAGACCAAATTAGTGTTTTAGAAATTCATGATAATGCAACAACAAGAGGAATTAACTTGGGACTTAAAGAAAGACCAGAAACCAAAATAACAGTAGATAAAAGAGTAAAAGAAATTAAGGTGACACTCACAACAGGAGAAGTTTTTGCACATGTTACAATAGACGAAAATGGAAATAAAACATCATTAGAAGGATATGATGCTATTAAACAAGTACCAGCAAGTAATTTAAATGAAGGCTCATACGAAATTGAACTAGCAGAAGAATTAACCAATGGTGCTAATGTGGAAATCAAATATGACATTATCGTAAAAAATGAAAGCGAAGAAGGAGCTGTAAAAGTTACTAAATTATTTGACTACATTAATGATGGTGTTAGATTTGAAAGTGAAGGAAATACAGCTAACTGGGTAATCCTTACAGAGGATGAAAGAAAAGCAAGTGTATATGATAATGTAGACAACAATGTAATTGTATCAACAGAAGCACTAAAAGATACAGTAATTGAAGTAGGACAAACAGCAACAGTAGAAATAACAGTAAAAGCAGAATTATCATCCGCAATTAGAGCATTGAACTATGTAAATATTTCAGAAGTAGGAGAATATGAAACAGAAACCGGAACAAAGGACCCTGGAACTGATCCAGGAGATAAAGAAGGACACGATACAGGCACATCAGAAGAAATTATTGTTCACCCTCCTACAGGAACAACTCCAACCTACTACCTATTAATACTTGTAATATTACTAATATTTATCAATGGAATTATACTAATTAAGAGAAAAGTAATAAACAAGTAGGAATAACGGAAAAAGAAATGGCTTAAAAAAAAAAAGCCATTTCTTTTTTTACCCTAAAAAGTTTAAAGTAAACATTTAATTTAAAAAGAGAAATACTTTGATGAAAAAGATATAAGAAATAATAAAAAACGCTTATCCCTAAACAAATGTCTAATTGCATTACAAATTTGTAACATAACTGTTACAGAAATTTAATTTAGAATAAAAAAAGTATGACTAAAAGCTATTTCCGTAAAAGGAAAGAAAAATATATCTTATTTTGGCGAATTAAGAGAGATTGACGAAAAAACAAATAGATGTCAAAATATAGATAAGAATATGATTGTGGGGGATTATTATGCAAAAAATTACCTTTAAAATTTTAAGTGTATTATTAATTCTTTTACTAACGCTTACAAATGTAATATTGCTATTTTCCTATGTGATAGGAAATAGTAAAACTTATGCTGCCATGGAAAATCTAGAAATGCAAACAAACCAAACAAACCATGACAATGTATTGTTCGAAGCATATTTTTTAGATGAGCAAAACGAGGCAATCCATAGTGGAGAACTAGATATGAATTCTGCAAAAAACTTGTATTTTCAGATTGAAGTAAAAGAAAACGGATATTTAAAAAATGCGCAAGTACAATTAGAAAGTGTAAAAGGGGAAACAAACTTTATCTTTTCAGATTCTGAAAATAACATGATACAGGAATTAGCAGACAAGAATATAAAATTGAAACAAATTAACCAAGGAAATGCACAAACCATTCAAACAAGTATAAAATCTGATCTAACAGAAACAATGGATATTAGCCAATTGGATCAGACGAATAAACTTGTTTTTAGCGGTGTTTATATAGATGCAGAAGGAAATGAAAAACCTATACACAAAGAGATATTTTTAAAGGTAATATTAACACAAAATACAGAAGTAGAAATAAAAGAGGAAATCGTAAAATATGTCCCATATGAGATAGGAGAACAAAAGGGAACGATTATTCAGACACTAATATCCTCTAACATAAAAGGAGATAAAAATTTACCAGTATCAGAAGTAAAGGTAGAAATTAATGTACCAATCATAAATGAATTAGCACCAGAAAAAATAACAGTAATACCAAATCAATTAAACTTAACAAATGAGAATATAGAAAAAGTAGAATACACGGTTGAAAATAACAAGATAATCATTCAAGGGAAAAATTTAGAAGAGGATGGAAAAATAAAATTAAGCAATGGAGAAAATCAATATTATATAACCTATTTTTATCCTGAAAAATTAGAAAATATTGAGCTTTCAACAGAACAACACATAGAAATGAAAATGTACCACATGGCAGAAACCATAAACCAAGACTTTACAGGAAAGTACGAATTAAAAGAAAAAATAGGAGACATTATCAGCAGTAGCATTGATACAACAAATATGATAAACAAAGGAAAAATGTATGCCAATATCATAAATGGTAATCAATATGAAACACAATATGAAGTAAAATGGGAGACCAATATCATTAGCCCAGAAATGGTAAACCAAATCCTATTAGAAGGAACAGAAGAACAACTGATAGAAGAAAATGAAAAAATAGCAACAAACAGCTATTTTGTAGAAAGCACAATTCAAACAGAAAATGCAAAAAGCATTTTAGGTGAAACAGGAAAAATTGACATTTTAAATGGAGACAACATTGTTGAAACCATTTTATTAGAAAACAGTACAGAAGAAGAAATAAAAATTACTTATAAAGAAAAATACGAAACACTAACATTTAGAACAAGTGAAATTATAAAAGAAGGGAACTTAAAAGTAGCGCATAAAAAAGGAATACAAGAAATTACACAAGACAAAGAAAGCCTAAAACAAACAAAAGAAATCGCAACAGAAGTAAAAACAAGAATGAAAGTAACAGGAAGTGAAGCAATTTTAGAAACCCTATCTGAAAAAAGAATTAGCTTAGAAGAAACAGTAACAAAAGCCGAAATAACGATGGATAAAAATAATTTATCTACATTAATTAAGAATGAAGATGTAAAAATTAATGTAAAATTAAATAATCATGTAGAAACCTCAGACTTATATAAAAACCCAGTATTTGAAATAGAAATGCCAGAATGGATAGAAGATTTAACAATAAAATCTGCTAATATCCTATTTGGAGAAGAAATTAAAAACGGAAATGTAGACAAAATTGTAAGAGAAGATGGAAGAATTGTATTAAGAGTAGAACTATATGGAGAACAACAAAAATTCAATTCATCCCAAATAACAGGTGGAACCAATATTTTATTAAATACAGATATTACAACACAAAAGGGAATTCCAAGTAAACAAACAGAGGTTGTATTAAAATACTATAATGAAAATGCAGTAAACTATGCAAGTGGAGAGGAAGGAATAGCAAGTTATGCGATTAAACTATCATCACCACAAACATTTCAAAATATTGCAACCATAAAAGATTTTAACCAACCAGGCAGTAGTATTAGTTCACTAGAAGATGAAATAG
Organism: uncultured Clostridia bacterium; assembly: GCA_944390445.1. Classification (GTDB taxonomy): domain Bacteria; phylum Bacillota; class Clostridia; order TANB77; family CAG-508; genus CALXRW01. Next base: position 16,964 of record CALXQB010000009.1, on the reverse strand, counting down.
GAAAACTACAAGTATATGGAGAACAAAAAACAGCCACAATGGAAATGAGCATATTAAACAACTTACCAGAAACTTGTAGTGAAGTAGTAGTACTAGGAAGAATTCCATTAGCAGGAAACAGATCAATTGTAACAGGAGAAGAATTAGGAAGTAATTTTAATACCATATTAGCAAGTGGAATTACCATAAGTGGAGGAGAAGCAACTGTATACTATTCAGAAAATCAAAATGCAACCAAAGATTTAAACAATGTAGAAAATGGTTGGCAACAGGACTTAGAATTAAGTAAAGTAAAATCTTATATGATAGTAATAACAAATCCAATGGCATCAGCAACAGCCATAACTGCAAGCTATACCTTCCAAATACCAGCAAACCTAGACTATGAACAAACAACCTATGGAACATTTGCAACATATTATAAGCAAGAAGGAATCACAGAAGAACAGATAGTAGAAGCAAAAGCAATGGGACTATCTACACAGGCAAGTCCAACAGTAGAAGTAACATTATCATCATCAGTAGGAGAAAATACAATAGTAAAAGAAAGACAAGTAATTACTTATTATGTAGAAATAAAAAATGTAAGCACAGAAGAAGCAATTACGAATTTACACCTTACACTTCCGATTCCAGAAGGAACTACATACTTAGTATATAATGCAAATGATGGGGAAGAAGTAGGAGAAATTGGATATGAAGAAAATGATCTAATTGATGAAATTACTAGTCAAATAGATAAATTAGAACCACAAGAAGTAAGAAAACTTTCCTACCAAGTTGTAGTAGAAAAAGTAAAAGGACAAGAAATTGAAAATCGAATTAAAGTTGAACTAAAAGATACGGGTGATATTAAATATTCTAATACCTTAACATATTCTGTAGAAGAAGCTAAATTAGAGATTAGAATGCTAGATAATAAAGATTTTCAAACAACTGTAGGAAAGCTAAATATATTAACAATTGATGTTATGAATATTTCAAATGATACACTAACAAATGTTGAATTAAAATATCAAATTCCAGAAGGAATCACTTTGGAAAGTGGAATCTTATATATAGAAGAAGGAGAAGACGAAAGAACTGAAATACAAGCGACTGTGGATGAACAAACAAGAACTGCAACGTGGAGAATAGAAAATTTTAATACAACACAGATCGTTTATATAAGACTTAATTTAATAGCCAATATGGATTGTGAAGCCTCAGAGGTAGAAAATAGAATAACTGCTACTGTAAATAGTACAGAAAATTATTTTTCAAACGAAGTAAACCTTTTAATAGATAAACCTAATGTTACTATTACAAAAGAAAGCCCAACAGAAAATGCAACCATAAAATCAGGAGATATTGTAGAGTATAGTATTCATGTCGAAAATAATGGAACGGGAACATCTGACTGGATGCAAATGGTGGACAGATTACCAGAAGAATTAGAATTTGTAAGTGCTAATTATACTTCTAATTTAGGAAATGTTTTTGAATTTGACACTGTAGAGAATAACACTTTGATAATCAGTCTAGAATTAGAAGGAGGAGATGCTGTAGATATTCATATTCAGGCAAGAGTGAAAACACCAATTTCACAAAATACTATGATTGAAAACGAAGCGACTTTAACAGGAGAGGTTATTGGTGAGATAAAAAGCAATAAAGTAATCCATGCAGTGGAAAAATCAGAAAATATAGATGGAATTTATAGCATAAACGGAATTGCCTGGTTAGACGAAAATAAAAACGGTCAAAGAGAAGGATTAGAACCAAGATTAAAAGATATTAAAGTACATCTCCTAGAAATAGGAACAGGAGCCGTTTTACAAACCGTTGTTACCAATGAAAATGGAGAATATGAATTTAATTCATTATCCCCAAAACAATATCAAATTCTATTTGAATATGATAGTAAAACATATGGTGTTACAGAATATAGACAAGAGGGAGTAAGCGAACTATTAAATTCAGATGTGGTTGAAATTGATTATATAGAAAATGGTGTACAAAAGATAGGTGCTGCAACAGAAATATTAACCATTAGCGATGCAAGTTTACTCTATATGGACTTAGGATTAGTTGTAAGAGATACATTGGACTTAAAATTAGAAAAAACGATAAGTAAAGTAACAGTACAAATGAGTGCAGGAACGAATATTTATCATTTTGACAATGAGAAGATGGCAAAAGTAGAAATACCAACCCAATATTTAGAAGGGGCAAATGTCCTTGTAGAATATAAAATAAAAGTAGAAAATGAAGGAGATGTTCCTGCTTATGTAACCAATATAATAGACTATCTACCAGAAGGAATGACCTTCCCAGAAGAACTAAATCCAGATTGGTATCAAGGAGAAGATGGAAACTTATATATAGAAGCATTGCAAGATGAGATGATAAGAGCAGGAGGAAGCAAAGAAATCACATTAACATTAAGCAAAACAATGACAGAAGATAATACAGGAAATGTTAATAATACAGCAGAAATAGCAGAAACTTATAATGATTATGGACTAACAGATATTGATAGTACAGAAGGAAATCAAGCCCAAGGAGAAGACGATATGAGTTCAGCAGATTGCGTTATTACACCTGCAACAGGAGAAACAATATGGTATATTGCATTTACCATTGTTATGATAGGTATCTTTGTAACAGGAGTATACCTAATAAAAGTAAAAGTATATGACAAAGGAGGGAAAAGAATATGAGTAAAAAAATAAGATTAATCATATTTAGTATAATAGTTACCTGCTTGCTTCTTTTCTTTCCCAATGTTGTACAAGCAAGAGAAAGAAGTACAGAACTAAAAATAGAAGAAAATCCTATTTTTACAATTCCCTATGAGAAAGAATTAAGAGCAGGATCAACGGTTTACATAACCGCAGGTTCATCAGCTGCAAATAATAGTAATAAGATTATTATGAACTTTCATGTAAATATGTATTGCATTCATAAAGGAGGAAATTTAAACAGAGACAAAAGTACAGTAAAAGCAAGTGTAATTAATGCACATACGAAAATTATTGATAATAACTCTACCAAAGCAATAAAATGGAAATTGGAGGAAACTTCTAGTATTAGCATGACTAGTGACACCAAAACCTCTCTTGCTTATATTGGAGTAACAAATAGGACAACAGGAACAACAGCTTATCCCACTGCTCAACAAAAGCTAGTCTGGCAAATGCCATTTGCATCAGGAAGTGCTAGTTTAGGCAGTGAGGGAGAAAGAATCAAGAGAGAAATGGAAGATTACAAGCAATACGCAAATACTGGAAATAAAACAAGCTTTAGTTACAATGTTAACCAATGCACAACCACAGAAGATGCTTCTAATTATATAATAGGACCTATTACAATCAATTATTTTAAATATAATCGTTATACAGCCAATGATAATAATAGATTGTTATATGCGGGAATTGGAACATCAAAGGCATCAAGCTATAGTTATCCGTCACCTGGAGGCAGTATTTATTATAAATATGACTATAGTAAAACAAATGGAAGTAATACAAGTGATGAATCATTTATTGTCTATGATGAAAATGGAAACGTAATTCCACAAAGTGCATGGTCATTCTATTATCCAAATACAAGAAATTTTACAAAAGGGGATAATGAATCTAATCATCCAGCACCACTTCCAGGAGAACAATTTTATATTAAAGTATCAAAATCAAGTGGAGTACAAGGTGTTAGTAAAATAAGAGTGACAACTTTTTATACAGAAATTTCTCTACTATATGCCAATAAAGCTACACCGGGAGGAATAAGCGATCCACAAGAAGTTATGGATATGGTAAGTGTAATAAAATATCCAACTAGTCAACATACGATAACACTTAACTCAGGAAACCCTACCCCAGAACCTGAACCAGAACCAGAGCCAGAACCAGAACCAGAGCCAGAACCAGAACCAGAACCAGAACCTGATCCTGTCCCTGATCCTATAACAGAAGAAAAATTAATACCTGGAAAAATCAGTGGATATGTATGGTTAGATGCAAGAACAGGAAAAGCATATAATTTTGATGGCAACATGAATGTAACAGCTGGTGGAGACACAATAATGTCTGGAATTAATGTATATCTATACAATTCATCAGGAAATCAAATAAACAGTACAACAACCAATAGTAGTGGATATTATGAATTTAATAATATTCAAGTGGGAAATTACTATGTACAATTTGCATATGATGGATTATCTTATGCACCAACTACAAAAAATGCTTCTGGAACGAATACATCAAAAGCAGATGAAACCTTATCAACGAGAAGAAGCTTTAATGAACGTTTTGATGAAATTAGTAGAGGATTTGGTAATTATGTATTTACACGTGGATCAAGTAGTACAATGGCAAAATCTGAATTTATAAAGGGAATAGGAAACTATAGAATGACAGCAAATACCGATACATTCAGAATTAGTTCAACAGTTACAACAACGACAAGACAAGAACCATATAAGGATGAAAATGGAAATACAGTAATAGGACAAAATGGAAATCTTATCATGCAAACAATCATTACTCGTACAACACATGTGGGCTCAAGAGAAAATGTAAACTTGGGTCTAGTAGAAAGATTTGAATCTGACTTTATGCTAACACAAGATGTATCTAGAGCAGAAGTATATTATAATGGGGAAACTTTAGAAGACATAAGTTATAATAGAAGAGATCAATATAATATAGAAGATATAGAAGTAAATGCAAATGATTTGCTATCCTATAGAAATGAGACCTATACACTAGATATAGGGGAGTTAGTTTCAAATATAGAACCAGAATTAGATGCAGAGGGAAATATTATAGAAAAAACGATGCAAGAATTATTATCAGAAATCGATTTCTATCTTACCTATAAAATAGTAGTTACTAACCAGTCAGATCAAGCAATAGGAAAAATAAATGAAATTTTAGAAGTAAAAGAAAATGAATTTACACTAGATAGCATTTGGGCAAGTAAAGGAAATCCACAAGCAAGAGTACAAGGAAACAATGTAACAATAACTGGCTTAGGAGGACAGAACATAGCAGTTGGGGAAGAAATTCAAATATTCATAAGATTTAAAGTAGATTTGGCGAGTGGATTTCAGGGAACAAGAACAGAAATATCAAAGATGTGTACAGCAGAAATAACGAACTATTCATTCTATCAAAGTAATCAAAATGAACAATATGAAAAATATGTCAATGGAACAGTAGATAGAGATTCACAACCAGGAAATATGACAAGAGGAGACTATGGAACATATGAGGATGACACAGATAATGCACCAAGCATGACCGTAAGATTAACTTTAAATCGAAGAATAAAAGGAACTGTATGGTATGATGTTGACAAAGATGGAAGAAGAGAAACAGGAGAACCAGCAATACAGGGAATAGAAGTAGTATTAAAAAGAGCGGATACAGACGTGGCAATAGGAAATGCAATAACAGGAGAAGACGGAAAATATAGATTTGAAAGCATAGAACCAGGAGAATATAGAGTGGAATTCTATTATGGAAGAACAGAGGCAACAGCAAAAGTAGCAGAAAGTGGAAAAAGCTATAATGGACATGAATTTGAAAATACCATATACACATCTAATTTGCTTACAAGAGGGTCAAATGCAAGAGATAACACAGAAAGAAGAAATATAGTCACAGAAAACTGTAAATTAGTGAATAATAAAATAGCAAAATTATTATTAACACCGTATGATAATCCTGATGATACAGAAGCTATGGAAGAACTTATGGAAAAAACATGGATGATGTCAGAAACAGAAGACATTCAAATTGCAATCTTACATGTAAATGGTTCTACATCTGATGTAAGTTTAGGATTAAGAGAAAGAGAAAATACGGTAGTAGAAGTAGAAAAAAGTGTATCAGAAATGAGATTATCATTAACAACAGGAGAAGTATTTACACATGCTACAGTAAATGGTTCTGAAATAAATTATGAATCAGGGTCTAATCAAATTATAAAATATGTAAATCCAAGTGCTGTAAATCCGAATGGCAGTTATGAAATTGAATTAGCTGAAGAACTAACAAATGGAGCAACATTAGAAATTAAGTACAGATTTGCTATTACCAATAATAGCGAACTTGGCACAGTAAAAATAACGAAATTGATGGATTATCTAAATGATGGAATGCAAATGGCAAACCAAACAAGCAATAGTTGGAGAATTATGACACAAGAAGAGAGAAATACTTATACCGACTCAGAAGCTGTAATAGAGAATAATGTTTTAATCATGACAGAAGAGTTAGCAACCAGAGAATTACAACCAGGGCAATCTGCCGAAGTCTATTTAGATGTTAGTATACAATTATCATCTGATAACAATGATATGAACTTCTTAAATGCAACAGAAATTATCGAATATGAAATTGATACAGGAAAGATGGACATGGAAGCATCTCCAGGAAATAACAAAATAGAAGAAAGAGATCAAGACGAATCAGAAGAAGTAATTATCCATGGACCAACAGGACAAGCAAGAATTTACTATGCACTTATTTTTACAATATTAGTAGTATTGGCAGGAGGAATTATACTAATTAAAAAGAAGGTTATAGATAAAAAATAATAACCATGAATTTACAAAAAAATGGAATAAAAAAGTTTAGGTCAGTCAGAAGACTGACCTAAATCAATGATATTTTTCCTTACATCATTGACTTAACTTTTCCATATATTTCATATATTCCATAATTATTGTCATTTTACAATATTTTCAAAAGAAAATATATAAAAAAATGTTGAAAAAGATAAATCCATAGTTTATAATGTTAGATATAACGATTATTATGATAAAAACAAAAAATATTGTCGAGTAAGGAAAGAACTAAGGAGGAAAGATTGTATGAAAAAATATATCGCAGTTCTATTAATAATTGGACTTATACTAGGAAGCATTCTAATTTATAATATGTTACAAGTCGAAAAGAAAATATATAAAACTTTTTCCGACTCTGGATATATTTTACAAAGCAAAATAGAAAACCAAAATGAAGTAGAAAGGTATTATTTTTCTCGGCGACCAAAAATATAGAGAAAATTATAATGAGCAAATTACATTTGAAGATACAAATGGGGATAAAGTAGTTTCAGAGAAAAATAACTTCATTCACTACACAGATGGCTCCATTAGTTCTTTCAAAAACGGAGTCATTATGGACTTGACTCGTGTAGACAGTGATCCTATCTTTTACTACAATATTGGAGCAAATCAGATTTTAACTAAATCTGCAGAAAGATACACAATTCAAAACTTAGATACACAATTAAATTTTTACTATCTATTATGGAAAATTGATGCCAATAAATATTTAATAGCAGGAGAAAACATTACAATATCTTTTGAAGATGGAACCGAAAAAAACATAGATGGATATTTAGAAATTGAATATTATGACAATCAAGTAATTAAATTATATAACCAAGAAATAACATACCAAACCATTTCAGAAGAAACAATTATACACATTCCAGGAGATATCGAAATTAATTTAGCAACAAAAATGGTTAGAAAAAATGATGAAAACCAAATGAACTTTGAAAATATGGTAATTGATTCTGATGACAATATCACAATTGTAGACTTAACAGAAAAAGAAGATGAAGACGAAAATGAAATGGAAAATCAGATTGATAATACACAAACAGGTACACAAGGAGGAAGCACACAAAATAGTGGAGGAAGTAGTGAAGAAAATAATCAACAAAACAGTGGAACAGGAGGAAGCATACCAACAATCAATGGAGATGGAACAGGAAATATAGACGAAATTATCGATAATAACGTATCAACCATTCAATTACCAAAATTTAAAACCAATGAATTTAATGTAACAACAACAGGAGTAACTACCAATATTAGTATTACAGATGAAGAAGGACTGCTAAAAGACGATACAAATATAAAAATATTAAGAAGTGATACAGGAAAAGTTGTTTATGAAACAACATATCCATTAGGAGAGTATGAAATAGCACTTGATGTACAAAGCTTAGTACCAGATACAGAATATATATTACAAGTGGAATCTGCTTATGAAGTAGAAGGAATCACCTATCAAAAAAACTTTATGTATAAACAATTCAAAACAAATATTACAGGAATCAGTTTCGAAAAAGATGTATTTACCAATAAAACAATGAGTTTTTCAGTAAATTTTGAAGAAAATTCACAAATAGCAAGAGCAGAAATGGTTGTTATAGATGCAAATGGGCAAGAAATACAATCACAAATTGTAACAAATACCAATGTAATTACAGGCAGTAAAGTTAATGTAGAATTCCAAGGACTAGAAGCAAACACAAACTATGAAGTAAAATTAACCAATGTATTATATAATGGTCAAATTCTAGTAAATGGTTTTGATATTTCAAAAAATTATATGACATTAAAAGACATACCAAACATTAGTGGCGCAGAATTTGAAATTAATAAAAGAGATGGAAATTTCAAATTAAAACTTAACAATGTACAAGACACACATTCAGGAATACAAAGTTATAGATATGAAATTTATGATGCAAGAGAACAAGATGAGAATCAAACACCAATAAAAACAATAGAAACCAATGAAAGAGAAGTAATACTACCAATTGATGATACCATTGTAAGAAATGTAACTTATGTATATAAAGTAGTTGCCATATTTAATGATAATGAAAAAATATGCGAATACGAAAGTGAATATAGCGAATTAATGAGAATGGACGGAGCACAATTCCCAACAGTAAGTTTCGAGGAAGAAAAAGTAACATTTGAGAGAATAGAAGGTGCACTTGTGATTGAAGACAATGACCACACAATAGAATTAGACGAAGACACCATTTTCACAATCACCTATACAGACTCTGTAGGAAAAACAGAAACATTTACAGCACAAGGATCATTAAGAATCCCTGTACGAATCAATAACTTAAGAGCAAATGAAACTTATAAATTTGCTATTTATGGAAAAGTAGATTTAAAAGATGGAAATGATCCAATTGATCAATGCTATATCGGAGGAGCATTTGTAAAAACAAAAGAACCAGAAAACTTAGTTGCAAACTATAGTACAAATAATCAAGACACAAAAAATACTTTTAATGTTAACTTCAAACTAACAGCTGAAAATCCAAATAGTGAACAATTAGAAGCACAAACTTTAACAGGAATGGAATTTAAAATTTATTCAGGACAAACAATAGAAGGAGATATTCCACAAGGAGTGTTAATTAAGAGCACTAAAGTTGTAGATACGAATATTGAGCCATATGAAAGTACATTAAAAGAAACTTATTATGATAGCTCTGTTCAAATCACACCAGAATTTTTCGGCGCTGAAAACTCTGACTTCAGAGAAGAATATTATACAATCACGGTATCTAATGCATATGACTATACAGACTATCAAAACGAATTACCAATTATCAACTATATGTGTGTGGTAAAAACCAATGGATACATGCCAGAGATAGGAGATACAGAAAATGCAGCATCTATCACTGTAATTAGAAATTATGAAATAGATGAACCAAATCCAGATTTAAGTAGTAATACAGTAGTAGGTTATCGTGTAAAAGCCAAATATGATAATAGTGGAGGATATGCCAAAACAATTACTTATCGAGCTATTAATGAGGTAACAGGACAAGAAGTAGAAGTAATAGAATTACCAATCGGAGAAGATGGAAACATTCCAGAAGCAACTTTCCATGTTGGATTTGGAACTCCATATGCAGAAGTAGATGCTAGTGGATTAAAAAGAGGAAATGAATATTACTTTACCTATGAAGTTATGTTAGACCTTAACAAAGATAGAATACCAGAAACTACCTTTCCACCAGAAGTAGACGGAGAAGAAGTAACTTTAAGATCAGAAACAGTGCGACCTGAAAAAGAACAAGCAAGTATCATAATGTATCCAGCATCTTCAACAGAAACGGCAAGAACATATCAGTATCAACTTAAAGATGTAGACCATAGTTTAACAAGTAATGAAATGGTAGCATATATTCAAAATAGAATTGTTGATAGACAAAATATACAAGAAACAAGTGGAAACTTTAGTAACATTATCTTCAGCAATTTAAATACCGGAAACTTAAAAATTACAGTAAGACAGGCAAAATTAAAAACACAATCTGAAGAAGAAATTACATTGATAGAAGAATATTTTGAATCTAGTAATAGTATACGTAATTTACGATATTCTGTATCCTTAGATACAAACCGAATTGTGATTTCTTTAGAAGATACAAATGGAAACAGAGATGATATTAGTAACTTAGAAAAAGTAGCTGCATTTCAAGTATTATTAGATGCAGTAGATGGAACACAACATTATGAAACCGAGTTAAAAACGCTATCTAGTACCAATACCATAAGTGTAAACTTCAATGACATTGGAGAATTGATTGGAAAAGAAACAAAAGTAACACTAAAAGCCTATTATGACAGTGGAAAAGTTGGATATGAAATGGAATCAGACTATATCGTGTTACAAAAAGCATATCTACAAGGAGAAGAAAAATACTATTATATCTTAAATAGAGAAGGAGCCTTGGTAGAAAATAATAGAACAATAGGGCACATGTATTATAGAAAACAAACAACTACACCAAATGAACTAAGTATTATTAATGCTGTATATAGTAGATATCAAAATAACATAACTTTACAATACAGTGAAAAAGGAATGTTATATGAATATGGTGTAGTATTGCCTAAAAAAGTAGAAGAAGCGGAAATTACATGTGTAGGGGATAATATTATAGAATTTGACATCATTATACCAGGAATTAGTATGTTAGACGAAAATGGAGAAATGGCAATTACACCTGAGTTAGACCGCATTACCATGAAACCAAGACTAATTAAAGACGAAAACGCAAAAATAAAAGATAATAAAATCTATATAGATATCTACGAAACAGACGAAAATGGAGCAAACACAGTATTAATTAAAACAATAGAAAAACAAACAGAAGACTTTAATGAAGCCATTATCATAGATGGTTTATCACCAAAAAGTTATTATGGTATGAGAATGAGAACAGTTCTAGAAGTAGAAAATGCACAAACAGGACTAACTGAAGAAATAGAACGTTATTTATATGATGTTGATTATGAAATGTTAGGTAGATTATATTATTTTTCAACACTAACTGATGTTGGAATCGATGATATACAAGTTATCTATAGCCCGGTCACCTATCAAAATAAAATGTTAAATATCACTTATACCATACAAAGAACAATGGGGTATGACCTTATTCAATATCGTTTAGAAAAATATAATGAAACAACACAAGAATACGAAGAAATAGGACTTAGTATTGAAGAAGATAGAATCTTTAATAAAAGCATGACGAAAAATGTAGCGGTAAATCCGGGAAGTCCTATTGACTTTGGTGAAAAATACAAACTAACCATTACACCAATTGCTCATATAGAAACAGTTGCAGGAGAAGAAATCGAATTAGAATTAGGGGAAAAAGAATATGAATTTAACCTAAGAGAACTTGCAGAACCAACAATTGCGATAAAGGGCAATAGAGTATCAAGTGATGATGAAAGTCATGCCGAATGGAGAGTTACGATATATGATACAGATAGGATGATAGTAGGAGACAGTTATAAAGTAAAAATACTAGATGATAAACGAAATGATATCACACCAGAATCCATAAAAAATCAAACCTATAGTGTAGATGTTATTAATAACAGAATTATAATGGAAAACATTGATATTAAACAAAGATATACACTACAAGTAATTGTAGAATTAGACTATGAAAACAAAAATACAAATATAAAAGAAATGATAAAAGAATACAGTATTCCACCTGTAAATGAATATGGAATTACCATAGGAAACGTAATAGCTTTAACAAATAGTACAAATGAAGCTAAGATCGATTTAAGATTTGCAGATAGCTATAAACTAGAAGAAATTGATTATATAATGTATTCTGTATATGATACAGAAGGATATTCTTCAACAAAAACTGTAGAATTTATACCACAAGTTATCATGTCTGGTGAAGAAAGATATTATATGTTCACATTAGATGAAGTAATTTCACGAGAAGGAAAATACTATATAGAAATACAATTTTTCAAACAAGATGAAACAGAAGGAAATATCATGATTGATGCAACATCTATAGAGTATGTATATTTAAGAGGAAATTAGGAGGAAAATATGAGAAGATTAACGTCAGGCAATAAAAAAGTATTTACCACTTTTACTATTATTATCATAGGAATTATTGCGCTACTCATTTGGTGTTTAAGCTTGGTGCTAAGAATACCAAAAGAAGAGTATTTAATAGAAGGCGATAATTTTCTCTATGACGAAAACTATAACCCTATTGCACTAGAAGAAGATGGAATGATTCGAAAAAAGTGGACAGGTAATTATTATTTAAAAGATAACACAACACGGTGAAGAATATGAATTAGGAGTACAAAGTGTTGCCTACCAACCAAGTAGTAAAACCATTAATTTATATGGAGATATGTACCGTATTTATATGGATGGAACTGTTTCCAAACTAACACAAAATAATACCATATCCAGAATATCAGAAGACCAGTTATATAAACTGGGAGATAGAAAATATATGGTTATAGGAAATAACATTGTAAATCAAACAGGAGCACTAAGTACGCAAAACTATTTACTCATTTTATTAGATAAAGCAGGAAATACCTATTTACTCAATAATGAATTAAATTCCAAAACCATAAATCCTATGGTCATTCGAACACAAACATTTGAATTTGATGTAGCAAATGAAAAACTAATATATCAAGGAAACGAAATCGACTTGAAAAAAATCATAGGAAGTACAAATAACTATGTAGAACCAGAAGAAGAAACAGAGCAAAATACTGTACTAGGTCAAGGCGGAACTGGAACAACCATTATACAAAATAATAACAATAATCAAACAAATATTGAAAATAACAACCAAAACAACAACTACCAAAATAATCAAAACATTAACATATCTAATAGTGATAATAATGGAGAAGAAAAAACAGAACTATCACGTAGTGTAGCACTAAAAGGAACTAGTGTGGGAAGCAATTATATTGATGTAGAATACCTAATCACAGACCCAGAAAACAAATACCAAACTGTATACTTATTAGTAGATGGAGGAGAAATTTCGAAAAATATTGCTTTAGACAAAGACCAAACCAGTTATCGTATTACAAACTTGGTTCCTAATCGAGAATATAAAATTACCCTTGCTGTAAAACAAATAGATGAGGATGGTCAAGCACAAGAAACGATTGAAGACGTTGTTATTGCAAGAACAGTAAAATTAGAATCCAGTATGACCATAACAAAAATTACAGGAAATACAATTTCTTTCCATATGAAAATAGATCGAAATCAAAATATGGATGAAGCAGAACTAGTACTATATTTAGATGGAGAAGAAAAAGAAAGAATAGCAGTTAATGTAGAACAAGCAATGAGCAGTAGCGGATGGAATGGTAGCATGTCATATTCATATGGTACAGATATTGTGTTAAGAGTAGAAAACGCAAAATCAAATGGTAATGAAATTGTATTTGACCTACAAGCAAAAGCCAAAAATTATTGATCGTGTAAAGTAATTTATGAAAATGGGAGGGGCGACTTTCATCGCCCGTCCTTAGAAGAAATTACTAAAAGCGTAAAAAAAGAAGGAGGAAACAAACATGGAACAAATTTTAGTAGCAACTTTATGGAGCATAGGAATTATGCTAGGATTAACATTTTTAGGACTTGGCATAGGAATTGGAAACATTGGTTCTAAAATTGCAGAATCAGTAGGAAGGAATCCAGAAACCAAAAGTGATGTAGTACACTCTGTTATGGCAATTTTAATTGTACTTGCAATCTTTTTACTATTATTATTTGCCTTTATCTTCTTACTATTATTCTATAACCCATTAATTGCTTAAAAAATAAGAAAGACAAAAGCAAAAAGAAAGGAAACAAAGGATGGAAACGATTATTGCTAATGCAATACTGGTCATTATGATGCTGGTATTTGCTGTATATATATTTAAAAGTGTAATCAAAAGAATCAATCAAAGTGCAAAAAAATGGTTCTTAGATAAATTACAAGACTATAATTACCTAATTGAAGAAAAAGAAAAACAATTAGAAGAACTAAGAGAACAAATTGAAGAAGCAAAAAGAAAACTAAAAGTAGTAAAACAAGTAGAAGAAGAACCAGAAAGCATATTTAGTAAAGAAATAGAAGAAAAGTTGGAGAAAATGAGGGCATATAAAAATGCGCCATCACAAATACCAATAAGGCCAGAAATAATTTATGATATTCCAACTCCGCAATATAAAGAAACATCCTTCTTCCGAAATTACAAACAACTAAAACAACACTTTGATGTTAACCCAGAAGAAATTATAAAAACATTTATAAAAGAACATAAGGATAACGAAGACGAAAAACAATATACCATATTAAGAGACTTTCGTAAAAAATTCACAGATAAAATCTTATATGAGTGTTCCACTTTAGAAAAACAAGAACAATATGAATTAGTAGAATCTGTATTAACACAAGAAGAAAAAGAGCTACTAAAATTACAAGAAAACTATCCGAGAAAAAATGAATTCACAGTGCGAAAATTGATGGAACAAGTAGAAGAAAAAATGAAAAAAACAGACCCTACCATCTATGTTTACACAAGTAAACCAGATGAAAAATATGAAAAATTAGACAAAAGAATAAAAACACGTGTATATAAAAACATGTCAGAAGGGGTTATCATCCATTACCAAGGAAAAATGTACGATTATAGCGTATAAAACAAGAAATTATTAATAATGAATAATATACATTCTGCTATACCCCATTGGGTGGACGAATTTATCACCCCCACCCTTAGGTTTGTAGGGGCTTGCACGACTTAACTGCCCGCACTTCAATGAACTTGCAGAAAAATGTAGGGGTCGGTCTTGACCGACCCGGACTGATGCACATAAGAAAGGAATGTGAAAAATTTGAATACACATATCGATGAATTAATAAGTAAAAAAATTGAGCAAATAAAAACAAACACGAATGTTTTTGAATCAGGAAAAGTAGTCAAAGTAAAAGATTACATCCTAGAAGTATCTGGCTTAGAAAATGTGGCATTTTTTGAAAAAGTAACCATTTGGGAAAAAGGAATGGGCTATATCAACCAAATTAAAGAAAACACCGTTATGGTTGCCATTGTCAAACAATATGAGCCAATTCAAGTAGGGGACATCGTAAATGCAACAGGAGAACCTTTTAAAGCCATATTTGCACCTGAAGCAGTAGGAAGAATTACAAACTTGTTTGGTGTAGACTTGTTAACAGGAAACAGTTTTGACAAAACTACCTATATTGACATTGAAAACCCTATTGTACCAATTATGGATAGAAGAGAAGTAAACCGACCTATGCTAACAGGAATTGCCGGAATAGATTTAATGTATCCAATTGGGAAAGGGCAAAGACAACTCATCATCGGAGACAAAAAAACAGGAAAAACACAAATTGCATTAGACACCATCATTAACCAAGGAATCCAAAGAAAAGACTTTGGAGAAGACACTACATGTATCTATATTGCAGTAGGAAAAACGAAAAAAGAAATTAGAAATATATATAATGAGCTCTTAAAAAGAAATGCGTTATCCTACACAATTATGATTGTAGCAACAAATGAAGACACACCACCAGTAGTGAGTCTAACACCTTATGTAGGACTAGCAATAGCAGAAGAATATATGGCAAAAAAGAAAGATGTATTAGTAGTAATTGATGACTTAAAAGCACATGCAGACAATTATAGAGAAATAAGCTTAACCTCTGGAAAAACACCAGGAAGAGAAGCTTATCCAGCAGATATATTTTATTTACACTCTAGACTCTTAGAAAAAGGATGCCAACATAAAAATGGAGGTTCTATAACCATCTTACCAATTGTAGAAACAAGAGGGGGAGATATTACAGACTACATTTCTACCAATATTATTTCCATTACAGACGGACAAATTGTATTATCAGAAAAAGAATTCAGTAAAGGACAGAAACCAGCAATTAACTATGGTGTATCTGTATCCAGACTAGGGGGAGCCGTACAAAATGAGAAAATGAAAGCACTAGGAACAAAAATCAGGAGAAAATTACTAAGTTATCTGGAAACAAAAGAAGTATATGAACTTGCAAATATGGACGAAATGACCCCAGAATTAAGAGAGAAAATGAGAGAAGGCAAGCAAATACAAGAAGAACTAAAACAAATGAAATATTGCCCATTATCAGAAAGAGAAATCATAGATAAATTTAAAGAATTAGGGGAAGAGAACCAATGAGAATAAAAAGTGTTGTAAAAGTTATGAACTTTCACTCTTTATTAAGAGTAGACTCATCCAGAAAAAAAGCAGAAAAATACTTTGCTTATGAAAAAGAATTAACAGATTTTGTAGACAACATCTTAAACAACAGAAATTTAATTATGGATAAAAAACTCTTAAAACTAAATAAAAATAAAAGACCACTTAACATTTATATTCGGAAATGATTTAGGGTTTTGTGGCAACTTTAATACAAATGTAAACAATCAAGCAAAAGAAAGTGGATGTGACAAAATCATTATTGGTAAAAAAATAAGTAGTGGAAAAGAAGATGTACTATTAAGCCTAACAAAAGAAGAATATATGGAAAAAAATAAAGAAATCGAAGACCTATTATATGATGTAATCAAAAATGCAAAAAATAGCCAAATCAATATTATCTATAACCATTATTATAACATCAGTAACATTCAACTAGTAAGAAAAACCCTATTACCATTAGAAGAAAAAAAGAAAAAAGGGACTTATTTAGAAGACTATACCATAGAAGGAGACATAAACCAAATTCTATTAAATATCGTTGTTTTATACTTAGCATATGAAATT
>CALXQB010000008.1 GCA_944390445.1 uncultured Clostridia bacterium | reverse complement strand
TGTGCAAAACATCAAAGAGAAATTACATTAGCTGTAAAAAGAGCAAGACATATTGCAATATTGCCATATGTACAAAATTAATAAAAACAAAAACGTACAAAAAATGTTGAATTTGCAAAAGGCAATTTCAACATTTTTGTGATATAAAGAGAAAGATTAGGAGAGAAAAATGATAGAAATATTAACACATACACTAATAGATTCTGTAAAAATATTACCATTTTTATTTATTGCTTACCTTATTATGGAATTTATTGAACATAAAACAACAGAAAATACAAAAGAATATATCAAAAAATCGGGGAAATTTGGACCTGTTATAGGAGGAATATTGGGAGCTTTCCCACAATGTGGATTTTCTGTTACTGCTACGAACTTATATGCAGGAAGAATTATTACATTAGGAACGCTCATGGCAGTTTATCTTTCTACATCAGATGAAATGTTACCAATTTTTATTTCACAAGGAGTTGCAATAGACGTAATCTTAAAAATATTAGGGATTAAGGTGCTAATTGGTGTAGTTGCTGGTTTTATCATTGATTTTGTGTTACGCAAAAAAGAAAAAGAGAAACAAGAAGACAAAATTAATCAAATATGCCAGGAAGAACATTGTTGCTGTGAAGAAGGAATTTTAAAATCAGCAATAAAACACACGCTTAACATATTTTTATTTATTGTTATTGTAACTTTAATTTTAAATATTGTGATTCATTTAATTGGAGAAGAAACATTATCTAATTTCATATTAAATAAGCCAATTTTAGGACCTATTATTGCCGGATTAATAGGATTAATTCCTAACTGTGCATCCTCTGTAATTTTAACGGAATTATATTTATCTAATATTATTACAGTAGGAACAGCGATAGGGGGATTATTAGTAGGAGCCGGAGTAGGATTATTAGTACTTTTTAGAGTAAACAAAAATGTCAAAGAGAATATTTTTATTACGATTACTTTATATGGAATTGGTGTAATATCTGCAATTATATTGAATCTTATCGGAATCACAATTTGATCAGATAGAGTGACAGCAATGTCATTAAGTTAAGTGAAATATTTTCTCTATTTTAATTTCAACCATATATACCTATATTTTGAAGCAAAAGCTCGAACAGCCTTCTGCTGCCGGATTACCCCTTGAACCTTGAGAGTTTTGCGGATAAAATATAGGTATATATGGTTGATTTTCTGTTTTCTTAACTTAATGACACTGCTGTCCCTCTGTCTGAATTAATTAAATCCTGTTATTTTTTTTGCTCTTTCCACATCCTCTTGTGTTGCCACTCTAACACCTTCTAAAGGATAAGAAATCCCAAGTTTTTCCCATTTGTATTTTCCCATATCATGATAAGCTAAAAATTCTACCTTTTGTACTGTCTTTAAAGTAGAAATAAAATTTTTTAACTCAACTAAATCTTTATGGTCATCTGTAATACCAGGTACAATCACTTGCCTGATCCACATAGGAATAGAATGTTCACTTAAATATGTGGCAAACTGTAAAGTGTTGGTATTAGGAGCACCTGTTAATTCCATACATTTTTCATTATTAATATGTTTAATATCTAATAATACTAAGTCAGTGTATGTTAATAAATCTTTTATTTCATGTCCAATTGGTAAACTTCCAGCGGTGTCTAGTGCTGTATGAATGTTTTCTTCATGTAACCTTTGAAATAGACGTGTGACAAATTTTGTTTGTAATAAAGGCTCACCACCAGAAACTGTAACACCTCCACCATAAGGCGTAATATAAGTTCTATATTTTTTTATTTCAGAAACTAAATCTTCAACAGTTGATGAATATCCAGCATTAGGAACCCATGTATCCCTGTTATGGCAATATTTGCATTTTAATGGGCAACCCTGCATAAAAATAACATAACGAATTCCAGGACCATCTACAGTTCCAAAAGATTCCACAGAATGAATATTTCCGATTGGATTTTGTGCATCATTTTTCATAATTAACTCCTTTTTAAAACAGATATGAGTCGCAAGAAAAAATAGTTGCGACCCATATACTTTTAAAATAATATTATATTATACTCTTTCATGAATCGTTCTGTTGATAACATCTAATTGTTGTTCTCTTGTTAGTTTTACGAAATTAACAGCATATCCTGAAACTCTTATAGTAAGTTGTGGATATTTTTCTGGATGGTCCATAGCATCTAATAATAATTGTCTGTCAAAAACATTTACATTAATATGGTGACTACGTTTGCTAAAATATCCATCTAGTAAAGAAGTTAGATTTTCTGTTCTTGTTTCCATATCTTTTCCAAGAGCACCAGGTACAATAGAGAAGGTGTAAGAAATACCATCTTCAGAATATTCATAAGGCAATTTTGAAATCGTATTTAATACAGCCAATGCACCATGTGTATCTCTGCCATGTAGAGGGTTTGCACCAGGACCAAATGGAGCACCAGCAGGTCTTCCATCAGGTGTTGTACCTGTCTTTTTACCATAAACAACATTAGAAGTAATGGTTAAAATAGAAAGTGTTGGTTTAGAATTACGATAAGTTTTTTGCTTTTTCAATTTGCCCATAAAGTTCTTTACAACATCTACAGCAATTTGATCAACTCTATCATCATCATTTCCGTATTTTGGGAAATCTCCTTCTACTTTGTAGTCTACCGCTAATCCTGTTTCATCTCTAATTACTTTTACTTTTGCATATTTAATAGCAGATAAAGAATCAGCAACAACAGATAAACCAGCAATTCCGCAAGCCATTGTTCTTAAAATATCTTTATCATGTAATGCCATTTCAATTTTTTCATAAGCATATTTATCATGCATATAATGAATAATATTTAGAGCATTTACATAAACTCTAGCAACCCATTCCATAATATTATCAAATTTTTCCATTACTTCATCATAGTCTAAATACTCTGAAGTAATTGGCTCAAATCTAGGGGATACTTGTTTTCCTGTTAATTCATCTCTTCCACCATTGATGGCATAAAGTAAAGATTTTGCCAAATTACATCTAGCACCAAAGAATTGCATTTGTTTTCCAATTCTCATTGCAGAAACACAACAAGCAATACCATAGTCATCTCCCCAGAATTCTCTCATTAAATCATCATTTTCATATTGAATAGAACTTGTTTTGATAGATAAACCAGTACAAAAATCTTTAAAGCCTTTTGGCAAGCGTGTAGACCATAATACTGTCATATTAGGTTCTGGAGCAGGACCTAAATTTGTTAAAGTATGAAGGATTCTAAATGAATTTTTAGTTACTAAAGTTCTACCATCAATTCCCATACCACCAATACTTTCTGTTACCCAAACTGGATCACCACTAAATAATTCATCATATTCTGGTGTTCTTAAAAATCTTACCATTCTTAATTTCATTACAAATTGATCTATAATTTCTTGCGCCTGTGCTTCTGTTAAAACTCCGTTTTTGATATCTCTTTCAAAATAAATATCTAAGAAAGTAGAGGTTCTACCTAAACTCATAGCAGCGCCATTTTGTTCTTTAATAGCAGCTAGATAACCAAAGTAAGTCCATTGCACAGCTTCTTTTGCATTTTGTGCAGGAACAGATATATCAAAACCATATTTGCCTGCCATTACTTTTAACTCTTCCAAAGATGCAATTTGATCTGTTGTTTCTTCTCTATCACGAATGGTTTCTTCAAGAATAGTAGAAATTTCTAAAGATTGTAACTCTTTTTTCTTTTCTGCAATTAAAGCATCTACACCATATAAAGCAACTCTTCTATAATCTCCTATAATTCTTCCACGACCATAACCATCTGGAAGACCAGTGATAATATGGGAGCTTCTAGCTGCTCTAATTTCTGGGGTATAAGCAGCAAAAACACCATCATTGTGTGTTCTTCTATAATGATGAAAAATATCTTCAATTTTATCAGAAACTTTTAAACCTTGTGCTTCACAAGATTTCTCAACAATACGAATTCCACCATTTGGCATGATAGCTCTTTTTAAAGGACTATCTGTTTGAAGACCAACGATTTCTTCAATATCCTTGTCGATATAACCAGCTTCATGACTTGAAATGGTAGAAGCAGTTTCTGCATCAACAGCAAGAACACCGCCATTATCCTTTTCCTTTTTATAAAGGTCTAACACCTCGTTCCATAATTTTTTTGTATTTTCTGTAGGTTCTGCTAAGAAAGAGGCATCTCCTTCATATGGAGTATAATTAGCCTGAATAAAATCTCTTACATTGATTTCATTTTGCCATCTTCCATTTTGAAAACCTTTCCATTGTTTAAATTCCATAGACTTTCCTCCTATTTATAAAAATTTTTATTCTATTATATGCCTACAATGGCATTCATCATCTTACCATATTATTAGCAAAATAGCAACAAAATATATGAAAAATATGAAAAAACGAAAAAAACTATTGTTTTTTTACGAAAAATGTTAGATAATATAAAGAGAAATAAAAACAAAAACAACTTGAAACCGAAAGAAAGTAGGGGAGATTATTTTGAAATATATAGACAAATTCTTAAAATTTCTAAAAACTGATCGAAATACATTTGCCACATATATATTAACATTGCTTACAGCTTATATTGTTGTAGATAGACTTGTAGAAATGTTACTAGTTGTATTCACAGGAACTTCTAGTAACTATTGGGGACCAATTGTATATACACTCGCTATGGCGTGCCCTGTATTTGCTTTTTTATTCTCCTTTAGTTCAAAATTTGTAAAAGGTTCTAAATATAAACTATCCTTCTTTTATACCTATTGTATTGCATTATATGTAATAGCAATTTCAATGTTGGTACAATGGTCTAACCAATTAGGATGGTTATTATTCTTCTCTGTACCAAATTATAAAGATATTATTATTCACTTTAGTGATCTAATTAAACCGGCTTTTTCTGCTTTTGGAATCTATATTCCTCTTGTAACAGCACCATATTTATTTAGATTTTTATATGCAAAGGTACATGATACAAAAGCAATGACAGATTCTATTAAAGACTTCGGAGGAATTGATTTATCAGATAAAAAAGTTGGTACAGGGCCATATACCTGCGAAATTGCAATTTGTAAAAACAAAGATACTGGCAAGATGGTAAAAACACCAGAAATGAGAAGGTTTGAAGCAACATTAATTTGTGGAGTATCTGGTAGTGGAAAAACGACAATGGTGTTTGAGCCTATGATTGCAAGAGATATTGAAAAGAAATACTTCTTTAGAGAAGTTTCAAAAGAAAAAGGATTTACAGCTTTAAAAACAGGAATTGCTTATTTAAATTGCCCATATGATAATGAATATATGAATAAAAACTTTACCTTAGATATGATTACACCAAAGGAGGAAAAATTTAAAGTATATACTACTTACATGCAAGATTTATTATACAATTCAGAACCAGATAATTTAGTATATAAAAATTTAGGAATTACCTATGTAGCACCAGATGCAGAGTCTGTAAAACGTATTAAAGGAGTTGCAAAGAATTTTGGTATTCCTGTCAACATTATAGACCCATCAGATTCAAACTCTATAGGGTTAAACCCATTCATTTATGATAATGCTACAAAAACTGCTATTGTCATATCATCCGTGTTAAAAGGAATGTATTCTTCTAATACAACTGTAGAACAAGCTTATAGAGATGATGCAGCAAGGCAAGCAGTAGAAAACTTATCTATCATTTTAAAAGAAATGTATCCAAGACTTCATGAAGGACAATTACCTACTTTGGAAGACATGTTAAATATGTTAAATGATTTCGACAAAGTAGAAAAAATGTGTAGACAAATGGAAATGGATGATGAGTTAACAGAAAAATATTCATTACAATTAGGATATTTTAAAAAATATTTCTATAAAAATAGCAACAATAGACAAGATACGGAAAAATTTGTATATTCAGCTATCACACAATTAGATAACTTATTAAGATATCCAGGAGTAAAAGAAATCTTATGCAATAGAACTAATAATGTTGACTTTGATAAGGCTTTAGCAAATGGAGAAGTTACCTTACTATGTACCAGAAGAGGAGATTTAGGAGCAACAGCACATCAAGCATTTGGATTATTCTTTTTATTATTAATGCAATATTCTGTACTAGTAAGACCAGGAAATGAAAAAACGAGAATACCACATTTCTTATACATAGATGAATTTCCAGATTTCCTATGTAAAGCAACAGAAGCCATCTTTACACTATATAGAAAATATAGAGTAGGAACAATTATATCCACACAAAACTTAGCACAATTTGGAAATGAAAAATCAGAATTTAGACAAACAATACTTGCAAATTGTACTACTAAAATGGTATTTGGAAATAATACACCAGAGGAAAACCAATGGTGGTCAAACGAGTTTGGAAAACACAGAGAATGGCAATTTGGTAATGACTATCATACTGATCCAAAGAGTGGAGAACCTGGCTACGATGAGAGTTTAAAAGGAATTAAATGGGGCTGGAAAGAATATTTTGCACCAGGAAAAATTCAGACATTAAAATTCAAACAATGTGCTTATAAAACCAAAGACATCAAAGGAAAAAGTGTTATTGGAGGAGGTTCTGTAGATTTCCTAGAGGCAAAATATAAGAAGAAACAAGAAATAAAGGAATATCCATTTTATCAATATAATAAAGTGGTAATGACACATGAAGAACCAAGAAGAATTAGGAGAAGAAAGAAAGCAAATCAAGATACAGAAGAAGATGAATATAATCCAATTCAAACAGACACTACAGATGCTAAATACTTTTTAAACAGTGATGAAGCCATTACCTTTGACCTAAATAAAAAAGAATAAAAAAGAAATGGTAAAATTAAATTACCAGTTTTGAAAAAGGTCTTGACAAAGAAGAAATATTAAAGTAATCTTTTAATTAAGAAAAAAACAAAAGGGGAAATAAAGAAAATGAACAAAAGCCAAAAGCCTTGGGAGAGTAACACACACACACACACACACGATATAATTTAATAAAAAAAGTAATCAATCGGAACTATCCATTTCGAGTGTAATTATTATGCTCGAGATGGATAGTCTTTTTTACTTTATAGGAAATCCAATTTCCTATAAAGTAAAAAATATAGATGCGCAGAAAAATTGCAAAGCGATTTTTCGCGTCGACAAATCTTATACGCTTCTTGCTAGACCTTAAATTAATGTAACAAATATTAAAAAGTAGAGAAAAGGTCTAGCGAAGCTAGATTTGTCCTGCAATTAATGAATAATGAAAAATGGATAATTTGTGGTATTGTTCAACATTTCGGGTCGGTCAAGACCGACCCCTACAAAAAATTATTCATCATTCATTATTAATTATTCACTATTCATTAAAGAGATGTGTAGGGGTCGGCGCCCACGCCGACCCATGCTACGAAGAAATTTCTTAAAATGTAGGGGCAATTTTAATCGCCCGCTCTTCGAAGAAATTACTAGAAATGTAGACAATTTGTCTTGAAGAGCAAAAAAAGAAGCGTCCTAAATAGGGATAGAAACGGAGGAAAATGATGAAAAAACAAGAAAGAAGAAAAGAAAAAGGAATCACCTTAGTTGCATTAGTAGTAACAATCATCGTGTTAATTATCTTAGCCGGTGTTACTTTAAACATTGTATTAGACCAAAATGGAATTATCAATAAAGCACAACAGGCGACAGAAGATTATGATACTGCACAAAGAGAAGAACAAGAATTGTTAGGAGTAGTAGAAGACTATATAGAATACGCAGGAAAAACAGCACCAATACCAGAGGGATACACAAAGTCCCAAATAACAACAGAAGATGATGTAGCAGAAGGATTAGTTATCTATGAGATACCAGGAGGAGCAACAGTAAACTGGACAGACAATGAAGATGAAAATGGAAAGAATCAAAGTACAATCACCATAGGAGAAAATACAACAAACTTGCAAGAAACAGTAAACCAATATGTATGGATACCAGTAGATGATATCAATAGTATGGTAATGTGTAGCAGTAATACAGGAGATAGTGTATGTAATTTAATATATGATGAAACTGCAAACACATTAACATGTACAAATCCAGACCATTCGAACACTGCAACAGAATTAGTTGGAAGATTGTATATTCAAACAGACAGAGATAAAATAGATAGTGATGGAAATACAATTTGGTTCTATACGATGGACTTTACCAAAAGAGACCAGACATATGATAAAAGGTTCTACTGTGAGCCAAATACCGTAAGTTATGATGCTGATAATGGTTTAGAACTAAATCAATTAAAAAGTGATTTTACAGCAATGGCAAAGAGTGTAGCAAAAAATGGAGGATTTTATATTAGCAGATATGAAGTAGGAGCAGGTGGAGATAGTAAAAAAAGACAAACAGTATTAACGGCTGCAAGTAGCGATAATATCGAAGAAAAATATTTAGGAGCAGATACATGGTATGGATTATATAATACTATAAGAAATATAAATGCCAATAAGCAAATGATATGGGGATGTCAATATGATCAAGTTATCAAATTTATAGGAGAAGAAACGGAAATAGGACATAGTGATAGAAACCTAACAACAGATCATGCTTTAGCCGGACAAAATGAGTTAGATTGCATGAAGAATATCTACGATCTTGAAGGAAATCATTATGAATGGACGGCTGAAGTGATTATGAACATCCTTCGAGCGATTCGAGGCAGTTCCTACAGCGATAGCAATTTTTACCCAGCAAATTACCGTAGATACACCCTTCCGACTAGTAACGACAAAGTAGAAGAATATTCATCCCGCTCTACACTTTACTTGTAGTGTGTGAATAGCTGGTAGTGATACAATACAAACAGAGGGACAGAGCTTTTGTCTTAGGCTTTTTTGAAAAAGGTTAAGATAAAAGCTCTGTCCCTCTGTTTGAAATCAAAAGAAATCACATTCCTTTCAAAAAAATATTGCTATTTTTTACAAAATGTAATATAATTGCAAAGAAAATGAAATAATAATGTAATAAATGGAAAGGACAGATGTTATGTTTGGCCAAGATATTGGAATAGACTTAGGAACGGCAACGGTTATTGCCTATGTAAAAGGAAAAGGAATCGTTTTAAGAGAACCTTCTGTAGTAGCAGTCAATAATATAACAGGAGAGGTTTTAGCCATTGGGTCAGAAGCAAGAAGAATGTTAGGAAGAACTCCTGGAAATATTGTAGCAACAAGACCTTTAAAAGATGGCGTTATATCTGACTATACGGTAACAGAAAAAATGTTAAAACACTTCATTAATAAGGTGTGTGGAAGATTTATCTTTGCACCAAGAATCATGATATGTGTTCCTTCTCAAGTAACAGAAGTAGAAAAAAAGGCAGTAATTGATGCAGCATCCCAAGCAGGAGCGAGAAGAGTTTATTTGATAGAAGAACCAATTGCAGCAGCAATTGGTGCAGGGATTGATATTTCAAAACCATGTGGAAATATGATTGTCGATATTGGTGGAGGAACTACTGATATTGCAGTTATTTCTTTAGGTGGATCAGTGGTTAGTACCTCTCTAAAAG
The DNA here is from genome assembly GCA_944390445.1 of uncultured Clostridia bacterium. Classification (GTDB taxonomy): domain Bacteria; phylum Bacillota; class Clostridia; order TANB77; family CAG-508; genus CALXRW01. The sequence goes on along the minus strand of CALXQB010000008.1, from coordinate 16,187 downwards.
TAGCAGGAGATAAATTTGACGAATATATCATAAAATATATAAAAAGAAAGCATAATGTGATTATTGGGGAAAGAACAGCAGAAGAACTAAAAGTAAATATTGGCTGTGTTTATCCAAAAATTCAAGATTTAGAAATGGACATTAGAGGAAGAGAATTAACAACAGGATTGCCAAAAACAATTACGATCCATTCTAGCGAAATGATGGAAGCACTATCAGAACCAGCAATGATGATTGTAGAAGCTGTACATTCTGTGTTAGAAAGAACACCACCAGAACTCGCATCAGATATTAGCGATAAGGGAATCTATATGACAGGTGGGGGATGTTTAATTGATGGACTTGATAAGTTATTACATCAGCAAACAGGAATTAATGTCATGATAGCAGAAGATGCTGTAAGTTGTGTAGCAATTGGTACAGGAAAAGCATTGGATAATTTAGATAGTTTGGATGGAAAAAGGAAATAAAGAAAACACAATTCTTTATGGATAAGAAAGGAATCATAGTTAAAATGGAAAAAGGAAAAGTAGCATTTCACACACTAGGATGTAAAGTAAATCAATATGAAACAAATGGAATGATACAAAAATTTATACAAGCAGGATATGCCATTGTACCATTTACAGAAATAGCAGATATATATATTATTAATACTTGTACGGTAACCAATATGTCAGACCGAAAAACGAGACAATATTTTAGAAGAGCCAAAAAAATAAACCCAACAGCAATTATTGTAGCTGTTGGGTGTTATGCGCAAGTAAAAAAAGAAAAATTACAAGAAATTCCAGAGATAGACTTAATTTTGGGAACAAATGAAAAAAGTAATATTGTTGTATATGTAGAACAATACTTAAATCAAAAAAGTAAAAATAAGGTAATCTCTGATGTTATGCAAGAAAGAGAATTTTCTGATTTTGGAAATGTTACTTATACAGAAAATGCTAGAGCAACCATTAAAATTCAAGATGGTTGTGATAGGTTTTGTACTTATTGCATTATTCCCTATGCAAGAGGAAGAATTCGTTCTAGAAAACAAGAAAATGTTATAGAAGAAATACAAGAACTCACCAAAAAGGGAATAAAAGAAGTTGTAATTACAGGAATACATATTGCCTCTTATGGGAAAGACTGGAACGAGAAAGATGCTTTGATTGAATTATTAGAAAAAATCAATACCATAAAAGGGATTGAAAGAATTAGACTTGGCTCATTAGAACCTACTCTAATTACAGAAGAATGGGTAAAACGCTTAAAAAAACTAGAAAAAATTTGTGATCATTTTCATTTATCTATGCAAAGTGGATGTGATGAAACTTTAAAAAGAATGAATAGAAGATATACGGTGGAAAATATGCTACAATCGATAGAAATATTAAGAAATGAGTTTCCAGAAGTAGCATTAACGACTGATATTATTGTTGGATTTCCTGGAGAAACAGAAGAAGAATTTCAAAAAACATATGAGATTTTACAAAAAATAAAATTTTATAAAATTCACGTATTCCCATATTCAAAAAGAGAAGGAACAAAAGCGGCGCAAATGGAAGGGCAAATTCCAGAGGAAATAAAACAGGAAAGAAGTAAAATTTTAATACAATTATCTAATCAAGAAGAAGAAAAATTTTTAAAAAAATATATTGGTAAAAAAGTGAAAGTTCTTTGGGAAGAAAAAATAAAGGGAGAAATCAAAGGTCACACTACAAATTATATGGTGGTAAAACAAAAAAATGAAAAACTAAAAAATGAAATAGAAGAAGTTTTGATATCTTCTATAGAAAATTTAGAATTAATTTCTGACATGTAATATAAATGTAATGATTTTGTAATAAAAATTTAACATAGAAAAAAGAGTAAAGCTATTGCTAAAAATAGGAAATTGTAGTATAAATAACATGAGGATTAATAAAACCAAGGAGGAGAAAGAAATGGAAGAACAAACAAATGGAGTACCAAATATAAATCAAACAGAGGTAAATATAGGAACAGGAATAAATGGCGGAGAGGTAAAAGCAGAAGGAATGGGAACTGTTGGTGAAGGTTATGTAAATGCAGAACAAACTGTTGTGGAAAGTACAGACAATAAAAACAATATTACAAATACCAATACAGAAACAACAGATGAAAAACAAGGCTCTAATTGGTCTAAAGCAAGTTTGCCTACAAAAGTTGGATTTTGGAGCAAATTAAAAGCATTTTTCTTACAAGAAATCACAGTAGAATTAACACCAAAGCAAAAAAAGATTGAAAAAGAAATCAATGATTTTCTATTCCAAGAAATCAGATTTGGAAAAAAGAAAAAAGCATAAAGTATTATATTAATAGATGTGATTCTAGGGAACATTTGAAAATAATGGAGATACATGGTATAATAGAGATATAAGACCATGTGTCTTTTTATATATTTATCCCCTTTATTCCTAGCATATTGCTAGTTTATTATATTTAACATTAAGAACCGCAAAGAAAAAGGAGGAAAAAGTTCATGGAAATGGCTATTTTGATTCTGAGTCTCGTGATAGACAGTGTTATCCTGTTTGGGATAAATATGGCACTATTAGAGAAAAAAGACAATCAGGCAATGATTGTGTTGTCGCCGCTTCTTTTTGTATTCGGAATAGTTATATTCTGGGCAAATTGGACTGCGATGACGATTTTAATTGCTTTTAACATCATTGGACTAATAGGGATAAAATATCCTCAATTTTTGCCTACTGGAAGGTGGAAAAAGACATGGATTATCATTGCAATGCTTGTGTTCCTTGTAGTTTATCCAATCAGAATTGATCGGACAGGCTATGTGGATATCAGTCAGACTAGTCAATATGAATTGATTAGCCTGGAAAAAAGCGACAATGAAATCATAGGTTTCCATTACAGGGTCAATGGAATAGAAAGGTATTTCTCTATTCCAGATGACATTGAGCGAGAATTGATCGAAACATCAATTGAAACGCCACCAACAGTTATCTATGTCCAGACAGTAGTGTATGAAAACGTAAAAAACGACAATAGTCTGCTTTCTAAAGAAATTGCTCGAAAGGTAGCAAGTACAAGAAGATATTGCGAACATTACAAATTTTTGGTGAATCCAAATCAAAATCCATGAACAACAAAACACCTGTGCAAATTGCATGGGTGTTTTACTATTGTCAGTGGGGACGGAGATTTTGACAGCATTTCAATTTAACACAATTTTGAGATTTGCGGAGTTCTTAAAATGCTGTCAAAATCTCCGTCCCCACTGACAGTGAATAGAAAAATCAAAACAATAAAAATATAATTTAAATTAAAAGGAATACTTGAAAAGTAATCCTTTTTGTTATACAATAACAATGTCTTTTAAGGACAAAAATTTATAGTGATACAAAACGTATCAGAATGGGAGGATTTTATGTCAGTAAAAATAGGAATTAATGGATTTGGAAGAATCGGCAACTTAACTTTTCAAGCTGCTCTAGAAAAAGGGGAGGTTGAAATAGTTGCAATAAACGACCCTTTCATTGATAGTGACTATATGGCATACATGGTAAAATATGATACAGTACACGGAAAATTTAAAGGAGAAGTATCTGCAAAAGATGGAAAACTAATTGTAAACGGAAAAGAAATAAAAGTATATAATGAAATGGATCCAAAAAATATTCCATGGGGAAAAGATGGAGTAGAATATGTATTAGAATGTTCAGGGGTATTTACAACAATGGAAAAAGCACAAGCACACTTAGATGCAGGTGCTAAGAAGGTAATTATTAGTGCACCTTCTAAAGATGCTCCAATGTTTGTTATGGGAGTAAACAATGAAAAATATACAAACGACATGAATATTGTATCAAATGCATCTTGTACAACCAACTGTTTAGCCCCACTTGCTAAAATTATCAACGATAATTTTGGAATAAAAGATGGATTAATGACAACAGTTCATAGTACAACAGCAACACAAAAAACAGTTGACGGAGCGTCTAAAAAAGATTGGAGAGGTGGTAGAGCAGCAGCTGCTAACATTATTCCATCATCTACAGGAGCAGCAAAAGCAGTTGGAAAAGTTATTCCAGAACTAAATGGAAAATTAACTGGTATGGCATTTAGAGTTCCAACGATTGATGTATCTGTAGTAGACTTAACATGTAATTTAGCAAAACCAGCTACTTATGAAGAAATCTGCCAAACAGTAAAAAAAGCTTCAGAAGGAGAATTGAAAGGAATTGTAGAATATGTAGAAGATGATGTAGTATCATCAGACTTTATTCATGACAGCCATACATCTATATTTGACAGTAAAGCAGGAATTGCATTAACAGATACTTTTGTAAAATTAGTTGCATGGTATGATAATGAATGGGGATATTCAAATAAATTAGTAGATTTAGCAATCTATATGGCATCAAAAGCTTAGAACAATAGCGAGCGATTTAAACATTTTAACGCTCGCGTCATTGCTCATGTGCCAAATTTCTACAAGAAATTTGTGTACAACTAAGTTTTAACTTGAATAGGGTCGGCAATTAAAGTCGACCCCAATAAATCAGAAGGAGGGCTTTATGAATAAGAAAACAGTTAGAGATATTGATGTAAATGAAAAAAAAGTCTTGGTAAGATGTGATTTTAACGTACCTCAAGATTTAGAAACAGGAGAAATAACAGACAATAGGAGAATTGTAGCAGCACTTCCTACCATTCAATACTTATTAGAAAATAATGCAAAAATTATTTTATGTTCTCATTTAGGAAGGCCAAAGGGAGAAGTAAATCCTAAATATTCTTTAAAACCAGTTGCAGATGAGCTATCTAAACTCTTAAATAAAGAAGTAAAATTAGCAAAGGATATTGTAGGAGAAGATGCCAAAAGATTAACATCACAAATGCAACCAGGAGAAATTGTTTTATTAGAGAATGTAAGATTTGACAGCAGAGAAGAAAAAAATGATGAAACATTTTCAAAAGAATTAGCGAGCTTAGCAGAAGTGTATGTAAATGATGCGTTTGGAACAGCTCATAGAGCGCATAGTTCTACAGCAGGTGTCGCAAACTATTTGCCAGCTGTTTCAGGATTCTTGATCGAAAAAGAAATTGAATTTTTAGGAACAGCATTAGAAAATCCTAAAAGACCATTTGTAGCAATTTTAGGAGGAGCAAAAGTTTCTGATAAAATTGCAGTGATTGAAAGCCTATTAGACAAAGTAGACACATTAATTATTGGTGGAGGAATGGCATTTACTTTCTTGAAAGCACTAGGACATAAAATAGGAAAATCTATTTGTGAATTAGACAAATTAGATTTAGCACTTGAAATATTGGAAAAAGCGAAAAAGAAAGGAATTGAAATTGTTCTTCCAATAGATACTCATGTTTCAACAGAATATTCTAATGATGCAGAAGATAAATTTGTACACTCTCAAGAAATTCCAGATGAATGGGAAGGATTAGATATAGGTCCAGAAACCATAAAGAAATTTGGAGAAATTGTAAAAGATGCAAAAACAGTTTTTTGGAATGGACCATTAGGAGTATGTGAATTCAGCAAATTTAAAGTAGGAACAGAAGAAATTGCTAAGATATTAGCTGGTTTAGATGCTACTACAATTATTGGCGGAGGAGATTCTGCTGCAGCAATAGAAAAAATGGGATTGGCAGACAAGATGACACATATTTCTACTGGAGGAGGAGCATCTCTTGAATTCTTAGAAGGAAAGAAACTACCAGGAATTGAATGTTTACAAGATAAAGATTAAGAAATTTTGTGTTAGAAAGGGGTATTTATGAGAAAAAAAGTAATTGCAGGAAATTGGAAAATGAATATGTTACCAAACGATGCTATTAACTTTATCGAAAAATTGTCAATATTAACCAAAGATACACAAAATGAAGTGATTATATGTGCACCTTATACAGATTTGTTTTATGCTTTATTAATGGCACAAAAAACACATATTAAAATAGGAGCACAAAATATGCACTTTGAAAAAAAAGGAGCATATACAGGTGAAATTTCAGGAGAAATGCTAAAAGCCATTGGAGTAGAATATGTTATAATAGGACACTCTGAAAGAAGACAGTATTTTGCAGAAACAGATGAAACAGTAAATAAAAAAGTAAAAGCTGCTTATGAGGTAGGATTAAAACCAATTGTTTGTGTGGGAGAGACTTTAGAGCAAAGAGAACAAGGCAAAGCAGAACAAATTATTACTGATCAAACAGAAAAAGCATTAGAAGGCTTAAGCAAACAACAAGTGGAAACGATTATCATTGCTTATGAACCGATATGGGCAATTGGAACTGGTAAAACAGCAACAGCTGAAGATGCAGAAAATAGTATTAAAGCAATCAGAAAAAAAATTGCTGAACAATATGGAAATGATGTTGCACAAAAAGTAATCATTCAATATGGTGGCAGTGTAAAAGCAGAAAATAGTAAAGAATTATTTGACATGCCAGATATTGATGGAGGATTAGTTGGAGGAGCAAGTTTAATAGCAGATGAATTTGCCGAAATTGTAAATTACAAAGGATAAATATTAAGATGTATATAGGAAAATGAAAAGTAGAAAGAAGAGGAAGATGAGATCATGAACAAAAAACTTACAATGCTAATGATATTAGATGGATTTGGAATAAATGAAAATACAGAAGGAAATAGTATAAAAATTGCTAATACACCTAATATAGATAATCTAATGAAAAAGAATCCAACAACAGAAATTCACACAAGTGGATTAGATGTGGGATTACCAGAAGGACAAATGGGAAATTCAGAAGTAGGTCATACCAATATTGGAGCAGGAAGAATTGTATACCAAGAACTAACGAGAATTACAAAAGAGATAGAGGATGGAGATTTTTTCAGTAATCCAGAATTAGTAAAAGCAATTGAAAATTGTAAAGAACATGGAACAAAATTACACATTATGGGGTTATTATCTGATGGTGGAGTACATAGTCATAATAGACATTTATATGCATTATTGGAATTAGCAAAAAGAAAAGATTTTGAAGATGTTTATGTACATTGTTTCCTAGATGGAAGAGATACACCACCTGCATCTGCTGAAAACTATCTTGCAGACTTAGAAAAGAAAATGGCAGAAAAAGGTGTTGGAAAAATTGCAAGTATTTCTGGTAGATACTATAGCATGGATAGAGACAAAAGATGGGAAAGGGTAGAAAAATCTTACCAAGCTCTTGTAAATGGAATAGGAGAAAAAGAAACCAGTAGTATTATTGCAATAGAGAAATCTTATCAAAAAGAAGTATTTGATGAATTTGTAGAACCAACATTAATCTGTAATAATGATGAACCAATTGCAACAATCCAAAAAAATGATTCTGTTATTTTCTTTAACTTTAGACCAGATAGAGCAAGAGAAATCACAAGAACTTTAGTTGATCCTGACTTTGATGGATTTAAAAGAGATTACTTCCCAGTATATTTTGTTTGTTTTACACAATATGATGCTACACTTCCTAATGTTCATATTGCTTTTAAGCCAACAACATTAGAAAATACATTTGGAGAATATATTAGTAAAAAAGGACTTACACAATTAAGAATTGCAGAAACTGAAAAATATGCACATGTTACATTTTTCTTTAATGGAGGAGAAGAAAAGCAATATCCTGGAGAAGACAGAATACTCGTTCCATCACCTAAAGTAGCAACATATGATTTGAAACCAGAAATGAGTGCAAAAGAAGTAACAGAAAAAGTAATAGAAGCAATTCAGAGTCAAAAATATGATTGCATTATATTAAATTATGCAAATCCAGATATGGTAGGACACACAGGAAATTTGGAAGCAACAGTAAAAGCAATAGAAACCATTGATGATTGTGTAGGAAAAGTGGTAGAAGAAGTAAATAAGGTACAAGGTGTATTATTAATTACAGCAGACCATGGCAATGCAGAGCAAATGATTGATTATGCAACAGGTGAACCACATACTGCTCATACAACTAATCCCGTACCATTTATATTAGTAGGAAAAGAAGATGCTAAACTAAAGCCAGGAAGATTAGCGGATTTAGCACCAACAATGTTAGATATCATGGGATTAGAAAAACCAAAAGAAATGACAGGAGAAAGTATAATTGTAAAAGAATAGAGAGAAGGGGGATTATGCTTGACACACCAAGGGTAAAAATTATATATGAAAAAATTCAAAGCAAACTATTCTATATGATACCAGAAAAATGGAATAGAGTGTATTTGTATGCCTCTGTGTTTGAACAACTTGAAGATTTTTTAGCTGGTGAAATGTATTTTTATTATTTCCCAAAAGGAATCTTGAAAAAAAATCCAGTCAATGTATATGAAATCCCTAGTAAATTTAACATTGTAGAAGATGCTTATTCAAAGCATATTGAAGAATTATATGAATTAATAAAAAGATTATGGAAAGAGTATAAGCTGGCAAATCATAGACCATGGTATACGGTAACCATTTCTATCGAAAATTTCAAATTTAAAATAGAATTTAATTATACAGATGTAAGAAATTTACCATATAGTGCAAATCAAATGCATATTATATGGAGATACAAAAACCTAAAAACAGATTTAGATTTATATAGTAAAAAAGAGAAAAAAATAATTGAAAAATATTTAGCAGAAAATATAAGAGAAGATGTAGAAATTTATGATGAAGCGGTTTATAAAAACCCAATACATAATGTAATCGAATACAAAAAAGAAGAGACAAAAGAAGAAAGACAAGAATTACCAGCAAAGCCAAATAATCAAATTTTAATGAAGAAATGAAAGGAGAAAGATAACAATGATTTATTCAAAAGAAGTAGAAGAAATGTGCAAAGTAGCAAAAGGGGTAAACCATGGACCAGCACCAATACCAGAAGAAGGAAAATGGATTCAATCTAAAGAAATTAAAGATATTTCTGGATTAACACATGGAATTGGTTGGTGTGCACCACAACAAGGTGCTTGTAAATTAACCTTAAATGTAAAAGAAGGAATTATTCAAGAAGCATTGGTAGAAACAATAGGATGCTCTGGAATGACACATTCTGCAGCAATGGCAGGAGAAATTTTGGTAGGAAAAACCATTCTAGAGGCTTTAAACACAGACTTAGTATGTGATGCTATCAATACAGCTATGAGGGAACTATTCCTCCAAATTGTATATGGAAGAACACAATCTGCTTTTTCAGAAAATGGACTTCCAATAGGAGCAGGGTTAGAAGATTTAGGAAAAGGGCATAGAAGCCAAGTAGGTACGATTTATAGTACAAACCTAAAAGGACCTAGATACCTAGAATTAGCAGAAGGATATATCACAGAAATTGGACTAGATGCTGATGATCAAATTATAGGATATAAATATGTAAATCTAGGAAAAATGATGGAAAACATCAAAAAAGGAATCGAGCCTTTAGAAGCAATAGAAAAAGCAAGTGGTCAATATGGACGTTTTGATGAAGCAGTAAAGAAAATAGACCCAAGAAAAGAATAGAAGGAGGAATAAAAATGGCAGTAACATTTGAAGGTTATGAAAGAAGAATCAATCAAATAAAACCAGTGATGGAAAAATATAAAATTAAAGATTTTGAAGATGCAAGAAATATTTGTACAGAAAAAGGTTTTGACCCATATGAAATCGTAAAAGGAATTCAACCAATCTGTTTTGAAAATGCAGCTTGGGCATATACATTAGGTGCTGCAATTGCAATTCAAAAAGGATGTAAAAAAGCAAATGAGGCAGCAAAAGCAATAGGCGAGGGATTACAAGCTTTTTGCATACCAGGTTCTGTAGCAGATGATAGAAAAGTAGGATTAGGACATGGAAACCTAGGTGCAATGCTTTTATCAGACGAAACAAAATGTTTTGCTTTCCTAGCAGGACATGAAAGCTTTGCAGCAGCAGAAGGAGCAATTGGAATTGCAAAATCTGCTAATAAAGTAAGAAAAGAACCATTAAGAGTTATCTTAAATGGATTAGGAAAAGATGCAGCACAAGTAATATCTAGAATTAATGGATTTACTTATGTAAAAACAGATTTTGATTATTATACTGGAAAAGTAAGTATTGTAGAAGAAATTCCATATTCTAATGGAGAAAGAAGCAAAGTAAGATGCTATGGTGCAAATGATGTAAGAGAAGGTGTAGCCATCATGCACTTAGAAGGTGTAGATGTATCTATTACAGGAAACTCAACAAACCCAACTAGATTCCAACATCCAGTAGCAGGAACCTATAAAAAAGAATGTGTAGAATTAGGTAAAAAATACTTCTCAGTTGCATCTGGTGGAGGAACAGGAAGAACATTACACCCAGACAACATGGCAGCAGGACCTGCTTCTTATGGAATGACAGACACAATGGGAAGAATGCATTCAGACGCACAGTTTGCAGGATCATCATCTGTACCTGCCCATGTAGAAATGATGGGATTAATCGGAATGGGAAATAACCCAATGGTAGGTGCTACTGTTGCAGTAGCAGTAGCATGTGAAGAAGCAATGAAAGCATAAATGATTCATTCTTAATTCTGTCAGAGGGGACGGAGATTTTGACAGCATTTCATAAATTTAAAAGTAAAATTAGTTTATTAGAAATGCTGTCAAAATCTCCGTCCCCTCTGACACATATTTTATATTTTTACAAAAATGTGAAAGTAATTCCGAAATATCATTCAAAAATGTGATAAAAACATCAAAAAACTTTACAAAAATGTGATTTTCATGTATAATGAATTTAGAACAGTCATATATTAATAATAAGGAGTTGGAGAAAATGGAAAGATTCCTATTAAAAAAATTAATAGAATGGAAAAATAGCAAATACAGAAAACCACTTATTTTAAAAGGTGCAAGGCAAGTAGGAAAAACATATCTTTTAAAACAATTTGGAAAGGAAAATTATGATGGAGTAGCATATTTTAATTTTGATCATGATAAGGACTTATATAATTTATTTGTAAATACAAAAGACCCTAAAAGAATATTAGAACAGTTAGCATTTATATATGGAAAAGCAATATTACCAGGGAAAACGTTAATCATTTTTGATGAAATACAAGAGTGTCCTAATGCGCTAAATAGTTTAAAATATTTTCAAGAAGAGGCAAATGAATATCATTTAGTTTGTGCGGGAAGTTTATTAGGAATTAGGTTATCACACACGTCATTCCCAGTAGGAAAAGTAGAATTTTTAAATATGTATCCTATGTCTTTTACAGAATTCCTAAAGGCAGATAATTGTGAAAATTTAGTAAAATATATGGATTCCATTAACAAAATTGAAACAATTCCAGAGATATTTTCGAACCAATTAGAAGAAAAATTAAAAGCTTATTTTATTATAGGAGGAATGCCAGAAGCTGTTTATTCTTGGGTAAATGATAAAGATATAGAACAGGTAAATCAAATACAAGAAAACATTCTAAAAGCATATGAAAGTGATTTTTCAAAACATACACAAAATAGCGAAGCCAATAAAATTTCTTTAATATGGAATAGTATTCCATCACAACTTGCAAAAGAAAACAAAAAGTTTTTATACCAAGTTGTAAAAGAGGGGGCAAGAGCAAGAGAATATGAAAATGCATTAAACTGGCTAAATGATGCGAATTTAATTTATAAGATTTATAATGTAAAAAAACCAGATTTTCCTTTAAAAGCATATCATGATTTAAGTAGTTTTAAAATATACATGAATGATGTTGGTTTATTAAGGAAAATGGCAAATTTAGATAGCAGGATTGTAATAGAAGGAAATAAATTATTTGAAGAATTTAAAGGAGCATTTGCAGAAAATTATGTATTAAACATGCTAAATGTGATATTTGACAATACTCCAAACTATTTTACATTTGATAGACATGAAATAGACTTTATAATACAAAATAAAAATGAAATTATACCAATAGAAGTAAAATCAGGGAATGCTGTTAACAGTAATAGTTTAACAAAATATAATGAAAAATATAAACCAACAAAAACAATAAGACTTTCATTAGACAATTTAAAGCAAGATGGAAACATATTAAATATTCCGTTATATTTATTAGAAAATATAAATAAATTGATTTGAACTTTAGAGAAATCATATATGTAGGGTGTCGGCGCCATCGCCGACCCGTTCTGCGAAAAAATTGCTTAAAATGTAGGGGTGATTTTAATCGCCCGCCACTTCGAAGAATTTGCTAAATGTAAGGGCTGGTCTTGACCATCCTAATTTTTTCTTTAAAACCGAACAAAAATTTGCAAAAACTATTGACAAAGAAAAATTTAAAGTGTAGAATAAATACGAACAAAAGTTCAATAACGTTTTTTCTTTGGAGGGATTCATATGAATAGTGTAATAACCTATACAGTAAATAGAGCAATGAATACAGGACTATATATTTCAGTACAAAATGGAGAAGTGATGGTAAAAGCGCCATGGTATTTATCAAAAGAAAAAATACAAGCAACCATAGAAGAAAAGAAAAAATGGATTACAGAAAAATTAAGAGAATATGAAGATCAAAATATAAAAAACAGAAACTATATTGAAAACAATAAGGTAAAAATATTAGGAAAAGATTATGCACTTAAAGTTTTCTTCAAAAATGTAGAATTGCCAGAGTTAGATTTAGAAGAAAATAGAGTATTAATTTATATTCCTAATAAATATAAAAAAATAGAACATCAAGATATTGTAAGAAAAGTGATTGAAAAGATGTATGATACCCTAGCAGAAAAAGAAATAGAAAACATGATGGAGAAAACAAGAATTGCATTAGGAATTGCACCAGAAGACTATAAAATAGAAAGAATGGATAAAACATTAGCCAAAATAACACAGGATAAAACCATCATCATTAATCCAGATATCATCATGCAGAATAAAGAAATTTTAGAATATGTTGTTTTACATGAATTTTGTCATTTGAAATATAAAAATCATGTAAAAGGATTTTATGAAATGATAAAAAAACAAATGCCATATTATAAAATTTATGAAGAAGAAATAAAAGAATATAAATATTAGTCATTTAAAATTCATACCTTTTAATATACTGGATATAATAATACCATATATTAGGAGGTATTTATTTATGAAAGATTATTTAGGTATTGAATCCATAAAAGCATTAGAAGTATTAGACTCAAGAGGAAACCCAACTGTGCAAGTAGAAGTCATTACAGAAGGTGGTTTTTGTGGAACAGCTATTGTTCCATCTGGTGCTTCGACAGGAAGCTATGAAGCAGTAGAATTAAGAGACACAGAAGAAAAAAGGTATGGAGGAAAAGGAGTACAAAAAGCAGTAGAAAATGTAAATAGGAAAATAGCCAAAAAATTAGAAAAAATGAATGTATATGACCAAATAAAAATTGATAGAACACTAATTGAATTAGATGGCACAGATAATAAAGGAAGGTTAGGAGCAAATAGTATATTAGGTGTGTCTTTAGCAGTTGCAAAAGCTGCAGCGAACTCTTTAGGAATGGAACTATATCAATATATTGGAGGAGTAAATGCAAAAGCACTACCAATGCCAATGATGAATATTTTAAATGGCGGAAAACATTCAGACAATAATATTAGCATACAGGAATTTATGATTGTACCTTTAGGAGCAAATGACTTTAAAACTTCATTACAAATGGGAGTAGAAGTATATGGACAACTAAAAAAATTGCTAAAAGAAAAAGGGTATTCTGTTGCAGTAGGGGATGAAGGAGGATTTGCCCCAAGCTTAGAAAATGAAGAACAGGCATTAGATTTTATTGTAGAAGCAATCTTAAAAGCAGGATTTGAGCCAAGAACCCAAATAGCAATAGCATTAGACATTGCAGCAACAGAAATGCAGGAAGAAGCAAAAAAAATAGGAGAAGATGGCTACTACTTTTGGAAAACAGGAACATTCAAAACACAAACAGAAATGATAGAATATTTAGAAAATTTAGTAAATAAATATCCAATTGTATCCATTGAAGATGGATTAGGAGAAGAAGATTGGGATGGCTGGAGAATGCTAACAGAAAGACTAGGAAATAGAATTCAATTAGTAGGAGATGATTTATTTGTTACCAATATCAAAAGATTACAAGCAGGAATCAGTAAAAAAATTGCAAATAGTATATTAATCAAACCAAACCAAATAGGAACATTAACAGAAACATTAGAAGCAATAGAACTTGCTAAAACCAAAGGATATACAACAGTAATTTCTCACCGCTCAGGAGAAACGGAAGATACCACCATTGCAGACTTAGCAGTAGCGGTAAATAGTGGACAAATCAAAACAGGAGCACCATGTAGAACAGATAGAGTAGCAAAATATAATCGTCTTTTAAAAATAGAAAGTGAAATGTAAAATCACGAAAAATAAATATACAAAAGGTTGCCACTCTCGGCGACCTAAAAAGTATTTTAACATAGAGGAAAGAGAAAAATTTCTAAAAATTGGGAAAAAAATAAAAAACGGTAGCCAAAATTTGGGGTATATGATACAATAAATAAAAGGAAGATGTAAATGAAAAATGAAGAAAAAATAGCATATAAACAAGTAATAACAATATTAGATAACATGGAACCAGAATATAAAGAAAAAATACCTAAGAAATTAGTGAAACTATTTGAAGAAAATAGTGATGAAAACTATGAATTTCATTTAGATTTAACACGTCCATTAAAAGAACAAGAATTAAACTCTAAAACATTAGTTTTACTTGCAATGCTAAACCTAAATTATTGGTGTGAAACAGAAGAAGAAAAACAAGAATTAATCAAACACTACACAGAAAATGAGAGAAAATATCAAGAGGAATTACGAAAAAAATATAATACAGATAATATCTTTCAAAAGAACAATAGAGAAAATAAACAAGAAAAAACTACTGAAGAACAGGTTGTTTTAGTAGAACATAAAGAATCCATTATTAGAAGATTGATCAATAAAATAAAAAGTATTTTTCATAGAAATGAGAACTCAAGATTTTAATACAAACAGCCCCATATATAAAAATGAGAATTGACTTTTATAAAAAACATGATATAATAATTGCAATAATTAAAAATTGCGTTGAAGAAGAAAAACTATTTTTTAGCTATAAAAAGAGAGTTAGGTAAGGTGAAAGCTAACAATAGAGAAAAATAGGGGGAGCTTTGGAGCAAATAAGAAAAAGAGAGCTTAAAGGAAACTTTAAGAATTAGGGTGGAACCGCGAGTAATTCGTCCCTAGCTATAGTTTAATATAGCTAGGGAATTTTTTTAAGAGAAAGGAATGTGATGAAAAAATGGAAAATGTAACAATGGAAGAGATTGTTAACTTATGTAAAAACAGAGGATATGTATATCCAGGATCAGAAATTTATGGAGGACTTTCCAATACATGGGACTATGGACCATTGGGAGTAGAATTTAAAAATAATATCAAAAAAGCATGGATGAAAAAATTCGTACAAGAAAATAAATATAATGTAGGATTAGATGCAGCTATTTTAATGAATCCAGAAACATGGGTAGCATCTGGACATATTGGTGGATTTTCTGACCCACTTATAGACTGCAAAGAATGTAAAACAAGACATAGAGCAGATAAATTAATAGAAGATTGGATGAAAGAACATGATTGTGTAGAAGTAGTAGATGGGTGGTCAGACGAAAAAATGGTTAATTACATCAATGAAAACCATATTGTCTGTCCAGAATGTGGAAAACAAAACTTTACATCCATACGAAAATTCAATTTAATGTTTAAAACATACCAAGGAGTGACAGAAGACAGCAAATCTGAAATTTATTTAAGACCAGAAACAGCACAAGGAATTTTTGTAAACTTTAAAAACGTATTAAGAACCACAAGAAGAAAATTACCAATGGGAATTGCACAAATTGGAAAATCATTTAGAAATGAAATAACACCAGGAAACTTTACTTTTAGAACTAGAGAATTTGAACAAATGGAACTAGAATTTTTCTGTAAACCAGGAACAGACTTAGAATGGTTTCAATATTGGAGAAGCTTCTGTGAAAATTGGTTATTAAGCCTTGGAATGAAAAAAGAAAATATGAGACTAAGAGATCATGGAAAAGAAGAATTATCTTTCTATAGTAAAGGAACAACAGACATTGAATTCTTATTTCCATTTGGTTGGGGAGAGCTATGGGGAATTGCAGATAGAACAGACTATGACCTAAAACAACATGCAGAACATAGTAAAGAAGACTTTACCTATT
>CALXQB010000007.1 GCA_944390445.1 uncultured Clostridia bacterium | reverse complement strand
TTGTTCATTTCAATGAACAAAAAGTCCGTCCCTTGGTTCAACGTCCCTTGGTTCACAATTTTATTAGATGATAAAAAATTGTATATTTTTTTTAAAATTACATACAATATCAATAAAAAATAAAATGAAGTGACTGAAAATTTATGAAAGTAATTGATAAAATAGCTTTAGTACTTGTAATTATAGGTGCAATAAATTGGCTATTAATAGGATTATTTGATTTTAATCTAGTAGACAGCATTTTTGGGACTATGTCTTTAATCAGTAGAATTATATATATTTTAGTTGGTATATCTGGATTGTGGTCTATTAGAGCATTGTTTATAAGTCATGATTAAATGATAAAGATTTTTTGGGCAATCAAGAGCAATTCCTATATTATTTTATGGGGTTATCTTGAGAAGCCCGATTTTTTTGTAGAAAGGATATCAAAGAAACAGACTGCTTGACAATTTACATAACTATGTGTTAATATTACAGCAATATTAAATATATATTACAAATATATTAAGTCTATTGACATATGATAAATATGGGATAAAATTATTACATACAATAAAATAAAAGTTTATGATTTGAAGAGGAAACATGAGAGTAATCAGTGGAACAGCGAAAGCAATGCATTTATATTCAATAGAAGGACTTAAAACGAGGCCAACACTAGATAGAGTAAAAGAAGCATTATTTAGTAGCATTCAATTTCAAATTCCAGAATCAGTAGTATTAGATTTATTTGCAGGTAGTGGAGCTTTAGGAATAGAAGCTTTAAGTAGAGGAGCAAAACAAGCAATTTTTTGTGATAATTCATATAATGCTACTAAAATTATAAAACAGAATTTGGAGAAGACAAACTTAATAGAAAATGCGATTGTAATACAAAAAGATTATCTAGAATGTCTAGAAAGTTTAACAATGAAATTTGATTTTATTTTTCTAGACCCACCATATCAAACAGAATATGTAAGAAAAGCGATTGAAAAAATTCTTTTATTGGATTTATTACAAAAAGATGGAATGATAATTGTAGAAACAGATCAAAAAGAAAATATGTTAGAGAATTTAGAAATCAATATAAAAGCCAAAAAAAATTACGGCAGAGTTAAACTAATATATTTAACTCGAAAGGGGTAAAGAGAATGGAAATATTTACATTATTAGAAACATTAGAAGATATATTAGAAAGAAGTAGGAATATTCCTTTTTCCTCTAAGGGAATTGTAGATAAAGAGGAGATGCTGGAAATTATTAAAGAAGTGCGATTAAAACTTCCAGATGAATTAAAACAGGCAAAATGGGTAAAAGAAGAAAGACAGAGAATTATGGAAGAAGCACAAAAAGAAGCAGATAATATAGTAAAAGAAGCTGAAAATAGAATTATAGCAATGATAGATGAACATGAAATTACCAGAAAAGCATATGAACAAAAAGCAGAAATCATTGAAACTGCCAATGAAATGTATCGAGAAATGTGTAAGGGGACAAAAGAATATGCAGACGAAATCCTAGCGAAAGTTGAAAAGTCAGTAAAAGATTTAGGAGATACAGTTGAAGAAGCACTTAAGACATTAGATGAAAGTAGAAAAGAACTTAAATAAAAAATGGCCAGATATCGAAGAAGATTTCGAATCTGGTTTTTTACATACTAAAAATTTTTAAAAATACTTTTCAACTTTTTCAACTTATGATATGATACAAGGGTAAAGGGAAGGAGTATAAAATGGCAAAAAGAAGAAAAAATAGTAGGAAAAGTAAAGCCAATAAAATTGATATACAAATCATAATTTTGTTTGTAATTAGTATACTATTAGCAATATTGATTTATACCAAATCAGGAGTATTAGGCGAAAACTTAAGTCCTGTACTAGGTGGTATGATTGGATGGATGAAATATATTATCCCAATTGGTACTTTTATTATTGCCATTTACTTAGTATATGACGATAAAAGTTATTTAAATAATAAATTAATAAAATATGCATTATTCTTACTTTGTATTTCCATTATTATGTGTGAATACCAATTTATTACAGGGGGATTAGAAAAAAAACGGAGAATTTTGGACTGTAGTAAAGAAATCTTATACATTAGGAGAAGATAATATAGGTGGTGGAGCAATAGGAGCAATGCTAGCTATTCCTATTACTAAATTATTAGGAGAATGGGGAGCATTTGTGTTTGCAATTGGCTTAGCAGCAGTATTGCTTGTATTTATTTTTGGAATGAAACCATCAGAAGTATTAAAAAGTGCAATTGAAAAACATGAAGAAAATAAAGAAGAAAGAACAAAGAATAGAGAAGAAAGAAATAGAATCAAAAAAATAGAAAAAGAAAAAATAAAACCAGTACCGATTGAAGATCAAATTGTATTAGATGATATAAAAATTAATATTAAAGAAAATGGTAAAAAAACAGAAAAATTACAAAATGACACAAAAGAAGAAGCACATCCTAACACAATAGAAGCAAATTTGTTTAGACAAGAACAAGAACAAAAAGAAGAAAAGACAAAAGAAGTTTTAGTTTTAGAACATGCTCTAACAGTTGAAGATGAAAATTATGAATTTCCACCAATTGAGTTATTACAAGAAGGCAAAAGTTCGGGAATAAAAGGTGGCAAAAAAGCGGTAGCAGATACGGCGACAAAATTACAGAAAACATTATATAGTTTTGGAGTATCAGCAAAAGTAGAAAATGTTTCTGTAGGACCAGCAATTACAAGATATGAATTAAAACCTGCAGAGGGAGTAAGAGTTAGCAAAATTGCAAATTTAGCTGATGATATAGCTTTAAATTTGGCAGCAGAAACTATTAGAATAGAAGCTCCAATACCAGGGAAGCAGGCAGTAGGAATAGAAATACCAAATAAAGAAAAAGAAATGGTTCCATTAAGAGATATTATTGACACAGATAAATTTAGAAATGAAAAATCAAAGCTTGCCTTTGCATTAGGAAAAGATGTTGCAGGGGAAGAAATTGTTACAGATATTGCAAAAATGCCTCATATATTAATAGCTGGAGCCACAGGCTCAGGTAAGAGTGTATGTATTAATACTTTAATTTCTAGTATTATTTATAAAGCAAAACCAAGTGAAGTAAAATTAGTAATGGTTGATCCAAAAGTAGTTGAATTATCTGTATATAATGGGATTCCACATTTGCTAATTCCAGTTGTGACAGACCCTAAAAGAGCTGCTGGAGCTCTTGCATGGGCAGTACAAGAAATGGTAAACCGTTATAGTCTATTTGCTGCAAAAGGTGTTAGAGATATTAAAGGATATAATGCTTTACTAGAAAAAGATGAAGGTGGACAAAAACTACCACAAATTGTTATTATTATAGATGAACTTGCAGATTTAATGATGGTTGCACCAAATGATGTAGAAGATGCTATTTGTAGACTAGCACAAATGGCAAGAGCAGCTGGTATGCATTTAGTGGTTGCTACACAAAGACCGTCTGTAGATGTTATAACAGGATTAATTAAAGCCAATATTCCATCAAGAATTTCATTTGCAGTATCATCTCAGGTAGATTCAAGAACTATATTAGATATGGTGGGAGCTGAAAAACTTTTAGGAAAAGGAGATATGCTCTTTTATCCAGTCGGAACATCTAAGCCAATTAGGGTACAAGGTGCATTTATATCAGATAAAGAAATAGAGAAAATAGTTGATTTCTTAAAATCAAATGGAGAAGCAACCTATAACGAGGACATTATAGAAAAAATAGAAAAAGCTAACACTACAGATAAAGAATTAGAAGAAGACGATGATGATACAGACCCATTTTTAACAGAAGCAATTGAAACAGTAGTTAATACTGGACAAGCATCTACATCTTTTATCCAAAGGAGATTTAAAGTGGGATATGCTAGAGCGGGAAGAATTATGGACCAAATGGAACAAAGAGGAGTTATATCCGGATATGAGGGAAGTAAACCAAGGCAAGTATTATGGACAAAAGAAACATTGGCAGAATTAAAAATGGCAAAACCACCAGAAGAGAATAATTAGAAAGAGAGTAAAGAAAGTGCAGGGAAAACAATTTTTTTCTAAATTAAATAGGAAAGATTATAATAATCGAGTAGAATTAATTTTAGACAAAAAAGAATTTACAGCTGATATAAAAAATCTGATACTTAGTATGTTCTATAAAATAGAAACTGCTTATGATGATTATAAGATAGTAAAACCATTTGCAGAAGAAAAATCTGTTTTTATAGAAGAAGTTATGCGTATATTGAAAGAAAATTGCAAAGAAATTACACTTATAAACCCACGAGAAGAAAAAAATGAAGAGGCAATTGATGGAAGAATTGAGGTATATCCTAATATAGAGTCTATTCTATATGGATTATTAGAAATTAGTGATACTTATTTTTATATTCCTAACTCTCATTCTCTTATAAAAGATGCATTTACGCAATTTCTAAAAATAGGTTTTTGCATAGACCATACGGAAGTAATTAGAGATTTTGATGGGTGGTCATGGAATACAGACTTATCAAAAGCGAGATATATTACTTACAATTTAATCTATCAAAACATTCAAATGTTACTTGGAAATCAATTTTTTCAAATATGGAAATCAGATAATACATTGTTAATTGATTATATTGAAAAAATTTTACTCGATTTGGAAGAAGTAAATGAAGAATTGGCACAAAATATATATGTGTTAATTTGCAAATATATTTTAGCTCTTTATGTTGAAAATCCAATTCATAAAGAAAAAATAGAAGCAGAAATTCAACAAACAAAACAAAAATTGTTAAAAATGAAGGACAAATCTACATTTTTGAAAAATATTTCAGAACAAAAGAAAGCCTTTATGAAAGAAATTAGAGAATTGGATAAAAAAATAAATAATAAGAAAGAGTTAGAACAAGAATTTATAAAACGAAATGAAAAATTAGAAACAAATAAAATATTTAGCTTAGCTCAGCTTATTAGAATATTAAAAAAAGAAAGAAAAGATATATTAGAAAAAATACAGGAATGTAATGAAACAATTGACCCGAGAAATTATACAAAAAAAATGAAGCAATTAGAAGAAGATGTTGAAATTGCAGAAAATATAGAAAAAAATCAATATGAAACATTGTTAAGCATACAAAAAGATTTTTTGAATTTACTAAAATTAAAAACTGAAAAGGCAGAAAGCAAGAAAGAGATTTTAGAATATATTTATATTCTGAGATATTATAGTTTTCTGCCCATTACAGAAGAACGCGAAATAAAAGAAATAGCAGAAATCAATTTAGAAGAAGTTCAAAAAATATTATATACGAAAGCTTGTAATTTAAAAATAATTGAAATTATACACAAAAATATTAATTTTAATACAGAAATATTACATGAAATTTTAGACACCAAAATTATAAATTTGGAAGAAATAGAAGTAAAGTTTTATATTGAAGAGAATCTATTACAAATTGAGGTATATGAGGGAGAAATGTTAGAAGGGAAAAAGACAATGAAGATACCAGAAGTAAAAGAAGAATTTGTAGTCAAATTTGATAAAAAAATAAAATTATTTCATTAATAAAAAGGAGGAAACGAATGAATATTACTTTTTTGGGAGCAACAAAAACAGTTACAGGTTCTAATTTTTTAGTAGAAGGAGCAGGGAAAAAGTTTTTAGTAGATTGTGGCTTGTATCAAGGAAAAGCAAGCGATATCTTGCATAATGAAGATGAATTTTTGTTTAATCCTGCTGAAATTGATTTTATGTTATTAACACATGCACATATTGACCATTCCGGTAGAATACCTAAATTATATTTGGAAGGATTTCATAACCAAATTATTGCCACAAAGGCAACTACTGATTTATGTTCAATTATGTTACCTGACAGTGGACATATCCAAGAAACAGAAGCAGAAT
Source organism: uncultured Clostridia bacterium (assembly GCA_944390445.1). Lineage (GTDB taxonomy): Bacteria > Bacillota > Clostridia > TANB77 > CAG-508 > CALXRW01. Next base: position 24,263 of record CALXQB010000007.1, on the reverse strand, counting down.
GGAAAAACAAGAAGAGAAAAAGAAAGGGAGAAAAACCTTTACCACCTTTATATACTGCACAAGATGCTATTGATTCTTTGGAGTTATTTAGACCAGTTTCTTATGATGAAATTATTGCAATTGATGAAAATATACAAGTCAGATTTAATGATGCTGGACATATGCTTGGCTCAAGCATTATTGAAGTTTGGATAACGGAAAATGGAGAAACAAAAAAAATAGTTTTTACAGGAGATTTAGGAAATAATGATATACCCCTTTTGGACTCCCCAACTATGATTGAATCTGCAGATTACCTAGTAATGGAATCTACTTATGGTAGTAGATTACACATGAGAAATGATGAAAAAGCAAAAATTTTCTTGGACATTGTATCAAAAACAATTGAACGAGGTGGAACTGTTGTTATACCATCCTTTGCAGTAGGAAGAACACAAGAAATTTTATATGAAATTAATAAAATTAAAGAAATAGAAGGGGACAATGAAGAATTTAGACATAAATATGAAGAATTAATGAGTGTACCAGTATATGTGGATAGTCCGCTTGCTATTTCTGCAACAGAAATATTTAAGAAAAATGCAAATTTATTTGAAGAAGAAGTAAGAAAAGAAATAGAAAGTGGAGATAATCCATTGGAATTTCCGAATTTACATTTCACAAGAACAGCGGACGAATCAAAAGAACTAAATGAGAGAACAGAACCAGCCATTATTATTTCAGCCAGTGGAATGTGCGAAGTAGGAAGAATTAAACATCACTTAAAACATAATTTATGGAATCCTAAAAGCACAATATTGTTTGTTGGATATCAAGCACCAGGTACATTAGGAAGAAACTTAGTAGATGGAGCAAAGAGAGTAAAAATCTTTGGAGAAGAGATTGCAGTTGAAGCAGATGTAGAATATATTGAAGGATATTCTGGACACGCAGATCAAGAATGGTTAATGAATTTTATATATTCTTTTATTACAAAACCTAAACATATTTTTTTAGTGCATGGAGAACCAGAATCTGAAGAAGTGTTAAAAGAAAAAATAGAACAAGATACTAAAATACCAGTAACTACACCTGAATTTGGTGATGTTATTAATTTAGATTCATTAAAGACGGTATCCAGATTACAATTACCAGATGAACATAAATATATTAGATTAGAACTAGTAGAAAGATTAGAAACACTAAAAGAAGAAATTGATGAAATGTCTAGTATTGTAAAGGAAGAAATGCTAACAGAAGACGTTAAGGACGAAAAACTTGTAGAATTAAAACAAAAAATAAAAGATTTGGAAAAACAAATTGTAGAAATAATTTCATAAAAAGGGGAAAACAAATGGAAAAATATTTTAATGATGCTATTATAGGAAATAAAAATATGCTGGCAAGTTTTACCAAAAAAGGAGAATTAATTAGACTTTTTTATCCAACTGTAGATTATAGACAATTTATAGATTTTCTACATACAGGGGTAAAAGTAAATGATTCTAATATTATTTATTTACATACGGATATTAACAATGAATATGAACAAACATATATAAAAGATACCAATATATTAGTAACTAATATAAAAAATACATATTTTGAACTTAATATAACACAAACAGATTTTATTTGTATAAAGGAAAATGTGCTAGTAAAAAGATATAAATTTTCAAATCAAAATGTAATTGATTTAGATGTGAGCTTATTGATTCATTCTAAAATGGTATCAGATAGTAATAATGATGCTAGTGGCTTTTTTAAAAATAACGCTTTAATACAATATATGCATGACTATACTACATCTATTTTTTCAAAGGAGAAAATAGAAAATGTACAAATTAATAATACACAAGAAAATATTGCAGATGGTATAATAGGAGGCAAAGACTATATTGGTATGTCCTCTGACTCTAGTATACAATATCATATAGGAACTTTAAAACCAAAGGAAGAAAAGACAATAGAAATTTACTTTTATATTACAGAAAACGTAGGAAATAATTATATAAACTCTATTGAAAATGAAATAGAAAAAATAAGAAAAATGGATATAGAAAAAGAATATCAGAATGTAAAAAATTATTGGAAAAAATATGTAAAAGAGCATAATGGTATTCCAATCAAAGAGCCTTCAACAAAATATGATTTAAAAGTAGAACAAATTTATAAAAGAAGTATTCTATTATTCCCATTGCTAATAAATTCAAAAACTGGTGGAATATCATCAGGGGTTGAGATAGACGAAAACAAAACAAAATGTGGAAGATATTCTTATTGCTGGCCAAGGGATAGTATTTTTATTACAAAAGCACTTGATATTTTAAAAATGGAAAAGGAAACGGAAAAATTTTATAAACAATTTTGTAAAAATACACAAAGCAAAGACGGAATGTGGGAACAGAGATTTTATACAGATGGAACTTTAGCACCATGTTGGGGATATCAAATAGATGAAACAGCTTCTGTTGTATATGGTGTTTATAAACATTATGAGAATACATTAGATTTAAAATTCCTAAAAGAAAATCTAAAAATGTGTGAAAAAGCAGTAGAATACTTAAAAAAATATATAGACAAGGTTTTAGAGGGAAAAGAAGAAAAACCACTTAGTTATGATTTGTGGGAAGAAAATGAGGGAATTCATGTGTATTCATTAGCTGCTATATTTGCAAGTTTTGAAACTCTAATTAAAATATATGATTGCATAGCGCCAGAATTCAATAACAATCGATTAAAATTAGAAAACATAAAAAAAGAAAAAGAGATACTGGAAAAATACCTATTGCAAATTAAAGAATATATTATAAAAAATTTTTATAATAATGAAAAGAAAAGTTTTGTAAGGAATAAGGACCAGAAAATGGACATAAGTCTGATTGGACTTGTAACACCATTTGCAGTATTTAGTCCAAAAGAGAAGAAAATTGAAAACACAATAGAAAGAATCAATTTGACATTAAGAACTTATACAGGTGGATATTTAAGATATGAAGGAGACAATTATGCAGGAGGAAATCCTTGGGTAATTGCAAGCCTTTGGTTAGCACAATATTACATAGAAATTGGACAAAAGAAAAAAGCAAAAGAGCATTTTGACTTTGTTGTAAAAACAGCATCAGAGCATGGATATTTAGCAGAACAAATCGACAACCAAACCTTAAAACCAGCTTGGGTAATAGGATTAGGATGGTCACATGCTATGTTTATTAACATATTACAACAATTAGTGTAGTGTCCCATTGAGGACACTTCCTAATGAGACAGGTGGAGGAAATATGAGTAGTAAGGTTAAGTCTATTTTTGTTTGTAATGAATGTGGATATGAGTCTGCAAAGTGGCTAGGAAAGTGTCCTAGTTGTAATAGCTGGAACAGTTTCTATGAAGAAAAAATTTCAAAAGGTTCTGAAAGCAAGGGTAAGGAGAAAAAAAGTGCTACACCTATTGCTTTAAATGATGTGGAAAAACAAGAGAGTAAAAGAAATTCTACAGGTTTTGATGAATTGGATAGAGTTTTAGGGGGAGGCTTAGTAAAAGGCTCTCTCATTTTGCTGGGCGGAGAACCTGGTATTCGGAAAGTCTACTCTTATTTTACAGATTTGTGATAAAATTTTAGGCGAAGGCAAGGTATTATATGTTTCAGGAGAAGAATCTTCTGAACAAATTAAATTAAGAGCAGACCGTTTGGGCATCAAGAATGAAGATATTTTATTCTTGGGGGAGACTGACATTGACATTATTGAAGAAGCTATTGAGAAAATAACACCAAAGTTAGTAATCATTGATTCCATTCAAACAATGTATAGTGACGAAATTTCTTCTAGCAGTGGTAGTGTTAGTCAAGTAAGAGAAATTACTTCTAAAATCATGAGAATTTGTAAAGAAAAGGCAATTACGACGATTATTATTGGTCATGTTACAAAAGATGGAAATATTGCTGGACCTAGAGTGCTAGAACATATGGTGGATGTTGTTTTATATTTAGAAGGCGAAAGGTATTTTTCTTATCGTATTTTGAGAGGTGTGAAAAATCGATTTGGCTCTACAAATGAGATCGGAATGTTTGAGATGCAAAATAAAGGATTGGTGGAAATTCATAATCCATCTTCTGTTTTAATTTCAGAAAGAGATGACAATCCGCCTGGTTCTATCGTAGTAGCAAGTATGGAGGGAACAAGACCACTTTTGCTAGAATTACAGGCTTTAACAGCACAAAGTGTCTTTGGATTACCTAGAAGAACAGCGAATGGAATGGACTATAATAGACTAACGGTTTTAATTGCTGTATTGGAAAAAAGAGCAGGCTTGATGCTAGGTAATCAAGATGTTTACCTAAATGTAGTAGGAGGAATTAAAATAAACGAACCAGCAACAGATTTAGGGGTAGTTTTAGCTGTAGCATCTGCCTTTAAGAATATTAGTATTTCTAAAGAGATTGTAGCTATTGGAGAAGTGGGGCTTACAGGGGAAGTCAGAAGTGTAAATATGATTGAAAAGAGATTGAAAGAGGCGGAAAAATTAGGATTTAAAACCTGCATCATTTCAGAAAATAATAAAAAACTCTTGAAAGAAGAATTGAAATTAGATATAATAGGCGTGAAAAATATAAATGAGGCAATGAAATTTCTAAAATTAAAATAGAGGTGAGGGTTTTGGAAGAAAGTACAAAAAAAGAAGATAGCCTAGTGGAGATATTAAAAATTATAGCACCAGGTACTCCTTTAAGACTAGGCTTGGAAAATATTTTAAAGACCAAAACAGGAGCCTTAATTTTAGTGGGAGATTCTAAAGAGGTTTTAGAAATTGTTGATGGCGGTTTTTTTATTAACCAAGATTATACACCGTCTAATTTATACGAATTGGCCAAAATGGACGGTGCTATTGTACTTAGCTCGGATTTAAAGAAAATATTGTATGCAAATGCACAATTAATACCATCTCCAAGTATTGCAACAAAGGAAACAGGAACAAGACATAGAACAGCTGAAAGAACTGCAAAACAGACGGGAAAATTGGTTATTAGTATTTCACAAAGAAGGAATATTATTACCATATTTAAAGGAAATTACAGATATATGATTGAGGAAACTACTAAAGTTTTAGGAAAAGCAAATCAGGCACTACAAATTTTGGAAAGATATAAAAAAGTATTTGACGGGAAATTAAATATACTAAATGAATATGAGTTTAATGATATTGTTACTTTAGATGTTGTAATTACCTGTATCCAAAGGGCTGAAATGGTTATGACAGTTGTAGAAGAAGTAAAACGTTTTATTTATGAGTTAGGAGAAGACGGTAGATTAGTAAAAATGCAATTAGAAGAATTAATTGGAGACTTAGAAAATGAAGAATTGCTAATCGTAAAAGATTATCTGGCACCAGGAAGAAGAAAAGAAGCTTCTAAAGTAGTAAATGAAATCCGTAATATGTATGGTGATAATTTAATTGATATACAAGTAATTGCGAAAATATTAGGATATGAAAATTTTGAAAATTATGAAGAAATTGCAGTTTATCCAAGAGGATATAGAATTTTAAGTAAAATCCCGAAGGTACCTAGTAATGTAATTGATAATTTGGTAAAATCTTTTAAATCATTCCAACATATTTTATTGGCAGAAATAAGCGATTTAGACAAAACGCCAGGTGTTGGAGAAATTAGAGCAAGAAATATAAAACAATCTTTAAAAAGAATGCAAGAACAATTTATGTTCGACAATATGATGCTTTAAAAGAAGTGGAGGTATACATGCAAAAGAAAAAGGGAATTACATTAATTACTTTAATTGTTACAATTGTAGTATTGATAATATTGGCTTCTGTTGCAACAATTATGGGATTAGGAACATTGGAGGAAACAAGAGTAGTAGCATTTGTTAGTGAGATGAGGATCATCCAATCAAGAGTAGATTATATTTATGAAAAAATAAAGATAGGAGAAGGAGATCAATATTTAAATGTAGGAACGCCAGTTACAAGTGAACTTGCTAATTTTGCACAAATTCAAACTGTAATAGACGTTGTAAATGCTAATTGTGAGACAACTGGAGAACCTAAAAAAACGGCAACAGATTTTCAATATTTTTCTGTTGAACAACTGAAAGAAATTGGAATTGAAGATGTAGAGCAAGAGGTTATTATTCATTTTGCAACAAGAGATGTAATTAGTCTTACAGGAGTAAAGAAAGATAATACAATGTATTATAGACTTTTTGATTTAGGAGAAGGCAGCTATATAGAATATCAAGTATCTACAGAAAAACCAAAATTTACAACAATTACAAAAACTACTGGATTAAGAGCAACAATTTCAATAGAAAATATTGTTTATGGTGCTAATATCAATAAGGGAAATATTTATTATGCTAAAAAAGATGAAAATAATCCTGAAAAATATTTATGGAACTTAGTTCCTGGAACTGAAATTTCTGTTACAGAAAGTGGAGATTATGCCATTAAAATGATTGATGGAGAAGGAAACGAATCTGATATTGTTACGGTAAATGTTGCTTTAGTAAATACTCCTAAGCTAGAAGAAGGAATGATACCTGTTGTATGGGAAGAGAAAGCAAAAAAATGGAAAACAGTAGACAAAGATTCGGGAGAGTGGTATAATTATTCATCAGATGCTAAGAAATGGGCTAATATTATGTTACAAGACGAATTGAGTGTAGATGCTAATGGGTATGTAACAAGTATGGGAAGTATGTTTGTGTGGATACCAAGATATATGTATCAGATTGAGACATTGTATCACACTTCTTCTGATGAGGGAGGAAAAATTAATATTAAATTTTTAAAAGGAAACTCTACAGTACCAACTGACAATACAAATGTTGCCATTACAAATCAATCAGGACAAGGAAATTGGAATATCCATCCTGCATTTAGCAATTATGGAGGACAAGAACTAACAGGAATCTGGGTAGCAAAATTTGAGGCAACCTCAGCAGAAGGTGTTGGAAATTCTGAAGGTAGTGACAATGTAACAAATAAAAATGTAAGAGTGGTACCAAATGAACAAAGCTGGAGATTTATCACAGTAGGAAATGCATATACTGTAAGCACAAACATGAAAAATAATACTGATTTATATGGAGTAGGGATAGCCAATTGTGATCCACATTTAATGAAAAATACAGAATGGGGAGCTGTAGCATATCTTACACAAAGTAAATATGGTAGAAATGGAACAGAGGTAGCTTTAAACAATAGTACTGATTGCATTACAGGAAGAAGTAATGGTGGAATAGACGGAAGTGAAAATTCATTTTCCTACGAGAAGGAAGAAGGACAACTAGCCAGTTCTACGGGAAATATATATGGAATTTATGATTTGAATGGAGGTTCATTTGAAAGAATAGCTGCATATATTGATACATCAGCAGCATTAACGAATGGACAAGAACTAGTAAATGCACCAGAAAGACATAAGAATGTATATGAGGCAAGTGAAGATGAAACAAGTGAAAACAATTTTGAGATAAATTCTAAAGCCTATGGAGATGCTATATATGAAATATCAAGTTATGAAAATCAATATAGTGCATGGTTTTCAGATTACTCTAGATTTTCATTTGGAACTGATGCATTTTTAGTACGTGGAGGAGGATATTATAGTACTATGTTAGAGTCAGGTATTTTCTTTTATAACATGAATGCTGGAGTTGCTGCGACTAATGGTGGATTTAGATCAGTTTTATGTATTATATAGATTAAAAATATAGAAAAAGAGGTAAATGAAATGAAAAAAGCAATTATTATAATAGTTTGTATTATTTTAGCAATAGCCATTATTTTGTTAGGCTATGGATATGCTAGAAAAATGACAGAAGAGGTAAAAAATCCAATTGTAACAATGGAAATTGCAGATTATGGAACCATTAAAGTTGAATTATATCCAGATGTGGCACCAAATACAGTAGCTAATTTTGTAAAATTAGTGCAAGAAGGATATTATGATGGATTAGATTTCCATAGAACGATTCCTGGTTTTATGATTCAAGGGGGGCAAAATATAGGAGCAGATGCACTAGACTATTGTATTCCAGGAGAATTTATGGCAAATGGCTTTCAACAAAATACTTTAAAACACGAAAAAGGTGTTATATCTATGGCAAGAGCAGACTATAGTTCTATGGGATTAGCAGAAGAAGGATATAACTCTGCCAGTGATCAATTCTTTATTATGGATGAAACTACAGCATCTTTAGATGGATATTATGCAGCATTTGGAAGAGTAATAGAAGGAATGGATGTTGTAGAAAAAATTGCTGATGTAGAAGTAATTTATAGAAGTGACGAATTAGCAGAAGATGCAGAAGTGCCAACTGATGAAGAGGGTAATCAAATTGCCTCTGATACACCAGTGAATAAACCTGTTATCACAAGTATGACAGTAGAAACCTTTGGAGTAGATTATGGTGAACCAGAAACAGTAGAACCATTTGACTATACTTCATGGATGATGGAACAATACTATTCTGGACAACATACACATTAAAATAATGAGTTAGAAGTCAGCATATTTTTGACTTCTAACTCATAAAAATAAATTGGGGCATGGCCAAGCGGTAAGGCGACGGACTCTGACTCCGTTATTTCCTAGGTTCGAATCCTAGTGCCCCAGCCAAAAAAGTGAATTTATTAAATTAAGGAGAACAATATGAAGAAGGTAATATATAAAAAAAGAAGAGAAATTAAAGATATAAAAGATATGTTAACCTCATCAGCTGCATTATATGCAAAAGAACCAGCCTATAAATTTAAAACAGACAAAGAAAACGAATTCAAAATCATTACTTATCAAGACCTTTTAGAAGATGTGAATGGCTTAGGAACAGCACTTATGAATATTGGATTAGAAGGTAAAAGAATTGCTGTAATTTCAGAAAATCGATATGAGTGGGCTATTGGTTATTTAGCTGTTACTTGCGGAACTGGAATTGTTGTACCTTTAGATAAAGCGCTACCTGCAAATGAAATTGAAAGCTTAATTATCCGCTCAGGTGTGCAAGCCATTTTCTTTTCAGAGAAGTATAATGATATCATGCAGGACATTAGAACAAGAAATACAACAGACTTAAGATATTATATATCTATGGATATTTCAGAAAAAACAGATTGGATGTATTCTCAAAAGGAATTAATTCAAAAGGGAAAAGATTTAATACAAAAGGGAAATCGAAGATTTCTAGATGCTACCATTGACAATGAGAAAATGTCTATCATGTTGTTTACCTCAGGAACGACTGCTATGTCAAAGGCAGTACAATTATCACAGAAAAATATATGTACGAATATTATGGATATTGCTTCTGTAATTAAATTAACTAAGGACGATACCTTACTTTCATTTTTACCATTGCACCATACTTTTGAATGCACAGTTGGTTTCTTATATGTACTTTATTCGGGAGCTAGTATTGCTTTTTGCGAAGGAATTAGACATATTGCGGATAATATTCGAGAATATAAAATTACAGCCATGATATCTGTACCTGTTTTATTTGAGAATATGTATAAAAAATTAATAAAAACTATAGAGAAAAAAGGGCTAATTGAAAAAGTGGAAAGTGGAATTAAATTAAGTAATTTTCTTGCCAAAATAGGTGTAGATGTAAAAAGAAAAATATTTAAGGAAATTCATGAATCCCTAGGAGGAAAACTAAGGTTATGTGTAAATGGAGCTGCAGCATTAGACCCTGTGGTAGAAAAGGGATTTAATGATTTAGGAATAAAAATTGTCCAAGGATATGGGCTAACAGAAACTTCACCTGTTGTAAGTGCAGGAAACGATAAATATTCAAGAATTGGCTCAGTGGGAAGAATTTTTCCAAGCCTTAAAGTAAAAATTACTGATAAAAATGAAAAGGGAATCGGAGAAATTATTGTAAAGGGACCAAGTGTAATGTTAGGCTATTACCAAAATGAAGAAGCAACCAATGAAGTGTTAAAAGGTGGTTGGTTCTATACGGGTGATCTTGGTTATTTGGATAAAGATGGTTTTTTATATATTGCAGGTAGAAAAAAGAATGTGATTGTATTAAAAAATGGAAAAAATATTTATCCAGAAGAATTAGAAGCTGTTATCAATAGAATCGAGGGAGTAAAAGAATCTTTCGTTTACGGGAAACCAGATTCTGATGATGATCTAAAAATTTGCACGAAAATAGTATATGATCCAGAGATTATGAAACAGACTTATCAAATAGAAGGGCAAGAAGCAATATTAGAAAAACTTTGGGAAAAGATTAAAGAAATTAATAAAACAATGCCTGCTTACAAATATATAAGAGAAGTAATTGCTACGGAAGAAGAGCTTATCAAAACAACTACACAAAAAGTAAAAAGATTTGAAGAATTAAAAAAGATTGAAGCAGACGAAAAAAAAGCTTGACTTTTGTCATATAATTGTAATAAAATTGTAACGAAATCGAAAACTAATTTTTAAGAAATCCTATTGTAGTTTTTTGTAAAAGAATGTATAATATAAACTATAGGGAAACAAAAAAACGTAGGACAAAGGAGGGAAGTTTACATGTCAATATTTAGGAAAACAGGCATGGTAAACGTGAAAATGGTAATCACAGAAGAAAAGATTTTATCTAATATTGATAAAATTCAAAAATTAATTAATCCAAATAGCAAAAAACAAATTGTGCAATTGGAAGAAGATACCTATTTCAAAGATTTAATAGAATCCGTAAAACTATATTTGTTAGAATATCCAAAAAAGAAAAACTTTCCAAAAAGTGTATATAAGGCGGCATATGGATTAGTAGAATATGCAACCAACCAATTTGAAGAAAACACAAAACAAATTGAAGAACTTATTAGACAAAGAGAAAAAAATATTACAACAGCTAGTGAAATAAAAGATATGTTAGAAATTGTGGAAGACAAAGAAAAAGATTGGAAGGAAAAATTAAAAGAAGCTTCTGATAGACTCCCAGAAGATATTATAGAGACGTTATCTGTTATAGGAAGATGTAGAGTAAAAAATTCAGAAAATTATCAAAATGCTGTCAAAATTGTAAATGCAAGAATTGTTAACTTAGAAACAAATTTACATATTGAAATCGACATGGAAAGAATTGAAGATAGATCAAAAGCTTTAAGCTATATTGGAATTGAAGTGGCAGAAGCATTAAAAGCTATCCCAACTCCAGTAGATACGGAAGTTGAAGAAAAAGTAGTAGAACAGCCAGTAGCGGAAACAACTGAAGAAGATGAATATGTAAAACAAACAACATTTGAAGTAAAACCATCTTTATGGCAAAGAATTAAAAATAGCAAAATTATAAGAGCAATTAGTCATGTAATGAGAATTAGAGTAAAACTAGAAATTCCTGCATTACCAGAAGGTAGAGATGAAGAAATAAAATAGAGTAGAAAGATATAAAATAAAAAGTGCTGAAACTACAAAGGACAAAATCAGCACTTTTTCTTGTATAGGAAACTATATGAAACTTCAAAGTTTCGCAACATGGAGTGAAAATAAAATGTAAGAAATTTCAGAAAAATTTCCTATACAAGAAAAAAATATTCTACAGAAAAATTGTCTTGCAATTTTTTGCAGGCGAACGAAGACACGTACATGAATAGAGAAAATGCTTAAGAAAGTCCAATATTGTTCTCTTTAAAGTAGCAGAGACTATGATAAAGAAAAAGGTTGAGAAAAATGATGAAGAAAAAAGAAAGAGAAGAAGTCCAAAAAGTATTAAAAGAAGTAAACGTGGCTGGTGTACAAAGATTTATTACTATATTAAAAACCTTAGGAAAGATCATTGTTACTCCTTTTGTTTTAGCAGGAATCATTATACTTGTCTTAGTTATTATTTTTATGTTTGGTCCGTTTTTAAAAATGCAACCAAGAGAAATAAGGGGATATTTAACACAAATTTATCAGGGAGAAAAGTTTACAATTAAAGAAAAAGATATTGATAAAAAAGATAATGGACTTTATGTATTATCACCGAAAAGTAACAAAGAAATTACATTTTATGCCTATAAAAATGGAAATGAAATTACAGAAGATTATTCTGCAAAACGTCTAAAATATCATGTAGAAAATTACCCAAATCAGGATATACTACAGGAGTTTACAATTAGTGAAGGAACAAAAGAAAAATATGGTGTTTCATTTTTAGAATATCAGGTATGTTTAGACATAACTTCGTATACAGAAATAGAAGAAGCTACCAAAAAAGTCTATGATATTATACAATATATTAGTAATGAAGACAAAAGAATGTATGAATATATAGCTGTAAGAAAAAACAATTTTTATTCTTCTCTTCATTGTAACCAAGAAGAAACATACGAAGAATATTTATATCGAACCCAATATGAATATATTGACTTTTTTAAAAATCAAAATATGACAGATATTCCAGAGGAAGAAATCAATAGAATTTGGAAACCGAAAGAATTGACAATATCGATTAATCAACAAGAACTAAATCCAGATGATTACAATCAATATGTAAAAGCAGCATATGACTTAAAAAGACAAGAATATGTTATTAATTTGTTAAGTATTATACCTAAGGTACAAACAATAGAAATTTTGAAACGAAATTGGCAATCAAATGTAATAGAAGAAATACAATACCATGACCAAAAATATAAAATTTATTATGAACAAGAGAGAAAAGGAAATAAAATACCAAATCAATGTACAATTTCTCAATTAAAAGAAATTTTCAATGCTGAAGTAAAGTATGATTTCCTAAATGAAAAAATAATGATAGAAATAAATTAGGAGAGAGAAAATGCATAAAATATTTGTGGAACCAGAAAATATTTCGTCAAATCAAATTGAAATTACAGGAGAAAATTTAAATCATATTAAAAATGTATTAAGATGCCAAAAAAATGAAAAAATAGAAATTGCCTCTTTACAAGAGGCATCGTTTTCGTATATTACATGTATAGAGGAAATTTCAAAAGAAAAAATGATTTGTCGTATATTAGAAAAAAAGCCGGTAGAAACAGAAACTAGAATATATTTGCATGTTATACAAGGAATTCCAAAAGCGGATAAAATGGAATGGATCATAGAAAAGGGAACAGAATTAGGTGTAAAAGAATTTACTCCTCTTCTGTTAAAGAGATGTGTTGTAAAACTTGAGCCAAGGGAAGAAGAAAAAAAACAAGTTAGATGGAGGAAAATTGCAAAAGCTGCAGCAGAACAATCTAAGAGAAATCAGATTCCTGTTATAAATAAAATACAAAATGTAGAAAAAGTCTTTCAAACCATTCAAAATTATGATATAGTATTAGTAGCTTATGAAGGTGAAAAAGAAAATACATTAAAACAGGAAGCAAGAAAATTAGAGCAAAAACAAAACTTAAAAATAGCTATTATAGTAGGACCTGAAGGTGGAATAGAAGAAGCTGAAATACAACAAATGAAAGAAATGGGGGCTAAAATTATATCACTTGGGAAAAGAATATTGCGAACAGAAACAGCATCTCTTGTTGTAGTAAGCAATATAATATATGAATTGGAGGAAAGCTCCCAAATATATAAATAGAAAGGAATCAAAAGAATGGCCGAAAAAGATGGAAAAAAAGTAAAAATTGAAATTGAAAAAGAAGAAAAAGAAATCGAAAAAAATGGGAAACATAGCAAAATAAAAAAAGAAGCCGGTCGATTAAAACAAAAAGAATCTCCAAAAAATACAACGAAATCAAAAACAACAGAAACAAAAAAGGAAGAAAAAGAAGAAAATAAAAAAACAGGTGACATGGAAGTTGTTGAAAAAATCCATTTAAAAAAGAAAATTCCAAAAGATATACAATATGAAATTAATAAAGAAATTCTAAAAAATCTTTTTATTGCAACTGCTATTATACTATTAATGTGCTGTTTCCATTTAGGATTTATCAACATAAAAAAGGAAAATTTTATCATTGATTTGAGATTTTTTAGTGTTTTATTATTAGCCATCGCCATTGTGTTATTTGAAAAATCATATAAAAAAGATAATGGAAAATATTTTATAAATGGGACAGAAATTTTAATATTAGCCATTTTAACTTTATTTTTGCCATACTTCTATTTTTACTGCACAGATAGATTAACAAGGATTCTTGTTGCAATTTCACCTGCATTTTTTGGAATTTACTATTGTATCAAAGGAATTGTAATTGAACAAAGAATGAGAAGAAAATATAAAAAAGAAAATAATGACATCCAAGAAATTGTGAAAAAGGACAAGAAAAGAGAGGAAAAAAAGAATGATTAAAAGTATGACTGGCTTTGGAAGAGCAAAAATTGAAAAAGAGGCAAAAGAATATATTGTTGAAATAAAAACGGTTAATCATAAATATAATGATATTGCTATAAAAATACCTAAAACAATTAGTTATTTAGAAGAAAATATTAAAAAATTAATTTCTAAAGAAATTCACAGAGGAAAGGTAGAAGTATATATTAGTTTTACTAATAACAGTACAGAAGGAAAGAATATAAAAATTAATACAGAAATTGCTAAATTGTATATTCAAGAATTAAGACAATTAGCTAAGGAAGCCGGAATTGCAGAAAACATAAATTTGATGGAAATCACAAAACTACCAGATGTTTTAAATATTCAAAATGAAACAGAGGATAAAACAATAGAAGAAGAACTGACTCTTGCTGTGAACCAAGCGATAGGCTCATTACTGACTATGAGAAAAAACGAAGGCGAAAAAATGGCTGTGGACTTAAGAAAAAGAATTGAAATTTTGTCTGAAAAAATTGACAAAATATCTGGCTTATCTACTGGACTTGTAGAAGAATATGTAGTAAAATTAGAAGCAAGAATAAAAGAATTATTAAGTACTGATGTTGTAGATCAAAATAGATTAGCACAAGAAATTGTGATTTATTCTGACAAATGTTCAATTGAAGAAGAAATAACAAGGCTAAGAAGTCATTTTGTACAATTTAATAATTTATTAGATCAGGAAATGCCTGTAGGAAAAAAATTAGATTTTATTGTACAAGAAATGAATAGAGAAACAAATACCATTGGAGCAAAAGCAAATAAATTAGAAATTACAAATTTAGTAGTTGATATGAAAACAGAAATTGAAAATATTAGAGAACAAATACAAAATATAGAATAGAAAAGCAAAAAAAGAGAAAGCTACAAATTAAGATAAAATAGGAGGAAGAAAAATGCAATTGATTAACATTGGTTTTGGTAACATTGTATCAGCAAATAGGATTATTGCTATTATTAGTCCAGAATCGGCACCAATAAAAAGAATGGTACAAGAAGCAAAGGACACAAAGATGGCAGTTGATGCTACTTATGGAAGAAGAACAAGAGCGGTTCTTATTATGGATTCAGGACATATTATTTTATCTGCTGTACAACCAGAGACTGTTGCAGGAAGATTAGATAAAGATGAAGATACAGAAGAAGAATAGAAAAAGGTTTGAAATAAAATGAGGGGGAAAATAAGCCATGATGGTAAAACCAAGTGTAACAGATTTATTAAAAATTGTAAACAACCGATTTGAGCTAGTAGTAGCTACTTCTAAAAGGGCGAGACAAATTGCCAGTGGAAGTGTACCACTTGTAAAATCTAAGGAAGAATCTAGTGTCACATTAGCAGCAACGGAAATTGCAGAGGGGAAGGTAAAAATATGCTAGTAATATTATCAGGTGTAGCTGGTGCAGGAAAGGACACCATAAAAAAAGAGTTATTAAAAAGAATGGATAAGGTAACAACACTTCCTTCCTTTACAGATAGAGCACCAAGAGCCACGGATGTAGCTGGAAGTACTTATCATTTTGTATCTACACAAGAATTTGAAGAAATGATTAAAAAAGATGAATTGTACGAATATTCAGTTCATCACAATCATTATTACGGGACTTCTAAGAAACTATTAAATGAAAAAATACAAAGTGGAAAGATTATTGTAAAAGATATTGATGTAAATGGAACAGAGGATTTAATTAATCTCTTAAAAGATGATGTAAAAATAGTAACTATATTTTTAAGAGTACCAAAAGAAATTTTACGAAAAAGATTGGAGAATAGAGAAGATAAACCAGATTTAAAGGAAATAGAACTTCGCTTAAATCGCTTTGATTATGAAGAATCAAAAATTGGACTTTATGATTATGTGTTAAAAAATAATAATTTAGAAAAAACGGTACAAATTATTATGACGATAATTGAAAATGAATATAAAATGAAAGAATAAAGTGTGAATGGGGCCGGAGATTTTGACAGTATTTTATAAATTTAAAAAAGATTTATTTTGAAATACTGTTAAAATCTCAGGTCCCATTCACATTGTTTTCGGTCTTGACCGACTTCAAAAAAAAGGATATAATAACTTCTAGCAAGGAGGAAACATGGTTGCAGAAGTTATTATTAACAGTATTGCAAAAGACTTAAACAAAGAATTTCATTATATTATCCCAAAAGAATTAGAAGAAAAGATAAGAATAGGAACTAGAGTATTAGTTCCTTTTAGTCGTGTAAAAACATTAGAAGAAGGATTTGTAACAGGAATTTTAGAAGAATCCTCATTTGCAAAAAAAGAAATTACACAAATTGAAGGAGAACCTTTGACAGAAGAAAATATTTCTCTTGCCAAACTTATGGCAAAACGATATTTTTGTAATGTTTCAGATTGCATTAAATTAATGTCTCCTCCCGGAACTCTGGGAAAACAAATGCAAAATAGAGTAAAAGAAAAAACAGGAAAATTTGTGTACTTAAAAAAAGAAATATTAGAAATTGAAAGTGAAATAGAAGATGAAAAAATAAAAAATCCAAAACAGATTCGTATTTTAAGATTTTTAGAGGAAAATGACGGAACTCATATTTCTGATTTAAATTTGTTAACAGATACTACAATTTCTAGTATAAAAACCCTAGATAAAAATGGGTATATTGAAGTAGTAGAACAAGTAATTGAAAGAAATCCCTTCCAAAATAAAGAAATAAAAAGAGACAAAAAACTACCATTAACAGATGAACAACAAAAAGCATTTAATCAAGTAAAAGAAAAAATAAAAGAAAACCATTTTGATGAATTTTTATTATATGGTGTAACTGGTTCGCGGTAAAACAGAAGTATATTTACAATTAATTCAAGAGGTACTAGAAAAGGGCAAAACAGCAATTATGCTAGTACCAGAGATTTCACTTACACCTCAAATGACAAACCGTTTTTTAGCACGTTTTGGAGATGTCATTGCTATTTTACATAGTAAATTGTCAATTGGGGAAAGATATGATGAATGGAAAAAAATTAAAGAGGGAAAAGCAAAGATTGTAATTGGAGCAAGATCAGCTATTTTTGCCCCGGTACAAAATTTGGGAATTGTTATTATAGATGAAGAACATGATGGCTCCTATAAATCAGACATGCCTCCCAAATATCAAGCAAAAGATATTGCAAGATATTTATGTAAGCAAAATGAAGTCCCATTAGTATTAGGAAGCGCAACACCAGATATGAATACTTTCTATCGAGCAGAACAAGGGAAAATTCACTTATTGACATTATCAAGAAGAGCAAATCATTCCCAAATGCCAGAGGTAGAAATTGTTGACTTAAGAGAAGAGTTAGCTTATGGAAATAATAGTATGATTAGTAGAAAACTACATGAAGAAATAGAACATAATTTAAAGCAAAAGCGACAAACGATTCTATTTTTAAACAAAAGAGGTTTTTCTACTTTTGTAATGTGTAGAGACTGTGGCTATACTGCTAAGTGCAAAAATTGCAATATTTCTCTTACTTATCATAGCAATACCAATACTTTAAAATGTCATTATTGTGGATACCAAATAAAAAACACAAGAATTTGTCCACGATGTAAAAGTACCAAAATGAAATATTTTGGAAAGGGAACACAAAAATTAGAGTATGAAATACAAAAAATGTTTCCAGGGGTTACGACAATTCGAATGGATACAGATACAGTGACAAAGAAAAATTCTCATGAAACAATCTTACAGGCATTTCAAGAGAAAAAAATAGACATTTTAATTGGAACCCAAATGGTAGTAAAAGGACATCATTTCCCTAATGTAACATTAGTAGGAGTAGTGGCAGCAGATGGAAGTTTGAATTTAGATGATTATAGAGCCAGTGAAAGAACTTTTCAAATTTTAACACAAGTAGCTGGAAGAGCAGGAAGAGAAAATTTACCAGGAAAAGTTGTGATCCAAACATATAATCCAGATCACTTTAGTATTATAGAGGCAAAAGAACAGAACTATTTATCTTTTTACCAAGAAGAAATAAATATTAGAAAACAATTGATATACCCGCCATTTTGCGATATAATATTATTGGGAGTTAGTGGAATAGAGGAAGAAGAAGTAAGAAAAGTAGCGAAAAATTTATATCAAAAACTATTGGAAAATCCATTAAAAGCAAAAATCTATAGACCACAACCAGCACCCATTGATAAAATAAAAAATCAGTATAGATGGAGAATTATTATGAAATGCCATCTAAACATGAAAATGATAGAATGGATAGGAGAAAAAACGAAAGAAAAAAACAAAAACGTACGAATTAGTATTGATTGTAATCCCAATAATATGATGTAGGAAGGAATGATGATAAAATGGCAATTAGAAATATTCGAACTTATGGAGATGAAATTTTAACAAAAAGGGCAAAAGAAGTAGAAGAAATTGATGAAAGAACCAAAGAATTAATAGAAGATATGATAGAAACTTTACACAAAAATAATGGAGTAGGACTAGCTGCTCCTCAAGTAGGGGTTCTAAAAAGAATTATTGTAATTGATATCTATGAAGAAGGGACAGATGTTTTTGTTCTAATTAATCCTGAAATTGTAAAAACAAAAGGACAGCAAACAGTAGAAGAAGGATGCTTAAGTTTCCCAAATCAATTTGCAAAAATCGTAAGACCAGCAGAAGTTACGGTAAAAGCACTTGATAAAGATGGAAAAAAGGTAAAACTAGTAGGAAAAGATTTATTAGCACAAGCGCTTTCTCATGAAATTGATCATCTAAATGGAGAACTATTTATTGATAAAATTATACCAGGCACATTGGAAACCGTGAAACCAGAAGACGAAAAGAAAATGTAGAAATAGTACATCAAAGAAATTTCTAAAATTGTAGGGGCAATTTTAATCGCCCGTTCTTTGGAAAAATTACTAAAAAGCACATGAAATAAAGAATGAGGAGGAATAACATGAACATTGTGTTTATGGGAACACCTGATTTTGCAGAAAAATCATTAAAAGCTATTTACGAGGCAGGACATAACATTCAAGCAGTTGTGACAAATCCAGATAGACCTCAAGGCAGAGGTCTAAAATTAATGCCAAGTCCAGTAAAACAATTTGCAATTGAGAACAATATAAAAGTATTGCAACCAGAAAAAATTAGAAAAAATGAAGAATTTCTAACAGAAATAAAGGAGTTAAATCCAGATGTGATTTGTGTAGTAGCATATGGTAAAATTTTGCCAAAAACACTTTTGGCAATCCCAAAATATGGTTGTATTAATGTACATGGTTCTCTACTTCCTAAGTATAGAGGTGCAGCTCCTATTCAATGGGCTGTATTAAATGGAGATAAAACAACAGGAATTACCACTATGTATATGGGCGAAGGAATGGACACAGGAGATATGATTTTAAAACAGGAAATTGAAATAGGAGAAAATGAAACAACAGGAGAACTATGGAACAAACTTGCAGAAATTGGCGCTAAGTTATTAGTAGAAACTCTGAAAAAAATAGAAAAAGGAGATGCACCAAGAATACCACAAGGAGATGACTTTTCTCTAGCTCCTATGTTAGAAAAAGAGATGGCTAAAATTAATTGGCAAGAAAAAACAGGAAGGGAAATTAAAAATTTAGTAAGAGGATTAAATCCTATTATGGGTGCTTATACTTATTGGAATGGAAAGAAAATAAAATTCTGGAAAGTAGATATTGTTTCAAAAGAGGATTTTATGACGATATTTGATGAATTTACAGAATACGAGTATAAATTTAAGAATATAGAGCCAGGTACCATTTTATATGTGGATGATAAAAAGGGATTATACATTAAAGCGAAAGAAGATATTATTAGTGTGCAAGAAATACAAGGAGAAAATGCAAAAAAAATGTCTATATTAGAATTTATTCGAGGAAACAAAATGCAAGCGGGAGAGATATTAGAATAAAGAACAATGGAGGAAATAAAATGAAGAACGAAAAAATTTACCAAGACTATGATGAAAAAGCAGAAATTATTTTTCATCAAGGAGATACCAAAGAATTTATTAAGACACTGCCAGATAATAGTGTAAAATTAATCATTACATCTCCTCCTTATAATATTGGTAAAGAATACGAAGTAAAAGAATCAATTGAAAATTATTTGCAAAAACAGAAAAATATAATTAAAGAACTAACGAGAATATTAGATCACCAAGGAAGCATTTGTTGGCAAGTAGGAAATTATATTGAAAATGGAGAAGTTTATCCGCTAGATATTTTTTATTACCAAATTTTTAAAGAAGAAGGTTTTAAATTAAGAAATCGAATTATATGGAAATTTGGGCATGGCCTTCATGCTAGTACCCGTTTTTCAGGAAGATATGAAACATTGTTATGGTTTACAAAATCAGATGAATATACATTTAATTTAGATGATGTTCGTATTCCAGCCAAATACCCAGGAAAACGTCATTATAAAGGAGATAAGAAAGGAGAACCTTCTTGTAATCCAAAGGGGAAAAATCCAGAAGATGTTTGGGAATTTATGCAAAAAGAATGGGATGTTTCCATATGGGATATTCCAAATGTAAAGGCAAACCATATAGAAAAAACCATTCACCCATGTCAATTTCCGATTGAATTAGTAGAAAGATGTGTGCTAGCATTTACAAACGAAGGAGATGTGGTATTTGATCCTTATGCAGGAGTAGCTTCAGCTTTAGTAGGAGCGGTAAAAAACAATAGAAAAGCGTGGGGAGCAGAAAAAGAAGAAGAATATGTAACAGTTGGAAAAGAAAGAATACAGCAAATGCTAAAAGGAGAATTAAAAATAAGAGAAATTGGAACAGAAGTATATCAGCCAGATCCAAGAAGTAAAGTAGCAAGAATTCCAGAGGAATGGAAAGGAGCAGCAAATTCATGAGGATTGTGCAGACTTATTCTCATTTAAATGGACTAGAATTTATACAATTTCGTTTGCCAGCATTATGGCAAGAGATTGTATCTGTAATTGAAGATGTTGATGCAGAAGAATGTAGAACTAAAATTTCGAGAGAAAGAAATAAACAAGGTGAAATTTTATACAGCCCTATTGATTTGAACAAGAAGTTTAAAGAACGTTTAGAAGATTTGGAATGGAAAGAATCTAGGACAAATTATTATGTAACTGCAAATGCGGAATTAGCACGTGAAACCCTTGGAAAGAGTGCTAGAGAACAGAAAAAGTTGATTGAAGAAAAAGGAGAAGAAGCTCTTCCTACCTATAATCAAACTGATTTCGTAAAAAATAGAGTAGCTCTAGAAGTACAATTTGGGAAATATTTTTCTGTTGCTTATGATCTTTTTGTAAAGCATATGGCATTTTTTGTGGCAGATCAAATTGATTTAGGAATTGAAATCTTACCAATGAAAGAACTTACTAATAAAATGTCATCTGGAGTTCCTTATTATGAAGGAGAAATATATAATTTGATTAGACAAGGAAGAAATACCCCGGCAGTGCCTTTAGTAATAATAGGAATCGCACCATGAAAAAAATATTTGTAAAAGGTATTGACAAAATAAAAATAATGTATATAATAATGATAATTGTTATCATTATTGAAAGGATAAAAGCAATGCAAAAATACAGCAAACAAAGAGAAATGATTTTAAAGTCATTGAAAAATAGAGAAGATCATCCAACAGCTGAAAAATTGTATCTAGATTTGAAAAAAGAAATGCCAGAGATAGGAATTGCAACTATTTATCGTAATTTGCAAATTTTGACAGAGCAAAATGAAATTTTAAAAATAAATGGTGGAAAAGAATCAGATCGATTTGATGGTAATACCAAAAAGCATTTTCACTTTGTTTGTGAAAAATGTAAAAACTTATATGATGTTTTCTTAGAAGATAATGAAATGGAACAATGGGAAAAATGGTTAGGAAACATCGCAAAAAATACAATTGCTGATATTCAAACAACCAATATAACAATCAATGGAATATGTAAAAATTGTAAAAAGAAAGAGGAGGAAACTAAATGAAAGCTTATGTATGTAAAGTTTGTGGTTATATCCACATAGGAGAAGAAGCTCCAGAAAAATGTCCACAATGTGGAGCACCAAAGGAGCAATTTGTAGAAAAAGTAGAAAATGGTGCAAAGGATTATGCAGATGAACATAAAATTGGAGTAGCACAAGGTGTAGATAGTGAAATATTAGAAGGATTAAGATCAAATTTCATGGGAGAATGTACAGAAGTAGGAATGTATTTAGCAATGAGCAGACAAGCAGATAGAGAAGGTTATCCTGAAATTGCAGAAGCATTTAAAAGATACGCTTTAGAAGAAGCAGAACATGCAGCAAAATTTGCTGAATTATTAGGAGAAGTTGTTTATCCAGATACTAAAAAGAATTTAACATTAAGAGCAGAAGCAGAACATGGCGCTTGTATGGGTAAAAAAGAATTAGCAACAAAGGCAAAACAATTAAATTATGATGCTATCCATGATACCGTTCATGAAATGTGCAAAGATGAAGCAAGACATGGAAGAGGTTTTGATGGATTGTTAAAAAGATATTTTAATAATTAATGATAAAAAGTAAAGATACAAAAAAGAAACATCTCATATAATAAAATGAGGTGTTTTTTTATACGTGAACAGGAATATGAAAGAGAAAAAGCCGTACAATATGCTAAAAAATGGGCTTATGGAAGAAATCCAGAATATTTTAATTTTGATCCAATAGGAGGAGACTGTACAAATTTTATCTCACAATGTATTTTTGCCGGAAGTAAAACGATGAATTATAAGCCAAACGGTTGGTATTACAAAAATGGAAATGATAAATCTCCCTCTTGGACAGGAGTAGAATTTCTCTATAACTTTTTGACACAAAATAAAGGTGTTGGACCTTATGGGGAAGAAAATAAAGAGAAAATGCAAATAGGGGATGTGATTCAATTATCCTTTGATGGCATAAAATTTGGACATAGTTTACTTGTGGTAAAAAAAGAGGGAGGAGATTTTTTTACAGCCTCTCATACAATGGATACATTTGGAAGAAATGTGAATACCTATTTGATTCAAAAAATCAGGTATATTCATATTATAGGAATAAGAAGGTGGTAATAAATTGTTATCCAAAACGAAATTTTGCAATATTATGTAAATTGTGATATAATAATAATATCAGCCAAAGTGCTGTTTATATAGTCTCTCAAAGGCAAATAGGACCGACAAAACAATATTTAGGAGGAAAACATCATGAAAAAGGTTCTCAGTCTCATCATCGTCTTCTTGTTTGTCTTCTCTGCTATCCCTGCGATGGCAAAGGACATCGATCCTGACCTTGACCATGAAGTTGTTGTACAACTTGGCATGCCGGTTGTTATCGGCAATGCTAAAGTCACGGGATTCCTGGATGAAAGAATAGAGGTAATCTCCCTTGAAACGGATGATGGAGAAATTTCAGCCATTCGATTCTTGGAGCCGGGAAGCTATGACCTAGCTCTCGATGGAGAAAACTTCCGATTTATTGTTTCGCCGGCGATGACCGTGTGGAATATGGAAGGAGGACAAGAAGAAACGACCTGCTACGGATTTGTTTTCGAATGAATCTGTAAAAGAGGGACGGAAGGGGCAAGCGTGCTTGCCCCGGATTTTATTTAAGGAATAATGAAGAATGAATAATACCTAAAAATATATTTTTCACGAAAATTATTCATTATTAATTATTCACTATTCATTAAATAGATATGTAGGGCGTCGGCGCCCACGCCGACCCACTTCGAAGAAAATACTAAATGTAGGGGCTCGTCTTGACGAGCCCAAGAAAAGGGAAAAAGTAAAATAAACGGAGGAAAAGAAAAATGGAGAAAAAACAAAAAGGAAGAAAAGAAAAAGGAATCACCCTAGTTGCATTAGTGGTAACGATCATCGTGCTAATTATCTTAGCAGGTGTTACCCTAAACATTGTATTAGATCAAAATGGAATTATCAATAAAACACAACAGGCGACAGAAGATTATGATACTGCACAAAGAGAAGAACAAGAATTATTAGGAGTA
>CALXQB010000006.1 GCA_944390445.1 uncultured Clostridia bacterium | reverse complement strand
TTTTAGAATAACAGATTGTTCTTCTGAATATAAGTAGTAAACCTCTATCCAAGCATTTGGTGTAGAACAGTAGCACTTGCCAGTGTCATATTCTTCTGGAAGACTAACTACTTTAGATAAGGCATTTGTTTCCACAATATTATTTTCTAATTTATAATTATCTTCCAAAATATCTAACACTGCTTCTGTATTTTTTTCTGCTACGTAATTGTTATATGCTTGTATACAAGCAATAGGTAAATCATATATTTCAGAATCATCTTCTCTTAATTGTCTTATTTCTGTATTAATCACCTCTGGTTCATCCTCATCTGGTATATTAATTTGTACTATTACTAAAGCAATAATAGCAATCACTAAAATAGCAATCAGTACTATATATAGTTTTTTTCTCATCAATTTCTCCTTTCTTTTTCAAGAGGCTATTTTAGAAAATTGTTTCCTATATTATTTTTTCTAAAAAGCCTCTTTTCCTCAATTAAAATTTTTACCCAACTTTAATTTTATCTATATTTGGTATTCATATACATTATACAAATTAAGAGAAACTGATTGGCTATACGTTTTTGAAGTGAATTCTTCTGTTGTTAAATCACTACATGGTATGATAGAAAAGGTTCCCTGGCCATAATCCATTTTCACAATAACTTTAAAATTATTTTCTCCTTCTACATAGTAGTTAGCAATTTCTACAGTAACATCTTGTTTTATCATATGAGAATAAGTAAATTCTTCATCTTGTTCTCTAAGTTTTAGCATAATACTGTTTATTTCGCCTTGTTGTATATATTCATTGTCTAAAGTTCCTGCTAGCTTATCTGTATCCTGTTCTTTTAATGTATCAATATATGTTTGAACACACCATAATACTGTATTTCTTTCTCCTTCATCTTCTACGTCTACTTTTTCTTCTGATACAGTATCTGTTTCTTCTCCTTTTTCTGAATTTGCATATTCTTGATATCTGAAATATAAATTTATAGCAATTAATATAACAGTTAGAATAATTAATATGATAAAAATATATTTTAATTTGTTCAAATTAATTTCCTCCTCTTCCTGTTACTCTCAAGGCAAAATCATATTTGCTAAAGTTTGTCTTTACAGTATCTGCTCTAATAGAACTATTGCTTCCACAACTATATGATCTACCATTTCCTGCATATATTTCAACATGATGTGAACCTCCTGCTTCATATACTACTAAAATATCTCCTGGTTGTAATGTACTAGAGTTTACTGGTGTAATCATTTGCCAGCCATATTCATTACATAATCTTTGACCATTTGACTTAAACCAAGAACTTGATTTTTGTGTTCCAAACTCTTGATATCCTAGTTCATATAATACCCAACTCACATATGCACTACAGTCAATCACTTTACTTTCAGTTCCACTACCTAAATCTTTAATATTATAATGTGATCCATAAGTAAACCTATTAT
The DNA here is from genome assembly GCA_944390445.1 of uncultured Clostridia bacterium. GTDB lineage: Bacteria > Bacillota > Clostridia > TANB77 > CAG-508 > CALXRW01. The sequence continues at coordinate 28,960 of CALXQB010000006.1, read as the reverse complement.
CTCTAACATAATCATGTAATTGTTTTGCGACTGCTAGTATATCTCCATTTATTAGGGTGGTTGATCCAGTTGGTGGCCAAGAAACTTGAACGGTTCCTGTTATTTCTCCTGTATCTACATTAGTAAATATTTGATAATAGGTGTTTCCTTCTCTTTCAATTGCCCATGTTTCGTCTCCACCCCAAAAATATTTTTTAAATTTCTGCCAATATCCATTTCTAAAGTCTTCCAATGAAGATGGATTTTTTATCCCACTTGGTCCTTTATTATATGAGCCCAATCCTTTAAACCAGTTACCATCAGGCCAAGGATAGAATATATAAGATCGGATTACATGACAACCGCATTCTATTTGTAAGCTTGCATTTCCTCTCATTGCATTTGGTGAGCAATCTTTTACAACTTTATTTCCATCAACGTCTATTAATGTCTTATTTGGTACTGCATGGTATTTCATATGGCATTGCATCAATCCAAATGCAATTCCATTATCCGCATCTAAACGTCCACTAGATTCTACACAAATCACTGCAACAATAGCATATGGGTCTAAACCATATCGAATTGCCATTTCTGTTATTTCACTACTATATTTATTCCATACTTCAAGGGCTAATCCTTGTAGGTTTGACATGTCAAATATAACTTCTGTTTTTTCTGGTGGATAAATATATCTTGGAACAGAAAGAAATGATAATCTTTCTTCTGCATTTTCATTATCTGCATCAGATGCTGTTAGGTCTTGTCCTCTTAGCAACAATCCAATGTCGACACCTTCTTTTGTTTTTCCAATTTGAGTTCCTGCTTCGATAATCGTGGTATCATCTACTTTTAATTCGCTATCTACTTCAAGTCCAAATATGGTAAGAGTTGTTCCATTTACCTCTGGATCCCAAAGAGGATCAATATCATCTGCTAAACCTAATTCCTCTCTCTTTTTTGCCTTATATTCTTCTAATTCATCTTCAGACATATCTTTTGTGTTTATTTCTGTAATAACATACTCTGATCCATTCCATGTTCTCTCTGTATATGTTTCATGCTTAATTACATTTCTAAATTGAATAGTTAAATAATCTGCCCCTATTTTTTTAATTACACAATTTCCTGGAGCAACTAGAATATCTCCTCCTTCAAATCCATATACATTTTCAGTTCCTGTAGTGTCATCCGTACCCGTTGTAGGAGCATTGGTATCAGGTATATCATCCGTGTTTGCTCCTCTTTTTGCCGTTACTTTATAAATGTACCTAGAGTCTTCTTCATTATCCTCTGTTTTTGGTGTTTCTTCTGGTGATGGCCAATCATATGATGGAATATATCTTTGGAATATCCATTGTAAAGAGGTATTTTTCTCATATCTGGTTGCTTGTTCTTCACTGCTATCTTCTAATTCAAACCCAATATCATTAAATAGTTCTCTTAGGTTTTTAAGTAAATGTTCTGCATCTTCTGTTTTTGTAGATTCTAGAATAGATATTGCTGTTAATGAATTTTTCGTTGGAGAAATTTGCCTTTTTTCTCCTTCATTGATTCCTGTTCCATTATAGATATAGTATTTTGCTTTTTCTGCCACTTTAGCTTCGAAAACAGCTAATTGGTCTTCGTCTTCTACATCTACTGTCTCTCCATCTGTATATTTTTTGATAACTCTTGTATCTACTACTCCTAATAGTTCTTTAATGACTGCTGAATTATCATATTGTATTGGTTCTCTTACTTGCCTTAAATCTTCTTCTTGTGTTCTTAATACAGTATAACCTTCACCTGCGTCAAGATCATAACCATTTAGCTCTCCAGCTACTAATCCCACTTCTGCGGAAGAACCTGATACTACCTCATAGGCTGGTTGATCTCCTGAATTTTGTGTACCTTGTAGATTTGTATTGCCTGCATCTGAAACTAAGTTTTCTTCATTGTTTAAAGTAATTCCCAATTCGTTAATAGCTCTATCATAAAACACATTCATTTGCTTTCCAACATCTACTACTGATTGATAATTGTTGTATTTAAGCATAACACCTGTTAAATTATAAAGTCCTTCTCCAAAATAATTATCATTAATTAGTCTTCCAAAGTCTAATGTAGCTTCTTGAAAGCTATCGTAATAGTGCCACATAGCGCCATTATATGAAAACTCACTTCCTTTTACACTCATCCAGTTATGTGCTTCTGTTACAAGTGATGTATCTGCTGATCCTGCACCAGATTCATCAATCGCGACACTAGCAGCGAAAATAGCATTGATTCCATATTCTTGTTGTATTTGCATAAAAGCATCTGCTGCTTCTACTAAATTATTTGCCCCCTCTTGATTACTATAAGTAGCTAATATTTTTTTCAAATCTTCAACATTGTTTACATATGGTGCAGCACCAGCAGCATTTACATCTAGAATATAGCCTCCTAAAGCTGTACTTTCTGGGTCTTTAAAGTCTAAATCTCTATACCAGTGATCATCTACACTGCTAATATATGGTATGTACATAGATAGATTAGCGTGGTCATTATTATAATTTATTATATTGATCATTTTATTGATAAACTCAGCCATACTATCTTCAATGTCAGAGAAGTACTGTCCTAAATTTCTAAGTGCATTACTGAGGTCTGTATATCCTCCTCCATTATAAGCTGAAATAAGGTCTATTGCTTGGGTTTTCATATTCTCCAAGTCTTCTGTTGTATATCGTAAATATTCATTTTTCTGAAATAATATATGATACACTACAATGGAATTTCCTTCCCTTTCTACTGAATAATTGAAAGCACTATATCTGTTCTCTAAACTATGATATAAATCATCAAAAGTCTTACTTTCAATTGTTTCTATAAAATCTTCTTTAACAACTGTTAGTGCATCTTCTCCATTTAATAATAATTTTCTACTATAGCCTGTCTGGTAAAATTTGATATTTACCTTAGTGTCTAATCTTTCATCTCCCAGTGCAACTGCATATGTAAAATCTGGTGCCAAAGTCGCTAGATGAAGCGTTAATAAAAATTCTAATGGTTTTCCGTATTTTCCTGCCCATCCATTTAAATCATAAATATAATCTGGTTCATATTGTCCTACCTCTTTACCTGGAGGGATATATAGTTTTTTCTCTTCACGCACTAAGTGGATTTCTCCATCATATTCTTCTGTATTACTATCTTGGCTATCACTTTCAAGAGATTCTACCATTTCTGGGTCAATATTAATTAATCCATTTACAGATTTTGTAAATCTATCTTCAGAAAAGAGTCCATGAAATAATTGTTCAAACCAATTTAATGTTTTTCCATCATTAAACATATAGGTTCGATTATCTGAAGCTAAATAAGCACGTATAAAGTCGCTATCTATATATTCTGCTTCTCCAACTTCATAAGTTATAAGCCTTGATGATTCGTCTATAGTTGCTTCTGAAATTTTTCTTTGTAAAACCTTGGTATATTCTACCTCATCCCCTTTTCTAGTTACTCTTACTGTAATTTCTGCATTGTGGTCTATCCAATTTCCTCCTGAACTATCTGTTGCCCCTGCATATATAATTTTAATTTGTTCATCTATATTCTCACCTAATCCAATTTCTTTTTTTTGATAATTATTTGGATTAGTTAATGATCCAGCTGTCCATACTTGGTTTCCATCATACTGAATCATAAAGTTAGATTGAAAAATTCCCCAATCAGCTGGATTATAAAATAAAAAAGTATAATAGGTTTCTTGTTTTGTAATATTATTTTCTCTATCTTCATCACTCTCAACTTCTGCTAAAAATCCATAACCTTTTAAATCATATCCCATATCCAGTATGTAATTTGCTGTATCTACTATATCAGCATTTGATACCATCCCTGGAGTGCCTGGATCCTCACCAAAGGCAACTCTCCAGCTATCTAATTTTGTATTAAACCACTCATACACTTTTCCTAAAATCATATCTGGCATATTTTGGAAAAATCCAACGATTCCAATTAATAAAAATATAATAATGGCTAATACAAGACATCCTCCACAACATGGTCCCATTGCAGCTCCTGCTCCAGCAGCCGCTCCTGTACCAGCTCCTGCCGCACTAGCTCCCGCTTTTGCCCCTGCTTTAGCTGCATTGCTAGCTACCTTTTTTGCTCCTTCTTCAGCTGCTTTTTTACTTGCTTGTTTCTGGGCACTTGAGCCAACTTTTTTCGTTACATTATCTACTTTTTGGACTGTATTTTTTCCTCTATTCATCATGCTTCTAGCTTTATCTATTTGCCTTTGTCTATTTCCATGTCTTTGCCTATTGCTGCCCATTGTTCCTCTAGAAGATACATCATCTATTCCGTCATATTGATCTTCTGCTCCTACACCACCACTTCCTGCATCATTTTCCTCTTGTTCTCCTTCTGCTAATTCATTTTCCTCTGATTGTCCTTCTTCTGGATTTTCATTTTCTTCTATCTCTTCATCGTCATAAAAAGTCATAATTGCTCACCTCTTTTCTGTGCCATTTTATTCTTGCATATTTAAAGTAACTGCATAATTTTCTATCGTGTTTTGAGGATTTCCCTCTTCATCATAAACAATAGGAAAACTTTTTATAAATCTTAGAGCATTAAAATGGATTCCTCTTGAAATATCTGTTTCATGATAATATTTCGTAAATTCTAATTCAAATTCTTCTGTTTCACTAGGTGAAATAATAATATCATTATTAACATTGTTCTTTACTACTCTTACTTCTGCATTTAATTGTAATGTAATTTGATCTCTGTTCATGGTATGATCCATTAATAATAGTTGATATTCTGTCTTGTTATATGCTTTAACAGTATAAGTTTCTTTTTCGTATTCCTTTTTTAAGCTCTCTATTGTTATTCTTACATTATCATCTTCATAAATGGCTAAGTCTATTTCTTGTCTTTCTATATATCCATTTACAGATAGCTTCATTCCCTCTCCTGTATTATGCATGGTTATTACTTCAGTTCTGTATCCCAATTCGTCTTCTCCTGTTAATCCTGTTGCTAAAATATCTTCAAATATCCTCAAACGATAAACATATTTATCTTCTTCATTATAGTAATTTTGAACAGTATATACCTTTTCTCCATTAAAAATTTGATCTACATATGTTTGAAAATCATCCAACTCTGGAAATAAGTCTTGTTTGCAATCTTCTGTTAAGAGAGAATATGCTTTTTCATAATCTTTCTCATTACAAGCATCAAAATACTCTTCAATTAAAGCATATATAGGTTCTTTTAGGTTACTTGGGACTTCCTCTCCTTCTGTTACCATAATAGGAGTATCTGGATTATAGGTAGTAGATGGAATAGCCTGAAAATCATAATGTTTTAAATATTGGTTAACTAGGTAGATAATTCCTATTATAATAAGAAAAATGATAATCTTATTTTTATTTTTTTTAAAGAACTGATATATTTTTAACCTTAAATCTAATAACATAAGACTCCCTTCCTAATTTTAAATATAAACTACTAAGTCATCTCCTTCATATTACTTCAAATGAAATAATAAAATCGTTGTAATCTAATTCGTAAACAATAAATTTTTGCGTAATCGTTTCTTTCTCTCCTAAAGCATCTACAATATTTAGGTATAAAATAAAATATTTTCCCTGTCTTTGCATTTCTTCATATTCTACAATGATAATGTCTGGATAAAGATTTTTAGCATAAGTTTCAAATTCTTCAATCGTTTTAAAATAATTTTGCTTAAAATTATCATCCAACAAATTATATGCTTTTTCATAATCAAGGTTTTCAATATAACTTAAATATTTTGACACATAAGTCTTTATTCTCTCTTTTTCCGTCATATTTTTTAAATCATTCATTTCTTGATTTTCTATTTGTTTTTGATCTTCTGTTAATTCTTCACCTGCATCTGTATTTTCCCCACTGTTTGATCCTCCAAAAAAATTTCCGCATAGAAAGAATGCATAATATTAAAACAATGATTAGTAAAATTATCAAAATTAATGTTTTTTTCTCCATTTTCATTCTCTATCCATCCTTTCTAAATTTTTCATAGATTTCTTTATATTATCATATGCTTTTTAGCAATTTCTCCAAAGAGCGGGCGATTAAAATCGCCCCTAACTATTTTTATCTATTATTTTACACATTCTATTTTCACGATTATCTCTTATCGACAATCTCTTTTGCTCTCTTTAGTATGCTCTCTTCTGCAGATGTATCTCCTAATTTTTCAAGAGTATCTCTATAATCCCAAATTCTTGCAGCTAATTTTCTTTCTTGTTCTTTTCCTTTTTCTTCTAAACCTTTTCTAAATTTCTCTGAATTTTTATAGGTTTGTTGTATAAAATCTTGTGGATCAAAATTTGGATTTCTATCCATCATTTGATTTAATTGTTTCTCAAATCTTGCTTGATTTTTGTTATTTGCCATGTTTCTAATTGGAATATGACTTGCTACAGATGTCAATGCTCCACCTGTTGCACTTGCTGCAGCAGAACCAATTTTTCCCATTACTAAAGCCTCGCCAGCATTTGCACCTGCTCCCATTCCAACAGCCGCTAATCCTGCACCTGCTGCTAGTCTCATTCCTTTTCCATATACTTTTACTGCTCCTTTTCCAGCTACTTTTCCGACTTTTGCTACATTTCTAGCAAATCTTCTCTTTCCACTAATATATGGATTTGATTTTGGTCTAGGTAAACTCTGATTGCTTTGGCTTTCACTATTGTTTTCAGCATTTCCAGCCTGTTCTGCTCCTTGTCTGTTTTGTTCTGCATTTCTACTGTTACTATTACTTGCAGCCTCTCCTTGGCTTTCTCCTTTTCCATCTTTTTTACCACCACTATTCTTTTTACCCATATTTTCTGCTAATTTAATACCAGAGTATAAAATAGCAGCTGATCCTGCAGCATTTCCTAAGGTAGAAGCTCCACCAAATCCGAATATTTTCCTAATAATTCCTTCTGCTTGATATACGAAAATAACTGTAATAATTGCAAATATTCCTCCAGCTAATGTTCCATTTAGCATTTCTAATGCAGATGAAACAAAGATTAGATATAACAAACAATGAAATGGTTGAATTAATACATTAAACATGAACTCTTTTAACCAATTATTTAATGCCTGTGATTTTCCATCACCCATTTTATCAATTGGATAGGTAATAGTAATAATTGGTGCAATTAATGTTAAAAAGGCAATGGTAATCATACGTTTAATATACATTACTAGAAATCCAAATGAAACACCTGCTAAAACAGAATATAAAATTCCTGTTGCCAAACCATATGTCCAACTATATCCCAATGACCATGTTTTCTCTAATAGACTACCTTGGTAATTTACTAAAGTATTTGCTTGTAATTCTCCCCCTGTTCCAGCAGGATCTAATGCACGGACGATTTCATTATTCACATAAATTGTAGCAATAATAATGATATGTAGCATAAACACTAAAACTAATGCAACAAACCAGTCCTTTAACATGGTTTTATATTTTGCTTCTTCTTCTGCAACTGTAGATATTGCCATTCTAATTCCTACATAGATTAACACTACTAACAAAATAACAACTGCTAAATTTCGAATTCCATAATACCAACTAGCAATATTGGTTCTTAATTTTCCAAATGTACTATTTTCATCAAATTGGTTCGCCATTTGAGAACCCCAACGGTACTCAAAAATATTAATATCTGTTACAGCTAATTTATTAAAGAACACATGATAAAAAGTCACCCAGTTGTTCGAAGAATTTGCTGTCTCACTTCCTCCCATAGTTCCTAATGCAGTGGTAATGCCATTTAAAATTAGTCCGTGGTGCAACAAAAAGCAATTTAATTGGTGTTAGAATAAGTGAAAGGAATCCATCCAGTATCTTTGAAAATAAACTACGATCATCTTCAATTGCCTCCCTTTCTTGTTCAACTGCTGCTGTATCTTCTTGATATGTATTGGTTGCTTGTACAATGCTTGTCTTTTCTATGACCATAAATTGAAATAGTATCATTACAATTAATATTGAAGTTAGCAATTTTATCAGCACTTTTTTCATTGTTTTATACCCTTCCTTTCTTTATTCTTGATTTAAGGTATCTTTTAAACTGCCTTTTCTTTTTAATGCTCTAAACATTAATTCTGATATTTCTTGTGCAGTTAAGTTTTGTACTACTTCTTCTTGTATATCTTCTGTTGTTTCTTTTCCTATCATACTTTCTAAAGCATTACTTTCAATTTCACTTGCTTTAAGTTTTTCAAATGTTTTTAAAATTAAGTTCTGTGCTTGTGGTGAAATTTTTTGTACAGTTTTTTGTAATTTCTCTGGTTCTTTTACATTTTCTAACATGCTATAAGTTTCTTTATTTTGATGTCTGCGTTTTTGTATCATTTTTCTTTCTTGTTTTTGTTGTTCTTCTTTAGCTCTTTCCATATTGATTTGTGTATCTGAGTTTTCATTTATACTTTGGAAAATTCTTTCAAAATCTTTTGTTGTTATTTTTTCTTGAATTCCGTAATCTTGTTTATATTTTAATACTTCATTATCAATTTGTTTTCTAGTTACTTTTCCCTCTGTTACAACACCATTTGTTTTTAAAATGTCATATGCAATATTTTTTACTTGTCTTTCACTTAAATTGTTAATTACTTTTTCTTCATTTGCTTTTACTTCTCTTATTGTAGGGTTTCTATTAGGATTTCTATTTTTTAATTCTCCTTCTATTTCTCCTTTATCTTGTACAACTAATTCTACTAAGAGGTTACTAATTTCTTGTTTTATATTTTGGCTAAATACCCCTTTATCAACTTCAACATTGTCTTTTCTAAATCTTTCATTTAGAGCATTTGAAGTATTTTCTATGTCATGCATTGTAAATCTCATGCTTTCTTGTTGCATTACAGTATTTACAGAACGATTTACCACGTCCATGGTAAGAGTTGCACTTCTTCCTGTTTGTAAAATAACTCCCACTACTCTATTTTTTAATCTACTTGCCTCTCTTGTACTATCAATAGGAGATGGGTTTTCTTTCTTTCTCGTATATCTTTTATCTTTTTCTTTTGATACACTAAGTTTATCAATTTCTCTTGCTAGCTTTGATAATTCCATTCTTGAATGAACTAGACCTGTAACACCTAGTTTTGGATTTGCAATTATCATTGGCACAGAAAATCCAAATTGTGCAACATTAGATACAAATTTTCCACCTAATTTTAATGTGCTTTGTACTTGGTTTTTTGCTTCTCCTATTTTAGTATTTCTGGTTAATCTTCTGTTTTTATGTTCTTCTGTCTCTCCTTCTCCTCCCCATAGAGCATGGACAGCACTTCCTATTGGAGTTCTTCTACCATTTTGGTTTGGAGTTGTGTCTACAATCTCCTGTAGTCCACCTTTTACAGCTCCATATGTCCCTTTTGCTACACTTACAGTTCCTTTTCTAACACTTCTAGCTACACTCCTTACACCATAATAAGCTCCTATCATTTCATCAGTTGAATCAGCACTTGGTTTTATCGTTGGGTAAGATTTTGCTCCACCTCTTCCTTTTCTAAAGAATTTAAATAATAGTTTTTCTGCTTTTGTCATAAAGTTTAAGAAAATAAATGCAATGATAATACCAATCAGAGATTCTTGGAAAGCTAAGTCAAATGCCATACCCATAAAGATCAAATATAATAAAGCATGCATAGATTGCATTAACACATTTAGGGTTAGTTCACCCGTCCAAGTTCCTAATGTTTGTGATTTATTATCTTTAATTTTATCAATTCCATAACTAATCGCCATGAGTGGTGCAAGGACAATTAATATATTAACAGTAAAATAACGTTTAAAATAGATAAATAAAAATTTAATCATATAATAAACAAGAAACATATACATAATCGTTCCTGCAATTCCTTGTGTTGCCTTCATGTCATATGCTTTTTCTAGTACGGATTCGTAAAGAGATGATTCTTTTGTAATGGTTACTTCCACTTCTCTTAGTTCTTGTACTCTTTGTTTCGTCTCTTCATCCACCATTGGTTCTCCTGTCTCTGGGTCAATCACATCTACTAGTCTTAATTCTGTTACTACTTCTTCCTCTTCCATTTGATCCGCTATTTTACTTACGACAAATTGGTTTACTAGAATAACACCGAGGATAAAATAATGAATAAAGAATAAAATAATAAAGCTTACTAACCAATTCATAAACAGTTTTTGGTATTTTGCTCTTTGTTCTCCAATACTAGAAATTCCCATACGAATGGCAATATAAATTAATACCACTAGAAGCCCTATTATAGCTATATTTCTAAAAATCTGATAAATATTGGCAACAGATTGTCTAATAATGCTAATTACATTATATTCTTGTCCATCACTTGTTGTGATTGTTGTATCATCATCTAAAGAGCGATCAAATACATTTACATTTAAAATCGGTATTTTATTAAATATAATTTTTTCAATAGTAAGTTGGTCATCTCCAACATTTCTTTGTCCTGTTGCTGTATAAACAATATCTGTAGCTAAATTTTCTATTATGGAAGTCCAGCCAATTAATTGTACTTTAATTGCCATGAAAATAAATCCAATAACATAATCTGAAATCTCACTTAAATTTAAGTATCCTTTATTTTCTGTATAATTTCCTCTTGAATTGGCAAGGCCTTGGTAATATAAACCACCTGCCATCGTATTCCCTGTTATGCCACCATTTGGTAATCCTAGTGCTGCCCAGTCAACTAATGTGTTTAAAGTTGTAATTCTTTGTATGTATTCGTCTTTTAGACGATAAGCCCAATCAAAGCCACTGTCATCTCCTATCGTAACTTGTTTATCTACTGATGACACATTCAATCCTGCTGCTTCTGCAACCCTTCCTCCTTCTAAGAGAATAGCAACATGTCCGGTCTTTCCATAATATATCTCCTACTTGTGCCTCACTAAGAGGAATTCTATCAAAATATTCGTTGTTATCATTTCCGCCCCAATCGCTAGTACTCCAAAGATGATTAAATACACCAGAAGTTACATGTTTATATACATAAGAGCAAAAAGAAGAACAGTCAAATGCTAATTTCCCAGTAATAACATCACCTGTTTGGCTCCCTCCATTTGTTGTTGCTGGTTCACTATCTGTTACGAGTTCCCAATTAAATCCAGCTTGTCTATGTCCTGATCTTTGAGAATATCTTAATATTTGTCCTCTAACATTATCATTTCCTTCTGTTACAATTCTTTCTGCCACTTCTGCAATAGCTTCTCCTACTTCTTCTGATGTATAAGCATACGTTTTTGTGGGAATCATGACAAAAAGAGGGCATAAAATACATATTAAAATAATACTTGCTATTATTTTGTTTCCAGTATGCATTTTATCCCCTCCCTTTCTTGCTATAAAATAATTTCAATAGTTTTATTATCATATGTTAATACATGATTTTCTACGTTTTGTAAGATAAAATCTTCATTTCCTTCTTGAATGGTATGTGTTTGTCTTGTTATACAATCATACAAGTAAATGCCTTTTTGTTTGATACTATATAGTAAATGTGTATCATCAAACCATATATAAGAATGAAAAGAATTTACATTTTTTAATTCTATTCTTGGATATTCTCCTGTTTTGGATAAAATTTTCAAATTCGTATATCCCTCTTCTGATGGTGTTACAATTAGTAAAAAACTATCCGTATAATTGTTAGGATTTACTTCATCTTCTCCTTCTTGTATGTTAGGATTTCTCAGAAATTTATGTTCTTGATATCTGATGCTTTCTGTTTCATGCACTAAATCTCTACTTAGTTCCAAATAAATATAATCTGGTTTTTGTTCTGGGTTTTCAACTAAATCTTGTAAAGTAATTCCCTCAAGTATTTCTCCTTTATAATTACTGTATAAAGTTATACCATTTCTTACTGTATAGTTAAATTGTACTCTCAAACCTTTTAAGCTATAAATAATATCTGCATAGTCCTGGTTATAAGCATATTTATCATAATCTTTCCAAAGTTCTGTTAATCCATTTCCAAAGTCCCATGAATTTTTATCTTCTCCATATTGATTTACAAGCGCAAAAAAATCTGTACGATCTTCTTCTGGATTCTCTACTGGGTAAATTGAAATTTCGCTTTCAGAAAAGAAAATATAAATTTCTTCTCCTAAGTAGCCGATTAATCCATCCTCTTTTGTTCCAAAAGTAGGCTCTCCCAAAGTTCCTATAATGGTGTCAAAGGTTTGTCCTACTCTAATTCCATTTATTACATTTTGTGCATAATTTTCTGTAAAAATAAGATTAAATACTTTTCTTGCAATGGTTCTTACTTCCATTCCTTCCTCAAAATAAATTGCATAATCTTCATAGGTACTTTCCTCTGTTCCAAAAGAGACACGACTGGTATACCAATCTTTTTCTATTAACTCCTGGATTTCTGGTGATTCTATTTCCATTTCTGTTATTGGTGTTGGTTCATATTCTTGTATTGTTGTTTGTCCTTCTTGAGTATAATAGTTATTAGAAATATCCTGTTCATCCTGGCTAAAAATTATTTTTAAAATAATAAAAACAATCAATAATATTACTGCAAAAATGCCAATGACGATTAATTTTTTTCGATTCATCCCTATCCTCCTTGTTTTTTCAATTTTAAGGTTTCAGACATAGAATGAATGGTTGACATTCCTCTTAGATTAAATACGGTTTTTACCACTTTCTCTCCTCTTGACAATGCCATTAGAAAAATAATAGCAAAAATAGGAGCAACAACAGCAATTTCCTCTGCTATAAACATAAATACCATATATAAAAAAGCTTGTAATGGTTGAATAAATAAATTAACTGCCAATTCTTTACCCCAAGATTGAAAAACTTGTGATCGGTTATCTCCCGCTCTATCAATAGCATAAGTAATCGTAATAAGTGGTGATATTACAATTAAAAGACCAATGGTAAAAAATCTTTTTACATACATAAGAAAAAATCTTGCCTGATAAAATACTAAAACAAAATAAATAATAGTTTGTGTAATTGCATTCCATCCAACTGCATTGCTAATTTCTTCCATTCTATAATTCATAATTCTAGCTTCTAATGTTAAGGCTCCTGCATTTTCTGTTAAAATATAAGTAATGGAAGTAGAAAGGTTTGATAAGAAAATGATAATAATATGAAGTACAAAAATCATTCCAAAACTTACTACCCAATCCCAAAACATTTTTTTGTATTTCGCCTTATCTGAAGCCAATGTAGAAAATGCCATTCTAATTCCCATATATATGAGTATTACTACAGATGCAGCGATGGCAATAACTCTTACTCCACTATACCAATTTTTTACACTTTCCTTAATGGTATAGTTAGCTGTATTGGCATTTTCAGCAAAATAATTCGCATTTAATAATTCAATTCTATCAAATACTAAACTTTGAACCGTAAGGGTTTCATCTGGAGTTGTACTATATTCACCAGGTCTGTCATTTCCTGTTGTCGCAACTGTTGTCATTAACAAAGACACTACCCATGGAATAAAAGTTAATATATGTGTAATGGCACTTGCTGTAGCTGGTCCTGAAGATTCTGTTGGTGCAATAAGATTTCCTCCAACACTTCCTTCTTGATAGATGTCATTAACATCACTTTCTGTTAATTCATCATCTATTGCTTCAAAGTTTTCTGCCACATGTCCATTAAATACTTCTGAAGCATTACTACCATAAGATACTGTTACCGTCTGGAAAAGTATAATAAATATTAGTATACATGTAATTACTTTTTTTCTCATGGTAGTTTTTTCATCTCCTTCTTATTTTTTTTGTGATAATTTGTTCAAGTTGGTTTCAATAAATTCAAATTCTTTTTTGGTTGGTCTAATAGAAAGAATTGCAGTATCCTCTCCTACTTTTAAAAGTCCCTCTCCTCTATTGCAAGTTGTTAAGAAATATGCTTCACCTTCACTAAGTTTAAATACTTCTTTTAAATATTCAATTTCAGATTTATCTTGTGCTAAAAATAGTTTTGTATCTGATGAAGTAAGTACAGCTTGTACTTCTGGTTTTTCGTAAAAGTCTTGGAATTTTTGTGATACAACTGCTAATGACACATTTCTTTTTCTGGCACGTCTTGCCATAGTATTTAAAAAGTCAACTGCTTCTGGGTATGGTAATAACATCCATGCCTCATCAACTAACACTCTTTTTTTGGTTGCTTTTTGTTTATCTTCACTATTCTTTTTAACATATTTTTCCCATATCCATGATAATAAAATTTGTTGTGCAAGTGGTCTTGCAAATCTTTCCTCTAGCCCTGAAATATCCAAGTTAATAAAAGGAACACTATCTAATAGGTCAAAGGTAGATTGTCCGTCAAAGTATGCCATCTGACCATCATATTCTCTTACATATTGTTTCATAACTTTAATCAAATAACTGTAGTGGAATCGATAATCTGGGTTATCATTCATTTTTGAATTTTCTACTAGCCTTTTATACCATGATCCTATCGTAGGCATTGCTTTCTTTTCTTTTCCAATAAAATTTCCTGATGATACATTTTGTGTATTACTGGTATACATACTTTCTATTTTATTGGTTATCCCAATTGCCGTATATTCTTGTGCTACTGTTTCTGCTATAATTTGTTTGGTAAGCTCATTTACTTCCGTGCTTCTAGTACTACCTCTTGCCATTGTTAAAAGAGCTTGTGTTACGTCTTCTACTTTATTTTCAACATTTAAAACGGTTCTCTCTTTCCCTGTAATTTCATCTTTTACCACTTCTGGCTCAATATCAAATAAATTGATAATGGTATTAGAATTTGGACTAATCACTACATTTATACCACCTAAAGCTTCTGCTACAACCCCATACTCACCTTCTGCATCTAGGGCTAAACTTTCAATTCCCATTAAAGCAGAAGAACGTGCTGTTAAGGTTTTAATGGTAACACCTTTACCAGCACCAGATTTACCAAAAATAACCATATTATAATTATTTAATGTTGGACTAAAATTATCAAATAAAATTGGCAATCCTGTTTGCCTATTAAATCCTAATGGAATTCCATTTTCATGTCCTACTTCCGAGCTAAAAAACGGAAAAACAGTAGACATGGCTCGTCTATCAAATGTATGGCTTTTACTAATTTTATTTTCACAAAGTGGCATATTGCTTTTAAATACCTCATCTTGTATTGCCCAAGCAGGTTTTACTCCAATTAATGTTTTTGACATTTCAGATGCTAAGAATTCTGTATATCGATCTAATTCTTCTAAACTATATGCAAATAATGTACATACAATAGAACTATCAAATAATTTATTAAATCCTGCTGCAATTTGGTCTCTTAATTCCTCTGCTTCTAATCTTTTTTGCTCTAGAATTCTTTCTCTGTTAATATCCCCTCTGTCAAGAGCAACAATTCTTTCTGACTCTAACTCATTAATAGTTCTATTTAGTTCTGTTTGTGATGTACTTTCACTGACTGGATTAATAAATACAGATACATTTAAATCTCCAAAGGTATACATGGCTCTTAAAAATTCTGGGAAAGTACACATTCTAGGTAAAGTTGCTACAATCATACTTCTTGCATATCTTGTTTTACTTGCCGTAATTTCAATATGATTTGCATGACTTGCATCAATTCCAGCTGGTGCAATTAAATCTTTAATAGAATTCGCATTTTTCTTTAAAAAACTTTCTTCTTGTTTTTCTTTTGCTAATTCTTCAATTGTTTCTTTTTTCTTTCCAAACATTAACCTCACTCCTATCTTTCGTTATACTGTCGTTTTTTTACCTTTAATTGTTCTTTTACTCAATTTTTCTATTTGCTCACTTGATAATTTTTCTTGTGCTTGCCCAGTAATTTTACTTTGTTCTTCTTGTGTTTTTTCTATAATTTTCTTTTTTGTTCCTCTAACTAGATCATCACTCATTTGGTCTTTATATTGATCCACAATATTTAATGCTCTTTTTTTAACTTTTTCTGTTCTAGCTAATTCTGCTTTTTTCTGTTTCAATTCTTTATCTGCTTCTATTAAACTTTCAGAAGCTAATTTTGCAGCTTGCATATCCATTTTTTCTTCTATCTGTTGTTTCTTTTTCTCCAATACATCTTTTCCTATATTGTATAAAGCATCATACTCTGCATCCAAGGCTTTTGATAATTGAATTAATTCCTCATCATCTCTGTTATAAGCAACATATAAAAGTTCTGCTAATTCTTCAGAATTTAATACTCTACCACTAACTGATGAAGTTGCTAAAGAACGAATTAGAGATTCACATCTAGTATATAATTCTGAAAAACACATATTATCAATTTCTTCTTTGGAATATGTACTTACATTTCCAAGTTCACTGGAAAAATAAGATACTACTACATAAGTTTTTTGTTGTAATACATTTTTATTTAAGCTTAATCTTCCTACATAGTCTGTAATATCAGAAGTATATTCTAAAATATTTTTCTTTCTTTTTTCTTGGAATTTTAAATCTTTAATTGCTTTTTCGTTTTTTCTTAATTGGGCATCTCTTAATTGAATACGAATTTGTTCTAATTCATCTTCTACTTGTCTTACTTTCTTTTTATATTCATCTGTAATATCCCTTAAGTTCAAGCTTCTTGTTTGTACATATAATTGGATTGGGTATCTTAGAATATTCAAAAATTGCACAAATCCTTCTTCTACCGCTATTTTTTCCTCTTCTGAAAGTAAATCATAATTTACACCTTGGCATTGTATTACCATAACATATTGTTTTCTACCTTTTCTCACAATCATATTATCTTTAATTTCATCAAATTCCATAAAGTTATAAATAGATTCTCTGGTCAATCCTGGTTGATATTTGCTATCTGAGCCTTTACCATTTTCCTCTTTATTTGAGCCTTTTTTATTAGTTCCTTTTCCTTTTTCCTGTTTAGAGCTTACAAATAGCATTAATCCAATAATTACTACTACAACCACCAAAACTATGATTGCAATATTGGTAATCGTCTGAAGCGTTTGTCCATCCATTATTTTTCCTCCTCCTTTGTATAAACATAAATCTTACGATTCATCTTAAATTTTATATATTTTCTTATAATTTCATCTAAGGAGTCTCCTCCTATTTTTTTGGTTACCGGAAAAGCCGCTAAAAATGGTATTTTTACAGTTCCTATAGCAAAACCTATTAATGCAAAAATAATAAGCAATACAATTCCTACATTACCAATTCCAACAGCAGCAAATATCAAATAAAATATTGCTCCTAGAAGTGCACCTATTGCTGTTGTTATAAGTGATTTTACGCTAAAAATATACAAGATTCTTGTTTCTCCTCTTAAATTACGAGGGATATTATAAGTACCCATATTTATCCTCCTTTGTATTTATATTTATATTTTTATTCTCATTTAAGGTGTTGGCGTCGGTGTTGTTATCGGAACCGGCGTTGGTGTTTGTGTTACAACTGGAGTTGGCGTTTGTGTTGTAGGTGGTCTGCTTGGTCCTGGCGTTTGCGTCGGTGTTGGTGTCGGTGTTGGTTTGTTGGCTATTTCCTGTAATTCATTTAGCAGCCAAGTTTTAGCTCCTCCTACACTACCTATATCCATATTTTCTAATTCATCTTTCATTTCTAAAGCTTGTTGTCTTTCCTGTGCAGTAATTGTATTTTTATTATTATAGTCTGTATAAAAGTCTAATATATCCCACAACTCAGGATTTGTAGTATTAGCAATATAGCTTAAATCTAAATAATGTTGTTGCTCTGTTGTTAAGCTTGTTGTAGGTGTTGGAGTCGTAGTAGTTGTTTGGCTTTGGCTTTGGTTTGGTATTGTTGGAGTTTGTGTTGATGGTTCTCCTTCTACAGATTCTGTTAAAAGGTTTACAGCTATTGACCAAATAGTATATGCAGAAAAGATAACAAGTGCTGAGACAATTAATCCTATTAATTGTTTCTTGATCGTCGCTTTTTTATCTGGTGATGCCATCATATATTTAATTCCCATAACAAGAGTTACAATTGTTAAGATAATAACCGCAACTGTCATTAATAATTGTCCAATTTCTACAAATGGTTTAGAAGCTTTCTCTAAATCAAGGCTTTCCTCAGAAGATCCCTTATTCAAAAAGTTTATTGCTAATTGCCATAAATTCTCAGCTGTTTCGCCTGTGTATGATGGACCAGCTTCTATTGTTTTCACGATTTTTTCATCCATGTTAATACAAGTATCTAAACCATTTTTTACATTATTTACTTGATCTCTTGTATAAAATTCCAATTCATTCCAATTTAAAGAATTATATTGCTCTGCTAATAATTTGGCAGCCTCCATTCTAGATTTAATCTGATCTTCCGTGTAATTTTCCATCACTCTTTCAGTCCACTCATCTTCTGAATATTGTTGGATATAGTACCAGTTATACTCGTCATGATATCTTTCCGATAAAAAAGCATTGACTTCTTCTAACCAGTCATCAGGTGATGTAATATTAGTTAAATTACTGGAAGTTCCCCATACTTGTATAGAAAATAAAGGAAATAAAATGGTCATTATAATTAAAATTAGTATTATTTTTTTCTTCATCTTATTCCCTCCCTCCATCTTATACACCTATCTTATTATATATTATAGTATTTCTTAGTTTCTTTTTCAACAATAATCGCCATTTTTTCGTAATGTCATAAAAATGTAATATAATTGTAATATTGTTATCCTGTGGTAGCTTGTAACATAAAATTGTATACTGTATTCCAGATAGTATAAGCGCCTGCCAAAATAGCAGTTGCTACAAGAACACCTATTAGTTTCTGTTTTAAACTTGCTTTTTGTTGAGGTGTTGCTACCATATATTTAATTCCAATTACTAAAATAGCAATCGCTAATACAATATATCCTACAATTACCATAATTCTAATTAAAGGAATCATCTCACTAGAAAACAAGTCTGCAGATAATCCTTGTTCTTCTCCTTCTGCATCATCTATAAACGCTTTTCCATCTTCCCAAAAATTAGAAAAAATACTGCCTCCACTTGTATTTCCAGCAGTATTATTGGCATAACAAGAAATAGGAATTAATAAGATTCCTATTAAAACAATGAAAATAAAATATTTTTTTTCTTTTTTCATGTTTATTTTCATTATACCTCCCCTATAAGCTTTTACCCCTTTACGATGTCATAAATAATCCCTAAAGCAGTCATACCTGCAAAAAGAATTAGTGCCCCAATTCCATAAAGTACTAGTCTAGATTTAATATCTGCTTTTTCTGATGGACTAGATATCATATACTTTATTCCGAATAGAAATTAAAACCAATACTGCTACTGTATATCCTACATATTGAATAATATAAATTATTCTCCCACCAAAACTATAAATTCCATCTCCTCCGCTTGGATTCGTAATGTCTTGAAATTTGGATGTGTCTAGTTGAGATGATGTTGTAGTTCCTGATGTTGCGCTAACCCATGTCACAATAGATAATAGAAATCCAATTATTAAAATCATGACTATTGCCTTTTTCTTCATTTTTATCACATTCCTTTCTCTTCCCCATTACTATCCTATCATATTATTGAAAATTGCATATGCTATTCTCCATATGGTATATGCTCCAAATGTTACAACTGCTGCAGTAATAATACCTACTAATTGTGTTTTTAGTCTTCCTTTTTCATCTGGACCAGCCATAAAATATTTAATTCCTAAAATAAGAGCTATAACTGGGAATATAATTGCTGCGGCTGTTATTAATATTTGTCCAATTCTGACAGCCGCTTCTGCTATTCTATCTTCTGAAACAGTAGGTTCTGCACTATCAATATAGTTTTGAGCTTGCTCCAGCCATTCGTCTGGTGTTCCTGGATTATTTCGAATACTATTAATCATATCATTAATCTTTGTTAATAATTGTCTTAACAATGTCTCGTCTTCTGGTGTATATTTGTTTTCTTTCAAAAGATTCCTTATTTCCGTGCCATTTGTAATTAAAGTATCTAAATCCATTGTTAAATATTCTTTGTTATTGTACATCGTAATGTATTTTTCTGGTAATGTTGCATACTCTAGTATTTGTCCTCCTCCTGTTGATCCCTGTTGTTGCAATTTTTTCTCTGCTTCTATTAATGCGTCTGCTGCTTCCTGACTTTGTGGGTCAATATATACAGATTGTTGTTCTCCTGTTTCATCATCAATCACTAAGATTTCATTTGCCATAATGTTATTCAATCCTACCAAAAAATCGGTTCTTAACGCTTTATAGATATCCCAGGCTGTTGCATCCCCTAACACTATGTTTTTTGAAAGATTATACTTCTCTAAAGCATTTTGAATCACTGGATTTCTATCAAACAAATCATTATAAACCGTATAGTTTCCTGTACTACCTGAGTAAGTTAAAAGTTCTTTATATCTTTCCTGATATGATATCGATGTATTATTTGCATAATTTCTTAAATTTACTAATATCTGGTCTAATTCTTTTTGTGCTCCGATCAAAATCTGGTATGCCATTCATTGCATATATTGGGTATATAAAATTTAACAGTAGTACTCCAAAAATTATAAGTAGTATTACTCTCTTTTTCATCGGATCACCTACCTTCCTCTATTGGAATAATTCTAACCCAAAACCTTTTAATAATTCCACAATTCCGATTGCTCCGAAAAATAGTACTGCCCCCACTACATAAACAATAGCATATTTTTTCACATCTGCTCTTTCATTTGGGGCAGAATATACATATTTAATTCCTAATATAATTAATCCAATTACTGCAAGACCAGTTCCTACTATCTGAAAAATGGTATATAATTTATTTCGAAAACTGTTCATTTCTGTTAAAGTTCCAGCATCTGGTGCAACTGGATTTATTTGATCAAATGGGTTTGTTGCTAATACCATCGTTTGAAATAAAAATATAAATACAAGTAGTAATATCAATATTTTAATTCCTTTTAACCTCATATATTTCGCCCCTTTACCTACTAATATTCCTTTATTTTATTATACCGCAAAAAAAGTGCAAAAGCAACAAAAAGCAACAAAAAAGAACGGTTCAAATGTGAATCGTTCCACTAATTTTATATTAAAAAACGTCTTTTACTATTATTTTTATAACTTCCAAAACTCCTATAACAGAAAATAATATAATTGTGCCAATAGCATATGTCACAAAATGTTTTTTTATTTCCGCTTTATCATTTGGGGCAGATAATATATACTTTATTGACATTAGCAATAGAGTAAGAATCGCAACTGCAATTCCAACAGTTTGTACTACTCCTATTGCTTTACTCATTGCAGATATTATTTTCCCATTATCCGATACTGTTTGATTTTGGATTGCAACATCCCACCCAGCACTTGCATTTACTATTGTAAACGCATAAAAAAAACATATTATAACTATAAAAATAATGCAAATTCTTATTATGTTTTTCATTTCCATCCCCCTTTCCACTTTAAAAGGGTTTAACAAAAAATGAGTATTTATATACTCATTTTTTCATACAATTACGCTTTTATTATGTCTTGCTTCATTGGTTTCTCTAAAATAACTTCACCACCTGTTGTCCCACCTGATATTGTTTCATTAATATCGTCTCCAGCAGTTTTGAAAATTTGTAATATTCCAGATGCAGCAAATAATAAAATCGCACCTATTATATACACAATTGCAGATTTTTTTATATCCGCTTTATCACTTGGTGCTGCTGATATATACTTGATTGCTAATGCAATCAACATAACAATTGCAATACCAATTCCAATTGTTTGTACTACAGTAATAACTACTCCTGTTCCTCCAGCTATTTTATCTGATGCATCAGTTTCCTTTGGTTTAAAGTCTGAAATATCTGCTGCTGCATTTACAACAGTTGCCGTTAAAATTAAGATTAAACAAATAATCATTGTAGAAATTATTTTTACCTTTCTATCACTCATAACAATCCTCCTTTATTTAACTATTATATTAATTATAAGACAAAGTTCAAAAAAAAGCAACATTTTTTTATATTTTTTTGTCTCTATCTTCTATTTTTCTTTTCGTTTTCCTTTTTTCCATATTATTATAAGATGTACTATTAAACTGAGGGTTATCATATAACTGCTACCTAATATTATTCCATGTAGCCAACTATTGCTTCTAATTATTTCACCATATACATTATACTCTTTTGCCATTAATGGCAATGTAATAAACAATATAATTATAAATGTTGCTAACATAATTGTTATACGTTTTCTAAGTTTACCCTTCATATAAATTTTCCATTTATTTTCTATTTTGTTTTTATTATAGACAAAAAATGAAAAAAAAGCAACGTTTTTGTTGCTTTTTATAAATACATGAATAATATTTTGTTTTTTTTACATCTTCTTCCTTTTGGCTTTTTCTTTTCTTGAGGGCTTGTTCGATAATATTTAGCAATCAATTGATCTAGTTCTACACTTATTCTATAAATTTCACTATAATCGTCGCCCTGTATAATACTATTATTTAATTGGTCTCTTAATTTGCAAATATCGTCATTTATCATCTGATCACCCCACACCATGAAAAAATCAAAGTTTCTTTTCCGAAATTCTTTC
Organism: uncultured Clostridia bacterium; assembly: GCA_944390445.1. GTDB lineage: Bacteria > Bacillota > Clostridia > TANB77 > CAG-508 > CALXRW01. Next base: position 6,413 of record CALXQB010000006.1, on the reverse strand, counting down.
AAGTTCCAAATCGGTTAAGCCGTCTTTTATTCTTACGAATTGTGATATCTTTGAACAATTTACATTTTTCATTTGTTCTGATAATAAAATACCATATTTTTACAAATTAATCAACTACTTTTGTTTATTTTCCAGGTTTTTCGTACGTGTTTTTTATTCATTTTACTTCATTTTGATTTTTTCTTTTTTGTTTTATTCTGTTTTTCGACAACATAAAACAGGATACAGCAAAAAGCATAACAGACACAATTTGAGAAATTCTAAGATTTAAAAACATTAAACTATCTGTTCTTAGTCCTTCTATCAAAAATCTTGCAATAGAATATAAAATTAAATATAAATATGTCGTTTCCCCTGAAAATTTACGTTTTTTGTTTTTTATCATCAAAAAAATAAAAATACAAAAGGTAGCAATAGATTCATATAAAAATGCAGGATGTACTTCTTTGTATATTCCATTTTCTACAATCCCCATTCTCCAAGGAAGATTAGTTTGTGTTCCATATGCTTCTATATTAAAAAAATTACCCCATCTTCCAATAGCCTGTCCTAATGCTAAACATGGAACTACTAAATCATATAAATCTAAAAAATGGATTTTCTTTTTTTTGCAGTAGACAAAACAAGTAATTACTCCTCCTATTACACCACCATATATTGCTAATCCTCCTGTTCGGAAATTAAAGAATTGCAAGGGGTTTTCTAAAAAAGAGGAAGAAAAAATGCAATAATATAATCTTGCTGATAGAAAAGAAATGGGAATTAAATAAATGCTTAAGTTTAAAATGTCTTCAAAGTGAATTCCAAATTTTCCATCCTGTGCTTTTAATATAATAAAAGCAAGGATGATTCCAAGCACAATAAAAATGGCATACCAATAGATGTCTATGCCAAACAAAGAAAATGCAATTCTATTAATATGTAACTGGATTCCTAATCCAGGAAATTGAACTAGCATGTTCCCTCCTATCGTAATTATTCATTATTCACTATTCATTTTTCATTATTCATTAAGCACGGGCGATTAAAATCGTCCATACAATTTTGTGAGATAGTTCAACATGGGCTATACCCCTGGGCTCGTCAAGACGAGCCCATACATTTTTAGCAATTTCTTCGAAGAGTGGCGATTAAAATTGCCTCTGTCAATGGGGACGGAGATTTTGACATTAAATCTCTCTTCCCACTTTCCACTTCTCACTTCACAATAGAAATGACCTGATTGTCTTCTCTTAATACTTTTTCTAATACTTTCTGTGTATATTCTTTAGAGATATGCTCTATTTTTTCAATATAATCTAGGCTGTTGATTCCTTTAAAATAATCTGCTAAGAACATTCGCGCAATATCTCCAACACGATTAAATTCTCTTACATAGGTACCATAAAGCATTTTTTTGCATCTCTGAAATTCCGCTTCTTCTATTCCTTTTTCTTTTTTCTCTACTATTTTTTTCATGAGTTCTTCTTTTACTTTTTTAGGGTCTTTTGATTGTCCCGTGATGGTAATATGGGCATAATTGGAAGAAAACTCATAATCAAGTTGAGGTTCTTCCATTAAATATCCTTTTTCATATAATTCCTGATATAAAGTAGAACTTTTCCCTATCAAACTATTCAAAAGAATTTCCATTGCGATATGTTTTTCTAACATATCTTCTTCCACGATATCTTTAAATCCTATCACGAAAATAGGAGTGCTTACTTCCATATGTTGTATCATTTCTTTTTGAGCAACTTCTTTAGGCTCCTCTGGATAGATTCTTTCAATTTTTCCTCTTTCTTCTCTTGGAATCAGTCTTTTTTTAATTTCTTGTAGTAATAGTTCTGGTTCAAAATCTCCACAAATCACCATCACCATGTTTGAGGGATGATAAAAAGTGTCATAGCATTGATATAAGATGTCTTTGTTAATTTTGTGTATGGTTTCCTTTGTTCCCGTAATATCAATTCGAACTGGATTTTTCTGGTACATAGCCTTCATGGCATTTAAATATACAACCCATTCTGGGTAATCATCATACATACTAATTTCTTGTTCTATAATGCCTTGTTCTTTTTCTACATTTTCCTCTGTAAAATATGGATGTTGTACATAATCCATTAGTTCATCTAATGCTTCATAAAAGTTTTCGGTTGCTTCGAAAAGATATGCTGTATGATCATTTGTTGTATAAGCATTTGCACTGACTCCTAAAGAAGTAAGAACATCTAGGCTATTAGTACCATTTTCTTGTTCAAATAATTTATGTTCCAAAAAGTGAGCAATTCCATTAGGGACTTCAATAGGTTCCTTTCCTTTGTAAGGAATAAATTTATTATCATTTGATCCATATTTTGTTCCCCAAATAACATATTTTTTGATTGTTTTTTTAGGAATTATCATAACGGTTAATCCGTTTTCTAAGATTTCTTTATACACACATTCTTTTATTTTGGTATTTTCAATTTTCTGCATTTTGTTCACCCTCTCTATTTGATGTTAAAAAATAAATGGTATTGATTTCTATTTTTTTCGCTATTTCTTCTACTTGTTGTTTGGTTACTTCTTGAACTTTCTTTTTATAGTCTTCAAAACTAACATGGAAATTAGATAGTTCCTGTCCAATGTAATATATAATTTGGGTATCTTGCTCATTTTCTACGAAGTTTATCGCTGTTATCATATATTTTTTTGCATTTTCTAAATCTTGCTCTGTAAAATTTCCTTTTTTCATGTCTTCTAATTGCTGTTTAATGGTTTCAAGCGCCTTTTTATAATTTGCAATATCAATCCCACAACGAATATAGATATTATTCTTTTGGCGTATATAGCTAGACCTTGCGCTATAAGCCAAATGCGCTTTTTCTCTAACATTTTGGAACATTTTTGAATTTGCTCCATCCCCTAAAATTGTGTTGTACATAGATGCTACAAATCTAGAATCTTTTTTATTTTCTTTAATATCTAATCCAATTACTAATTTTCCTTGGCTTACATCTCTTTTTTCTTTTACCATATTTATATTTTCTATTTTTTCTTTTACGGCTGTTTCTTCATTATTTACAACATAATTTGCTTCTCTCTCTTTTAGCTTTTGAATCGTTTTATTTTCTTCTACAATATTTTTGACTTCTTCTTGCGGAATTTCTCCTGAAAAGAAAATATCTATTTTACATTTTTGTAATAAATTTTGGTAATATTCATATAGATTTTGAGAATTGATTTTTTCCAAGTCTTCTATATATCCATACTTGTAAACAGAGTAATCTTGGTTAGGATACATATTTTCAATGCATTTCTCTAGAGAATATTGTTCTTTATCATCAATTCTACTTTGTATCATTTGTTTTAAGTTTTTCTTTTCACTTTCTACATATTCTTCTTTAAATCCATTTTTTTCTGTCAATGGTTCTAGTACAATTTGAATTAAAAGCTCAGCCATTTGGGTCAAAATATCTTCTCTTGCTGGTAAATATTGGTTATTAATTCCTTCTATATAGAACTTTAAAAGTTGATTATCTCCAATTTTTTCAATTCCTCCATCATATTCTGCTCCATACATTTCTTCTAATTTTCGATTGATTTCTTCTTGTGTTTTTGTTTTTTCTGTTCCTCTTCTTAAGACTGCTGGCAGTAACGCATTCCATGTAGCTGTTTCTCTTTTTAATGGTGTGCTTAAAAATATAGAAATTAAATTTGTTTTGAAAATATGATTAGGAATATAGTGTAAGGTAATTCCCTTTTTTATTTCTATTTTTTCATAACTCATGTATCATCTTTCCTTCCTTCTTTTGCCTTTTCTTAGTATTTTCGAATTTTAAAGTTTTATTCTTAAATTTCTTTTTTCATACTAGCATTTTTGTGTTTTTCTTGTCAATAGTTTTATTGTTGCTTTTCTAAAAAAATCGCCAAACTTTTCGTTTGACGATTTTGGTGCGGCTAGAGGGACTTGAACCCCCACTCTCACGGTTCGTAGCCGTGCATTTTATCCAGTTAGACTATAGCCGCTTGACTTTGTTATTATAACATATATTTTTTCATTTTAACAGCTTTTTTGCTTATTTTTTTAAAAAATTAGGATAGATTTTGTCTATCCTAATTCAGATTATTAACAAATCCCAGGATTTTTCTGAGGCTTGTAGACAATCTGGTATTATATTATTATTTTTGTCTTCGTTTTTTACAAACATATGTTTACTTTTTGTGGTGATTTATGTTATAATGATTTTGTTACCTTTAAAAGGAGGCGAAAACCAAAAAATGTATGAACAACATATTTATGTAGCTATTGATTTAAAGAGCTTTTATGCTTCTGTAGAATGTAGAGAACGTGGTCTTAATCCTATGACTACAAATTTAGTGGTTGCTGATAAAAGTAGAACAGAAAAAACAATTTGCTTAGCAGTTAGCCCTTCTCTTAAATCTTATGGTATCCCAGGAAGAGTGAGATTGTTTGAAGTAATACAAAAAGTAAAAGAAATTAATATGAGCAGAAAATTAAAAGCTCCTAATCATTCTTTTACAGGTTTATCCTATGATGATACGGCTTTAAGAAAAAATGCAGACTTAGAATTAACTTACTTAATCGCTCCTCCTCGCATGGCTTATTATATAAAATATAGTACCAATATTTATCATATTTATTTAAAGTGGTTTTCTCCTGAAGACATTTATGTTTATTCCATTGACGAAGTTTTTATTGAACTTACTCCTTATTTACAGGTTTATCATTTATCTCCTAAAGAATTAGTAACAAAAGTTCTTCAAGATGTATTTGATGCTACAGGAATTACGGCAACTGCAGGAATAGGAACAAATCTTTATCTTTGCAAAGTGGCCATGGATATTGTTGCTAAACATGTGGAACCTAATAAAAATGGAGTTAGAATTGCTAGTCTCTCTGAAATGACATATAGAAGGCTTCTATGGAACCATAGACCCTTAACGGATTTTTGGAGAGTAGGAAATGGATATCGTAAAAAATTAGAAAGCCATGGAATTTATACTATGGGGGATATTGCAAGGACTTCGATCCATAATGAAGAATTATTATATAAATTATTCGGCGTCAATGCAGAATTATTAATCGACCATAGTTGGGGATGGGAACCTTGTACGCTAAAACAAGTAAAGTCTTATAAACCTGAAACCAATAGTATTAGTTCCGGACAAGTTTTACATTGTCCCTATGATTATGAAAAAACACGACTTATTGTAAAAGAAATGGCAGAATTACTTACCCTTGATTTGGTTGAAAAAAATTCAGTTACTGATCAACTTGTGTTGACAATTGGATATGATGCCGAAAATTTAACAAATCCTTTTATTCGAAATTCATATAAAGGAGAAATTACCACTGATGCCTATGGTAGAAAAATTCCAAAACACGCACACCGGAACTATTCATTTAGATCATATGACTTCTTCTACTAAACTAATTATGGATGCTGTTATGAAATTATACCAAAAAATTGCTGACAAAAGACTCTTAGTAAGAAGATTGAATTTAACTGCCAATCATGTCTTGAATGAATTTACAGCACAGTCAATCCATCCTTGTGAGCAGCTCAATTTATTTACTAATTACTCTGAAGAGGAAAGGAAAAAAAGATTAGAACAAACAGAAAAAAATTTGCAAAAAGCAATGCTAGAAATCAAAAAGAAATATGGAAAGAATGCCATTATAAAAGGAATGAATTTACAAGATGGTGGAACTACCATTGAAAGGAATGGGCAGATAGGAGGTCATAAAGGATAAATGAAAAGTTATGAAGATATTATTCATTTGCCTCATCACGTTTCCAAAAAACATCCACGAATGTCTCCAGAAGCAAGGGCAGCACAATTTGCACCTTTTTCCGCCCTTACTGGTTATGAAGACTCTATTAGAGAAGCAACAAAACTAAGTCAGATAGAAAACAAATAATTATTCTTCAAAATCAATGGCATCTCTTTTTTCTCTAATAGATTTACAAAAATTTGAGATTTTGAATCAAGGTGAACCAAGGGACGGACTTTTTGTTCATTGAAATGAACAAAAAGTCCGTCCCTTGGTTCACAGTTATAAATCTATATAATGATTTTATAATAGAAATTACACTATTAGCCATAAAAAATGGATTAATACATATATAAAAATAAAAAAAAATGATATAATGTTCATTATACGAGTAATTTGTATAGGAGGATAGTTATGAGAAAATGTTTAAGATGTGATACTGAAATGGTAGAAGATTTAGATATTAAAGTTGAGGGAGGAGCATACGGAATTAAAGTTACACAACAGGGAATTCTTAAAGATAATTTGGGCAAGTTTAAATGTGCTGTTTGTCCAGAGTGTGGATATACTGAAACTTACATCCAAGACACTTCTAAAGTTAAAAAATTAACATTAAATAAGAAAGAAAAGTAATTTTAATTATACTTTGAAA
>CALXQB010000005.1 GCA_944390445.1 uncultured Clostridia bacterium | reverse complement strand
AGATACAGGGGTTATTCCGAATTTAATTCATTATTATCTTTCACAAGATACTTCTGATGATAGTGCTAAATTTTTACGTGCTGTAAAAAGTGCTTGTGATGATCTAAATGGAAGTTATGCCATTGAAGTAATTAGTTCTCTTTTCCCTGATAGAATTATTGTAACTCGTAAAGATAGTCCTTTAGTCATTGGAAAAGGAGAAAACGAAAACTATATTAGTTCTGATATTCCTGCTATTTTATCTTTTACAAAAGATTTTTATTTGTTAAATGACAATGAATATGTAGAAATTTTTAAAACAGGTGAAAAATTTTATGACAGAAATTTAAAGTCTATAAAAAAAGATTTAAAAAATATAGACTGGGATGCTACTGCTGCTGAAAAAGATGGTTATGAAGATTATATGCTAAAAGAAATTTTCGAACAGCCTAGGTCTATTAGAGAAACCATTGGCTCTCGTTTAAGAGAAAATGAGAAAACAGTATTAGATGATATTTGTCTTTCAAAAGAATATTTAGCTGGCTTAAATAAAATTTTTATTGTCGCTTGTGGCACGGCAATGTATGCAGGTTTGGTCGGAAAATGTTTGATTGAAAATTTATGTAATATTCCTGTTGAAGTAGATATTGCTTCAGAATTTAGATATCGTAATCCTATTATTGATAAGAAAACCCTTGCTATTTATATTAGCCAATCTGGAGAAACGGCTGATACCATTGCTGCTTTAAAGCTTGCAAAATCAAGAGGAGCCACTACCCTTGCCATTTCTAATGTAATAGGTAGCTCTATTACCAGAGAAGCTGATTATTCTATTTATACACATGCCGGTCCAGAAATTGCTGTTGCTTCTACAAAGGCTTATACTTCTCAGGTTACTCTTCTTAGCATTATTGCCATTTATTTTGCAGAAACATTGGGCAGTTGCAATAAAGGATTATTAAATGAGTTAAAATCTGATATTTTTAAATTACCAGAACAAGTAGAAGAGATTTTAAGTAATTTAGATGATTTGAAATCTTTTGCTAAAGAAGTACACAAAGAACACGATGTCTTTTTCTTAGGAAGAGGAAATGATTATGCTGTAGCTTTAGAAGGTTCTTTAAAACTAAAAGAAATTTCCTACATTCACTCAGAGGCCTATGCTTCTGGAGAATTAAAACATGGACCTATTGCTTTAATTGAGCCTGGAATCACTGTTGTTTCCATTCTTACGAATCCACTACTTTTGGAAAAATCCATTAGTAATATTCAAGAAGTTGTTACTCGTGGTGCGAAAACACTTGTGATTACGAACCAAGAATTGAAAAACTACAGTTTTGATATGGTATTAAAAATACCTAAGACTAATCCATATCTTTCTCCTGTTCTTTCTGTTATTCCTCTTCAATTATTTGCCTACTATATTTCTAAAGAAAAAAAATTGGATGTGGATAAACCAAGAAATTTAGCAAAATCTGTTACTGTAGAATAAATAGTAAAGTTTATCTTATTACTCACTTGTTTTTTATGTGAACTAGTGGTATAATATAAATTATCCATCTTAGGATGAGATCAAAGGAAGGGGTTGTTTTCATGGATTACACGATTGACTTGATCTTCCCGCACAGTTTGGTGAAAGACTCTCATTGGTGGCCCTACATCCGAAAGATTGTAAGTCGCTATTGTTCTACACCAGTTTGGGTGAGGAATGTTTGTCACCTAAGCTCAATCAACGACCGCGAACGGCTTCTTACCAAGTTGAATGTCGTCGTAGATATTGCTCAGGAAACAAGGTCAATGATCTCTTTTAAGAAGATCATCTGATCAACCCCATTAAGACTAGGTTTCAATTGAAGCCTGGTCTTTCTTTATATAATAAGTTGCAAAATTATCAGTAAAATAGCACCTGGTATTCCTAATATGCCAACAAATATAGAGGTAAAAAAATTAATACCTATTGAAAATCCCCATGCTCCTCCAATCAAGTTAATCATATAAATTAAGATACCACCTAAAACAGAATTTAAAATTAATTTAAAAATACTTTTTAATGGTAAAATAAAAATCCTTCCAAATAAAAATAGAAAAATGATACATGCCAAAAATGTAATTACACTATTATCATCCATTTGTCCACCCTCCCTGTAATTCCTTTTTAAGACGGGCGATTAAAATGCCCCTACAATACACTATCATATTATATCTTTATGTTGGATATCGGACAAATATTCTTATTTGATAAATAGAGACAAATGCTGCACTACCAAAATGGTAGTGCAGCATTTGTCTCTATTTACAATATTATGAGGCATTCCCTTGTTCCATCTCAATTGCCTCTAGCATATTACGTACTAATTTCTGATTTTTTGCCTTTTTTACTAAATAATCTAGTTTAGATTGATTCGCTTTTATTTGATAAGTATAATAATCAATTAATTCCTCTTCTGCATATTCAAAATTCTTGTTCGCAGTTTCTAATTCTCTTTTTGTCTTCATTAAGCTTTTCATAATTTCCATATCTTTTTCCTGTTCTGTTTGCTCTATTACTCTTTCCTCTTTTTTATACTCTTCTCTCATCTTAAGTTCCTTTCTTTTTCTTATTTTTAGTAATTTCTTTGTAGCACGGACGATTAAAATCTCCTCTTTCAATTTCATCAATTACTTTACATGATCTATATTATTATTTTGTATTACTATTATATGCATGGTTTTCTAATTTATACCATAATTGATTTTTTTTGCAATTTGTTATATAATATATTTATGTCGACATGACATAGTACATTATGAGGAGGAAGATAGTATGATGTATCAGCTGACTGTGGAATTCACGATGGTTACTCCAAAGATTGCCGAGTTTATGAAAGTATGTAAACTTGAGCAAGATGGAAATTGCTTCCGGAAGACTGGCAATTTGAGCAATATGCTAAAACTTGCCAGCCACGTTACGAGTCTCCAGGTTGAACCACATTTGCGCGACCGGATTCGTATGATTTCAGTCGTACCGGCAGATTCTGAGGAATAAATATCTTTCCCGCCCCCCTCTTCGTTGAGAGGGGGTTCTTAATTTGTAATTGTAAATATAATAATGGATATACTTTGTACTAAAAATAAGGTAACAATATTAGAAGATAACAAATTATTTGTTGCTTCTACTACTCCTGCCTTACTATTATTTTGCTTAGCATAATGCTTTTGTGATTCAAAAAAAGTAATTAATTCTGGTAAGCTTGTTACAAAGCCCAATAAAATACCAATCATTTCTTCTGATATCTCTAAGTGATGGCATAAAGTCTCTAAACTACTACTTAATCGATCTCCTATTAAAAATAATAAATAAGATGTGAGAATTAAGCAAAAGATATAAAAAAATGTTTTTCTCTTTTTGCCATGGATTTTCTTTTCTTCTTTTTGAATCTCCTCTTCTAGCTCTTTTTCTTCCTTTGACAAATATTTTTTATGTGTATTTTTATTAATTGTAAAAAACAAAAAGGCTAATAATATAAATATAGGAACTAAAACGGTTTGTGTTTGTATTTGAAATTTTATCAAGAAGATGGGAATAATAATGGTGATGAGCACAAGTAAAATATCAATTTTAATTGCTGTATTCTTTATGATTTTTCCATTTTTGTTAATGATAATAGAAAAAAGATATTGTAGAAAGTTGATGATATTAGAACTTAAAATATTAAAAATTCCTGCTCCAATTAATCCTGTTCCTGTAGAAAAAGAAACAGTAAGTATTTCTGGGGTAGAAGTGGCAAATCCAGTAATATTTCCTACAGTTCTTGGTTTTAGTCCAAGCGTTTCTGCTAATCTTCTTAAAAGACCTACTAATATATATTTAGCAATAAAAACAATCATTAATGCCAGAAAAATAAATTTAATCAATTCTACTAAGATTTCTTGCATAAATTTTCTCCTCTGTATCTATTGTTTCAACTTTTTTTAATTATATAACAGTTTCGCAAAAATGGCAATTTTTGTTGCAAATTTCGCAAAATTATAGTAAAATAATTTTACTTATTTTAAAAAGGGGGATTTTTATGGATATTCAAATTGGAAAAGTATATCGTCATTTTAAAGGAAATTATTATTATGTAGAAAATATTGCTAGAAACTCGGAAACCCAAGAAGATTATGTTGTTTATAGACCCCTCTATTCAAGAGAAGATGCTTCTTTATGGATAAGACCTTTGTCAATGTTTTTAGAAAAAATAGATGCATCTAGACCAGATAATATTACAAAACAAACTTATCGTTTTGAATTAGTAGATGAAATTAACAAAAAATATTAAAGGAGATTATTATGTTAGATATTAAATTCATTAGAGAAAATCCAGATTTGGTAAAAGAAAATATGAAAAAAAAGTTTCAGGATCACAAATTAGAGTTAGTAGACAAAGTTTTAGATTTAGATGAAAAAAGAAGGAATCTACAACTACAAATTGATACTTTAAGAATGAACCGTAAAAAATTAAGTGATACCATTGGTGGCTTCATGCGTGAGAAAAAAATAGAAGAAGCTGAAAAAGTAAAATCTGAAGTTGCTTCTATTAATACTGAAATTTCTTCTTTAGAAGAAGAAGAAAATAAAGTTGCAAGTGAATTACGAGAAATCATGTTAAGAATTCCTAATATGATTCATGATTCTGTTCCTATTGGTAAGTCTGATCAAGAAAATGTAGAATTAAAAAAATATGGAGAACCAATTGTTCCTGATTATGAAATTCCTTATCATACTGAAATTTTAGAAAATTTAAATGGTATTGATTTAGATTCTGCCCGTAGAGTAGCTGGTAATGGTTTCTATTATTTAATGGGTGATATTGCAAGATTGCATTCTGCAGTTTTAACTTATGCAAGAGATTTTATGATTGAAAAAGGATTTACTTATGTAATCCCTCCATTTATGATTAGAAGTGATGTTGTTACTGGTGTAATGAGTTTTGATGAAATGGATAGCATGATGTATAAAATTGAAGGTGAAGATTTATATCTAATTGGAACCAGTGAACATTCTATGATTGGTAAATTTAAAGATCAAATTTTGGCAAAATCTGAATTGCCTTATACTCTTACCTCTTATTCTCCATGTTTTCGTAAAGAAAAAGGAGCTCATGGTATAGAAGAACGTGGTATTTACCGTATTCATCAATTTGAAAAGCAAGAAATGATTGTTATTTGTGAGCCTGAAGATAGTTATACCTGGTATGATAAAATGTGGTCATATACAGTAGAACTTTTTAGAAGTTTAGATATTCCGGTTCGAACATTAGAATGTTGTTCTGGAGATTTAGCAGATTTAAAATCTAAAAGTGTTGATGTAGAAGCTTGGAGTCCAAGACAGAAAAAATATTTTGAAGTTGGTAGCTGTTCTAATCTAACAGATGCTCAGAGTAGACGTCTTGGTATCCGTATTAAAGGAGAAAATGGAAATTATTTTGCTCATACTTTAAATAATACAGTAATTGCTCCACCACGTATGTTAATTGCTCTTATTGAAAATCATTATCAAAAAGATGGTTCTGTCCTAATTCCAAAAGTATTACAGAAATATATGGGTGGAATTGAAAAAATAGAAAGGAAATAAATATGCAGATTAAAAATGCTCAATTTGAAGTTTCTGCTACCAGTCCAAAACAGTATCCAAGTGGAGATTTTCCTGAAATTGTTCTTGTAGGAAAATCAAATGTAGGAAAATCTTCTTTTATTAACACATTAACCAATCGAAAATCTTTAGCCAGAACCAGCAATACTCCTGGTAAAACAAGGCAAATTAATTTTTATTTTATAAATTCTTCCTTTTACTTTGTAGATTTGCCTGGTTATGGTTTTAGTCAAATGTCTAAGATGGAGCAAGAAAAAGTAGGAAAATTAATTGAAAATTATCTTATTCGTCGTGAAAATATTTCCCTTATTTTATTCATCTTAGATATCAGGCATGATCCTACAAAAGATGATGTGTTGATGTATCAGTTTTTAAATGATAATCAGTTTCCTTTTGCGATTTTAGCTAATAAAGCAGATAAAATTGCACCTACCAAAATACCACTTTATTTGGATAACATAAAAAATAAATTAAAATTAGATGATGATATTGTTATTTTACCTTTTTCTTCTGAAAAGAAGATTTTTACAGATGATGTTTTAGATTTATTAGATGAAGCACGGTTTAAAATCATTATAAGTTTATAAATAGCGAAAATTAATAGTCCCCAGCTAAATTCATAGCTGGGGATTTGATTCAATAACTCTTTGCTTCAGTTTCCTCGGTTAAGTCTTGAATCCTGGTCTTCCTTACGAGTTCTGCACATTCTGCCATAGGCATATCTTTTAGTGCTCCTTTTGTCTTATTCTTGCATCCTGCAAATGGACATGCGTAAGCTTGCGTACATCCTTCACATTCCGTTCCTATTGTTGAATCCTCAACCCACCGATTCCTCCTGTAAAACATAGTGTTATCCCTCCTAATTATTGAATTACCTATATTATACTCTTTTTTCTTGTTTTTTTCAAGTTGGTCGGTCAAGACCGACCCCTACAAAATTATTTATCATTCATTATTAATTATTCACTATTCATTAATGATACATGTAGGGGCTTGTCTTGACAAGCCCAATTACTTTATAGGCTCGTCACAAGGCTAGTCCTTACACATCAAATTATTCATTTGGCGATACATTTATCTTTTTTATCATTTTTAATGCTTTTGGTCTTTCCAAAACAATAACATGTCCACAGCCTTTACATTTTAGTTTAAAGTCTACTCCGATTCTCGTAATTTCCCATAAATCACTTCCGCATGGATGCTTTTTTTTGGTTTTTACCACTTCTCCTACTTCAAATTCCATTTTCTTTTCCTTTACTGTATTTGCTTTAAGTAATTTCTACATTTTTCATAAATTACTTTACACTATCTATTTTTTCATATCTTTTGGCAATTCTATCTTTTCCTAATACTTGCATAATTTCATATAAATCAGGTGTGTTTGCCCTTTTGGTTAGGGACACTCTTAAAACAGTGCTAATATCCCCTACATGTCCTGGATAACTTTCCGGATTTGCTTTATATTCTTTTACTTCTTTGGCATATCCCATTTCCCCAGCTAATTCTTTGATTTTATCAAACCAAGTTTGCTTATCATCCTTATCATCATAATATTTTTCTAAATATGTTTTTACTATTTTTTTGATCATTTCTTTATCTTGAATTAACTGATATTCATATGGTCTTGTATCTTTCTCATATTCTGCATCATACATGTAAGAAATATTTTCTTTTACATCTGCCCATTTGCTAATATCTTTTCTTGGTTTTTTATTTCCTCTTTCTATCGAAAATACTTTTATGGCATAAGATTTATCTTCTAATAATGTTGCTAATTCCTCATCATATTTTTTTGCCCATTCTAAAGATTTTTGGTAAATTTCTTCTGCTGTCATTTTAGAAATAACTGTTTTAGATACATCTAATAATTTTACCATATCAAATAAAGCACCACTTACACTCATTTTATTTAATTGTAATTCGAATTCTTCCATAGGTTTATCTGGATTTGCTCTTCTCCAATTTTCAAATGAAGAATTGGCTATATTTAGTAAATATTCTTTTACGGCCCTTTCTGGTATTCCTTCTTGTGCATAATAACTTACTGCCGCTTCTGGGTCTTTTCTTTTGCTTAATTTTCTCTTATTTCCCTCATCATTTTTCATGATTGGTGCAATATGTGCATATTTAGGTGGTTTGAATCCCAACTCTTGAAATAGTTGTAAATGTAATGGTACAGAAGATAGCCATTCATCTCCTCTTATGACATGTGTTGTTCCCATTAAATGATCATCAACGGCATGTGCAAAATGATAAGTTGGTAATCCATCTGCTTTAATAATAACAATATCTTGATCATTTTCCGGAAAGTCTACATTTCCTTTTATCACATCATGATGTTTTATTTTTCTATCTTCTCTTCCTGGTGATTTAAAACGAACAATATATTTCTCACCTGCTTGAATTCTTTTAATGGCCTCTTCTACCGTAATATTTCTGCATTTTGCCCAAACACCATAATAACCTGGTCTTATTTGTGCTGCTTCCTGCTTTGTTCTAATTTCTTCTACTTCTTCTGGAGTACAAAAACATGGATAGGCTTTTCCCTGTATAATTAAATATTTGGCATATGCTTCATAAATTTCTTTTCTTTCACTTTGTTTATAAGGACCATAATTTCCTTTCTCTTCCTTTTCATTTATCATGCCTTCATCTGGTTCTATGTCAAATTCTTTTAATGCTTCTACAATTCCACTAATTCCATTTTCAATCTCTCTTTTTTGGTCAGTATCTTCAATTCTTAAGAAAAATACTCCATCTGTTTGATCTGCCAATTTTCTTGCAATAAGTCCTTGGTATAGTCCCCCAATGTGAACAAATCCTGTAGGGCTTGGAGCAAATCTTGTAACAATTGCCCCTTCTTTTAAATTTCTTTTTGGGTATTTTTCTTCATAATAACTAACTTCTTTTGCATTTGGGAATATGATATTTGCTAAATCTGTATAATTCATATGATTCTCCTCCTATAATATCTTTTACACTTCCATAATAATTGGTAAAATCATTGGATTTCTTTTTGTTTTTTGATATACATAGTCTCTTAAATTTTCTTTTAATGCAGATTTTATAGTTGTCCAATCTGTTATATGCATGTCTTGGCATTTTTGCATTTCATCTTTTACCACTCTTTTAATGTCTTCCATTAAATTTTCTGATTCTCTTACATATACAAATCCTCTTGATATAACGTCTGGCCCAGCTACTACTTCTCCACTGGCTCCATTCATTGTTAGAACAATAATGATTAATCCATCTTGTGATAAATGTTGTCTATCTCTTAAAACTATATTTCCAACATCTCCAACACCTAATCCATCTACTAGTATTCTACCAAATGGAACAGTCCCAGTTAGTCTTCCCATGTTTTCATTTAGTTCTAAGATACGTCCATTTGTTAACATGAAAATATTCTTAGGATTTACACCTACTTTTTTCGCTGTTTCACTATGTGCAATTAATTGTCTATATTCTCCATGAACAGGTATGAAATATTGTGGTCTTACTAAAGATATCATTAATTTCTGTTCTTCTTGGCAAGCATGTCCTGACACATGAACATCTGCTAAAGAACTATATACCACTTCTGCTCCAATTTTCATTAGATCATCTATTACTTTAGATACTAATTTTTCATTTCCTGGAATTGGTGTTGCAGATATAATGATTAAATCATTTGGTGTAATTTCTACTTTTTTATGATCTCCCATAGCCATTCTAGTAAGGGCAGACATTGCTTCTCCTTGACTACCTGTTGTGATAATGACTAGCCTATCATCTGGATAAGATTTTATCATATCGATATCTATAAAAGTATTTTCAGGTACATTAATATACCCTAGTTCTTGTGCTGTTTCAATCATGTTTATCATACTTCTACCACAAACTGCTATTTTTCTTCCATATTTAACAGCAGAATTTGCAATTTGTTGTACACGATGTACATTAGATGAGAAAGTAGCTACTACAATTCTTTTGGTACAATTAATAAATAGTTTATCAAAAACATCTCCTACTGTACTTTCTGACATTGTATAGCCTTTTCTTTCACTATTGGTACTATCTGACATTAAGGCTAAAACACCTTCATTACCAAGTTCTGCTAGTCTTCCTACATTCATTCTTTCTCCATCAATTGGTGTGTAATCTACTTTAAAATCACCTGTATGTATTACAGTACCAACTGGTGTTTTTATTGCTAGGATCACTGCATCCGGTATACTATGGCAGCTTCTAATGAATTCTACCTTGAATTTACCAAGTGTAATGGTTTGTCCTTGTTCTACAATATTTAGCTTCGTTTTTCTTAATAATTTATGTTCTTCTAATTTATTGCTAATTAATCCTGCTGTTAGTCTTGTAGCATAAATTGGCACATCGATCTGTTTTAAGAAATAAGGGATTCCTCCAATATGATCTTCGTGTCCATGTGTAATAATAAGTCCTTTTATTTTTTCTTTGTTTTTTTCTAAGTAAGTAATATCTGGTATTACCAAATCTATTCCCAACATGTCGTCTTCTGGAAAAGCCACACCACAGTCTACTACAATCATCTCATTTCCATATTCAAATACTGTAATGTTTTTTCCAATTTCTTGTAATCCTCCTAGAGGTATAATCTTTAATGTTTCCTTTTTAAACTCAACACCTTTTTCTATTTTTTTCTTTTTAGGTTGCCTTGGTGTATAAGGCCTTTTTTTCTTAACGTTTTCTCTTGTTTCCGTTTTTTCCACTTTTCTCTTCTCTCCTTTTCTTTTCATACGTAAAAAACAATAGAACAAACTATATTTTTTGTTCTACTTCCATTATTATATCTTTGTTTTCCGAACATTTTTACAATAATAGTTTTTCGTATCTCTTTATAACTGGAAACTATTATACTATATTTTCCTTATGTTGTCAATTACATGTTGTCATATATATCCTTTCTATCCAAATAAAAAGTTATGCAACTGTCAATGGGGACGGAGATTTTGACAACATTTCATAAATCTAAAAAAGAAAAATAATTTGCTTGAAATGCTGTCAAAGTCTCCGTCCCCATTGACAGTAAAAATAAGGTTTTACGAAAATTTCCATCATTTATAAGATAGCTCCCAAGATTCCTGCATCATTTTGTAGCTCCGCTGTTGTAATCACTGGTAATCCTTCTTCATTAAAAGTCATATTTTTTTCTTGTAACTTTGTGATTAATCTTGGTAATAATAACTCATTATAATAAGAAAAACTTCCCCCAATTGAAATCATCTCTGGTTCAAATATGTCTATAAGGTTTCCGATTCCGATGGCAAGATTTCTAATATATTCTTGCACTACTTTGTCTAAATTTTCGTTTTCTTCTAACATGATATTTAAGAGTTCTTTTCCTGTGATATCTTTTTCGATATGTAATTCTTTTTTTACTTCTTGTTTTAAAACACGTATAGAACCATAAGTCTCAAAACATCCTTTTTTGCCACAAGTACATTGCCTTCCTTTTTTTTCAATTACCATGTGTCCTATTTCAAAACCAGAATATTTTTTGGGTTCTAATAGTTTCCCATCTAAAAATACAGCTCCACCAATTCCTGTTCCAATATTCATAAAAATACAATCTTTTGCTTTTTTCAAGCTACCATAGTGTTTCTCCGCCATTGCTGCACATTTTCCATCATTTCTTAAGGTGATTTCGATATTCGTAAATTCTTTTTTTAACTCTTCTACCAAAGGGAAATGATAAAGTTCTAAATTCCCAGCTTTTATAACATTTCCATTGGATATAGTTCCTGGACATGCAATTCCAATTTTTTCAATGTCTTCTTTTGCTCCTTGGTTTTCCATTAGTGTTTTGGTAATTAGTTCTTTCATTTTTTCCAGCAAATTACTTTCTTTGTTTAAGTCTTCTTCTATTTTATATTGTAATTTGTTTTTTTCTATTATTCCTACTGCAATATGGCTTCCACCTAAATCGATTCCAATTTTCATATTTTACTCCCTTCAAATATCTTTGCTTTAAGTAATTTCTTCGAAGAACGGGCGATTAAAATCACCCCTACATTTCAAGAAATTTCTTCGTAGCATGGGTCGGCGTGGGCGCCGACACCCTACAAATAGTAAATTAGGAATCCCTTTTATAGGAACTCCCAACTTCTAATTTTTTATACACCATATGCTGAGAATAGGAATGATCCCATATAAACTTGGATACATGGTACTAATACAACAATAACGAAGAAGATTAATAAGACACCTACTATCGCATACACAACTTGTGGTAATACCGCCATGATCTTTTTCATAATATTGTCAATATCAATTTCCATATATTCTACTAATTTTTCCATCATTTCTGTTAAGTCGGTTTGCATTCCTATTTTTAACATTTCTGTGGTCATAGGACTAGATAGTCCTGATTTTTCAAATGGTTCAATCCAAGATTGACCTACAATAATATTGTTTATGGCTGCTTCTACCATGGATAACATAACATAATTTTTAACTACATTTTTACTAACTTCCAAAGCGTCCTGAATTCTTGTTCCATTTCTTACATTTAATAATACAGCTTTCATGAGTCTTGAAAAATCTAATGCATATATTAGTTTTCCAAAAATAGGACATGTATATTTAAAGTAATGGAAATTATATTTTCCAACAGGTGTCCTGATATACAGAAAAATTCCTGCCGCAATTCCTGCAATAATAAAAACAGGAATATACCAATAGGTCATTATATTATCTACCACACCCGAAAACCATAAAGTAATAGCTGGCAACTCCTCTTCTGTTCCTAAGGTATCAAAAACATTTTGGATGGCAGGAATAGCAATAGCAGTTCCTGCAAATAGCATAACAAGTAGAACAACAAATTGTATAATGTTAGGTACTAAAATTCCTTTTACTTTTTTATTTAGTCTTTGTGATTCTTCCAAATATTTTACTGCTTGCTCTAAAGAATTGGTAAGAGAGCCTGATAGTTCTCCTACTTTTATTATGTTGATATAGATATATGGGAAAATATTAGAATAGTATTCCATAGTAGAATACATGGTTTCACCTGCTTCTACTCCTGCTAAAATATCTTCTAATATTCCTCGTAGCATTAGGTTTTCTGTACTATCAATAATCGTACTTAGTGCATGAATATTATTAAAGTTTGCCTTTTTTAATAAATAGAAATTTTGTGTAAAAACAATAATATCTCTTGTTTTAATTGGTGTTGTTCTTGCTAAAAGCATGTTTGCTCTTTTTACAAAGGACATAGATTTGCCTTTTTTTAAGATATTATCGCCTTCAATAATTTCTTCTATTCTCTTATCCATGTTTTTGGCATTTCTTTTTCTATTTACTGTTTTTTGTCTTCTTTGAATGCCTTGCACAACGGAAATTGGTATATATCCATTTTTTTTAAGTTTGCTAACAAGGCTATGTTTGCTTGTTTCTTCTACACGGTTGGTAATAATTTGTCCACCTTTTGTAGCAGCCCTATATATGTATACTGGCATTGTCCTCCTCCTTACTTTTTAATTTTTAATTGCATAATCGTCCTATTTAAAGTTTCTATGTTCTTTTCTTCTATTTGTGATTTTGCTTGTTCTAACGTAATTTTTTCCTCTACAAATAATTTTGCAATAGAATTAATTAAGCTGACATTTCCTTTATCCAAATTACTTTGGATAGCATCTTCAATTTCAGATACGCTAAATTTTTCTTTACGAATACATCCTGCAATAACATTATCTACAACCATAACTTCAGGAAGCATAGTTAGTTTTCCATCTGTTCCTTTTAGTAATCTTTGAGATACTACTAATTTTAATAGTGAAGATATTAAGTACTTGACACTTGCTTGTTCTTTTATTTCATAAAAGTTAATCATTCTATCTATCGTTTCTGCACAAGATTTTGTATGAAGTGTTCCAATTACTAAATGTCCTGATTCTGCCATATCAATAGCAGCTTCCATGGTTTCCTTATCTCGAATCTCTCCAATAACTAATATATCGCAATCTTCTCTTAAAGAGTTTTTTACTCCCTCACTAAAGGTTAAAACATCTCTTCCTAAACCTACTTCTTTTTGTACAATAATTGATTTTTTACATGCATGTTTGTATTCTACTGGATTTTCTAATGTTAAAATTTTGCGATATTGTGTTTCATTAATTTCGTTAATAAGTGCATTTAGTGTTGTGGTTTTCCCTGAATTTGTTTTACCTGTTACTAACATAACTCCTTGTGGTTGATATGTCATACGTCTTACAATGTCCGGCACTCCCAAATCCTGAAATTTTGGTAATTCTTTTCTGATTAATCTTAGTGTTAAAATAGGTACATCATCAGATAGAGAAATATTGACCCTTAATCGGATATCATTATATTCAAAAGAAGTATCTAGTCTTCTTCTTTCCTTAAAAACTTCATCTTTTTCTATATTTCCTCTTACAAAATAATCATATATTTCATACATGTCTTCTTGTGTAAGAACTGGCATTTCTGAACATTCTACTAATGTTCCATTAATTCTTAAGGTTGGCTTTATATTGTAAATCAAATGAACATCTGATGCTCTTTCTTTTATTGCCTTATCGAGTACCTTTTCAATTTGTATCATTTGTTTCCCTCCTTATTAATAAATGGATAATTTCTTATTTACTTCTTCTAAATTTGTAATTCCATCTATGACTTTTCTCATTCCATCAATTACTAATGGTTCATATCCCTCTCTTAAAGCTTGCTCCCTAATCTCTAAGCTTGAGGCATTTTTTGTAATTAATTCTTTGATGGTTTCTGATAGCATTAAAATTTCAAAAATACCAATTCTATCATAATATCCTGTATAATCGCAATCTTTGCATCCAACAGGATCATAAGTTTTCTTTCCTTCTAAATTAAGAGACACATGATATTTTTCTTCCATTGCTCTTATTACTGCTCTTTCTTTATCATTAAACTCTCTTTCTCTTGCACATTTTTTACATAATTTTCTAACTAATCTCTGAGATACTGTTGTTGCTAATGTACTTGCAATATCGTAATTGGAAACTCCCATTTTTCTTAATCTAGTCACAACTTCTATACTATCAATTGTATGGATGGTTGATAAAACATAGTGTCCTGTTTGTCCTGCTTGCATAGAAATTTCTGCCGTTTCATTATCTCTAATTTCTCCCACTAAAATAATATCAGGGTCTTGTCTTAAAACGGTTCTTAATGCCCCGGAAAAACTTGTTTTAGGATCAATTTCAATTTGATTTAATCCTGGAATACGAATTTCTACTGGGTCTTCAATCGTTGTGATATTAATTTCAGGTCGGTTTAAATAGTCAATAATACTATATAATGTTGTTGTTTTTCCTTCTCCTGTAGGAGCAGCTACAATAGTAATACTATTTCTTTTATTGAATCCTTTATTTAAAATGTTTTCGTCTCCTGGAAATCCAAGTTCAAATATGTGCCTAATATCCGAATTTTTCTTTAATAATCTTAGTACAAATTTTTCTCCATATATATTTTTTTGAGATGATACACGAATATTATAATCTGGGTAAGATTCAATTCTACCATCTTGTGCTTCTTGTTTTTCTTGGTGCATATTAGAAATAGCTTTTAGTCTTCCTATGATTTGAGCTTGCTTTTCTTTTTCCGCATTAGTAACGGTAATTAATTCCCCATCTACCCTATAACGAACTCTTACTTGATTTTCTAGAGGTTCTATGTGAATATCACTTGCTCTTTTGGTAAATGCTGTTTTGATAACAGAATCCACAAATTCTGTTATATCTTTGCTTGCTATGATTTTATCTTTTGCTTTTCCTTGTAAAGATTCTATAATCCTTTCTATATTACTTTCAAATGTAATATATCTCTCCATAATAAGACCTTTGTTTAAAAGCAAAAGTCTTACTGTTTCCATTGCTCTTTTGTTTACTGTATCTGCAAAACATACTTTAATTTTTCCTCCTGAAATATCAAATGGAATAGCTTTATTTTGTCTTATAACATCACTTGATATATAATCCGTAACATTAATTGTGATGTCTTCTGGTTTTAAAAGAATCGGTGTCTCTCCTAAAATATCACCAATTTCTTTTATTAGAATTTCATCATCGCATAACCCTAATATATGTAAAATATCTCCTATTTTTTTCGTTGGTTGACTTCTTTGATATTCAATTGCTTTATTAATGTCACTTTCTGATACAACACCTCTTCTTACTAATTCGATTCCAATTGGTACTTTTGCCATTTTCTTTCCTCCTTTGTATGTGCTTTTAAATTTTTCCGAAGAACAGGCGTTTAAAATCGCCCCACCATTTTCATAAATTACTTTACATTATTGTTATCTCTCGCTTAACTTTATTATACTATATTTTGTCTTTTTTCGATAGATTTCTTATTAATTTTCAATAAATTTCCAATTATTTTCTTGGGCCATACTTACTTTCATTTAGTGTTTGATATAAAACATTATCGGTATCATTTATTAATAGAAATACTCCTTTTTGGTCTGATGCAAAAGAAGTGGATAATTCTGTTTGTCCAATTTCTCCATTTTCATCAACTGTTCGATTTGTTGTTTGATACAAAAATTCTACTTCTCCATTTTGTGTGCTAAATCTTGGTATCCATACATACATATCAGTAATTTTAGTAATAACTTCACCTATTAGTTGTTCTTTATTGTCTGTTGTTACTTCCATTCCATCTCCTACTTCTAATCCTTCTATCGCCATAGCAATCGCCCAATTTTTATTTGTATAATTATACCAAGTAGTATCATTTTGAGAAATAATTCTCCATGTTCCGTCTTCTCTATATTTTACAGGAACATATTGATCTCCTAATTCTGGTTTATTGGGAATGATTAAGTTTTCTTTTGCTTTTATTTTACTTAATTTTACCATTTCCATTTCTTTGCCTACTTTATAACTAATGGTAACTTCTATCGTTTTTACCAAATCTTCTATTGTATTATCATTTTCTTGGTAAGGTATAATAGCAACATCCACCTCATATCCGACTGGAATATTCATTTGTTCCACTATTTTTTCTACATTTTCTTCTGTTACTTCTGTATAATACATTTTTTGCGTTTCTTGAATAATTTGAGTAGCATAAGATGTTGCTTCTGAATTTCTTTTAGCACTTTCCGTGTTGGTATAAATATTTACAAAGACAAGCATAACAATAGGTACTAATATAATGATAATAGATACTGCTATTGTAATATCAATTCCTGTTAACCCAGCCTGGTTTTTTATTTTGTTTTCCATTTAGTCACCACCTAATATGACAAAATTTTGTAATATCAAAATTATTATGTTGGATATGCATAAATAATATCCTATTGGAAGAATATTTCCATTTTCTTTATCTTTTTTTATAGCATATTTTATTGCACGTAATAAAATAAAGAAAAGAGTTAAAATAACAGTTAGCTCAAAGGCAACTGTGCCTGAAAATGTAATGATTAACATACATAAAATTAAAATATCTATTGTATAATTTTCTCTTCCTTTTTTTTGTAATAACAAGGTGTTCATGAGAAGAAAGAAAGACATGAAAAATAAATATATAGCATATCTATACATATTACTTTTTCCTACTATATATAGATATAATATATATGCAAAGTTTACAATAACTCCATATAGGACTACTTTTTTAGATATAAATCTCTTCTCTTTATCCATTCCCGCTATTAAAAGTAAAGCAATGATATATAAAAATCCAAATATCAAATAAATAAATTTTGAGGCTTCTATTGCATAAAAATCAATATTTAAGGATAGTGCAAAACTTAAGAAAATAATACCCGAGCATATTTCTATAAAAATATAACGTTTTCCTATTTTTTGCGAACAGTATCTGCATTTCCCTTTTAAGAAAACATAACTCAATACAGGAATTAAATCTAAAAAACCTAGTTTATGGTTGCAACTAGGGCAAAATGAACGTTTATGCGTAATATTTTCTCCTATAGGAATACGGTATATGGCTAAAGTTGCAAAACTTCCTATGAGTAACCCTATTATAAAAATAATGATATAGATAAAAAATTCCATGATTTCCTCTTTTATATAGAAGAAGGCATATATATATGATAGATACATATGCCTAAATACATAATTTTATTTTAGAAATTAGCATCATTATGCAAATATTCATTTACTTTTTCTAATGTATCAGCTTCGTCTGATTGTGCCGTATTATATTCATTTGCTCCTTCTTGTGTTTTGCTAATGATTCCATCATTGTCTAATGCAATCATAAGTGTTACCCCTGCTAAAATAATTAAAACAATAATTGTTACAACTAGAGCTACTAATGTAATACCATTTTGTTTTTTAAACATAAAAATTCCTCCTTATTGTATTATATTTTTTGTATATATTTATAAAAAATAAATATAACCGAAATTATTTAGAACCTGGTTCTGAAAATAATGTTTCATCATCTTCATTTGTTGATGAACTTCCACCACTGGTTCCGCGTGGTAGAGCCTCCTTGTCCTCCTGTGTTACTTCCTGATGTATTATCTTGTCCACCAGAACTTAATGACTCAAATGGATTTGATCTCCCTGCTTTGTATTCTCCTGTTATTTCATATCCTTCTAGTTCTGTTGCATCAATTTCATATATAACATTAACTGGATTCGTATCCTGTATTTCTGCTGAGACTAATTCATTTTCTATTTCGTTTGGAGTCTCATATGCTACTTTGTTTGGTATTGTTTTTCTAGTAGGTACATAATCATATAAAATCACTCCAAATATTAATACAATTGCAATGAGAAGTAAAAGAATAATAAAAATTTCTTTGATTACTGTTTTTACCATATTCCACCTCTTTCTCTATGATGTTGTATTATTGGTATTATCTACTGTATTATTTTCAATTTCATTTGTTGTATTTCCTGTAGAAGTATTTGTATTTTCTTCTGTTGTTGTGCTTGTTGCTGCTGGAGCATTTACATATAAATCCCTTACGATAAATGTTGCTGTTAAGTTCCCATTTGCATTTGGTACCATTTTAAAATTTTCAATTTTAAATCCTAATTCATCATCATTTTCTAGGTCAGAAATGAAATCTGTAATTGCGATATATTGTCCTGTTACCGTTACATTTAGGTTCCTTGTTAATGATGTACTACCACTTGTAAATAAGAACCTTGCTCCTAGTCCTTCTTGTTCTGCATAAAGCCCCATCTTTATCCATAATGCCTCTATTTCATAGTTTAATATTTGTCTTGCTTGTTCAATATCAGATTCACTACTGAATGTTACTTTATTTTGGTAATCTTGCTTGGCTGTTAGAAGTTTTTTCCCTTCGCTGTTTAGTTCACTAATCTTACTAGGATAAGTGATACTTGTTAATCTTGAAATTTCTTCTATAGTATTGTCAAGTTCTTCACTACTATTTTTAAGGTCTTGAATTCCTAGTAGTTTTATATTTCCTATCTTGATTTTTCCCATTAAACCTAATACTACAACGGCAATTAATAATACTATGATAAGAGAGATTAATATTTTTTTCATGGCAAATCTCCTTCTATAGTAACTTTGATTAAATTATCTTGCATAATTCCACTATCTGATTGTATATTTAATAAAATGTCTTCTTGTGTCAATTTTGTTTTAAAGAATCCTAATTGTTCATACTTTAAGGCCTGTGCTTTAATAACAATATGTTTATCAGTCGTATTTTCAATTGATGTTAATTGTACTCCCTCTGGTATTACTGACATAATCTTTACTAATAAATTAGGAATACTATTTCTGGTTTTATACCTTTCTTCTATTCTTGCATTTAAATCATCTAAATTTTGTTTAAGCTGTTGATATTCATTTGTTACTTCTTTTACTTTTGTAATATCGGATTCAATTTTTTGAATTTCGCTATTTGTCTCTTCTAATCTTTGTCTTGCTTCTCTTTCTTTTGCATTAATGCTATTAGAAAGTGCTACAGATAAAACAGTATAAATAATAATAACAAATGCCAATCCCACCGCGCTTCTTAGTAGGCCTTTTTCAACACTATCTAAAGCTCCTTTTAAGCTTAAATTTATATTTAATTTTTTCTTAGTTTTTTTATTTTGTTTTTCTCCCATTCCTTTTACAAGGTTTTCCCAGAAAGATGGTTCTTTAAAATTAACTTCTTTTTCTCCTTCTCCTAAGCCTTGTAAAGCTAAAGAAATGGCTGAATTTACTTCGATATAATCTTTAACATTAATATTTGTTACAATTGTAGATAAAAAATATGGTTTTAAGATTTCACATGTAACTCCACCAAAGTATTGTTCAAAATATAAATCAATGTTATTAATAATCGCCATGGTACCTGTAATGTAAACTTTTTCAATTGCAACAATATTAGATTCCATTATTTTTTTTGTTTCTGTTACAATTTTGTATAAAGTAGGCATAATATACTCAAGATATTCATTTTTCTCATCTTGTACTGCCAATTCTTCAGAAGTATAGATCGTAGTATTTTTACAAATTTCATATGCTTTTGCAATGGAATTTTCTTTCATATTAATTTCTGTAAGAATATCTCTCATTCCTTCATCTAATGTATCAATTTGATAGGCTCTACCATTTATTATCGTTGTGATTCTTGTTTTGTCCTCTCCATTTACAATGATAGCATTATCTTTTGGTCCAATTTCCAATAGGTTTGGTATACACATAGGTAAAGGACTTACAGCATTTAGTCTATAGCGATCTAGTTGTTGACTTCTTTTTACTAATTCTGTTTTGTTAACACTAATATGAATTGCTTTAATGTTTTCTTTATTTTCAATATTATTTACAAGAATATATCTTGATTCTAATGCATTAACATTATATCCCTTTTCTTCACACAAAAATTCGAATTCTGTTTGTACTACTTTTCTTAAGTCCTTTTTATTTAGCATACTAAATAAATTGAAATAGTTATACATTTCTTCAGATAAATTTATACTAATAGCATTTTTATAACTAAAAGTTTCTTTTATGATTTGTTCAATAGCTTCATTTATCTGGTCATAAAATTTAATGCCAAACGCTTCGACTTTTACATTGTCTTTTTCTTTTGACACTTTTGCATATTTAATTAAATTATTTTCTATATACAAACCTAAGCAACTTGGCATAATAACTCCTTTATTTTTGATTTTATATTATTAGAATTTGCAAAAATTCTTTTTACATACTTTGTAGATTTTATATGGTTTTCCAAAAAAAGTCATACTTTTTTATTTTTATCAATTTTAGTTATATTTTATATTTTTTTCTACAAAAGTCAATAAATTTCATGGAATTGTAATGTAATTGTAATATAGTTGTAATAATTCCAAATTGGTATATTTTTTTCATTTTGTGGAAAGATATAAGTAATATTTTTTTGGAGGGATTTTATGGCAATCGAAAAACATTTAAAATTGACAGGCACTTCTCCTATTTCATGGAAAGATGCCATTGTGCAAACTGTTTTAGAAACATCTAAAACAATAGATTATTTAACTGAAGTTACTGTTTTAGAACAAAAAGCTAAAATTAATGATTCTAAAATGGTAGAATATTTTGTTACATTAGATTTAACCTTTACAATTGATAATGATAGAAGGAGTTGAAAAGAATGGAACCAATTGAGACAAAAAAGCAATACCAAGAATATGTAAATCAAAAGTCACCCAATTCTCCTATTTTAAAAAACTGTTTTAATAGTTTTTGGGTGGGTGGTCTTATATGTGCCATAGGGCAATTGATTTTAGAATTTTGTAAATACCGAAACATTGAACTTACTTTATCTAATACCATTGTTTCTATTATATTAATTTTTATTTCTGCTTTTTTAACAGGATTAAACGTTTTTAATAAAATTGGTAAATTTGCAGGAGCTGGTTCTCTTGTTCCTATTACTGGTTTTGCAAATTCTATTGTGTCTCCTGCCATGGAATATAAATCTGAAGGTTATGTAATGGGAGTGGGAGCAAAGATGTTTACAGTTGCTGGTCCAGTCCTAGTTTATGGAATTTCTGCATCTATTTTAGTAGGTATTATTTATTTAATATTTAATACACAAGCTATTACATTAGTTTAAGGAGGAGTTCATAGTGCAAAAATTAGGGAAACAAACATTAAAACTAGAGCACCCTGTTACGATTTTAGAAACCGCATCTATTGTAGGTCCTAAAGAAGCAAACGGTCCTCTTGCCAAATATTTTGACCAATGTTTGGAAGATGAATTTTGGGGTGAAAACACATGGGAAAAAGCCGAAAGTAAAATTATAAAAGAAACAGTTAATATTTTAATCGGGAAATCGAAACTACCACAAGATAAACTTGAATATTGTTTTGCAGGCGATTTATTGAATCAATGTATTTCTTCTAGTTTTGGTTTACGTGAATTAAATATTCCTTTTTACGGGATATTTGGTGCATGTTCTACTTTTGTAGAGGGAATGAGTTTAGGTGCTGTCTTTATTGAAAGTGGTGCTGCTGAGAATTTACTTTGCTGTACTTCTAGTCACTTTTGCAGTGCAGAAAAACAATTTCGTTTTCCACTAGAATTAGGAAATCAAAGGCCCCCTTCTTCCCAGTGGACAGTAACAGGCTCTGGTAGTGCTATTTTAAGTAAGTCTGGAACTGGTCCTTATATTACTCATGTTACGACAGGAAAAATTGTAGATATGGGAATTAAAGATGCCAATAATATGGGAGCTGCTATGGCACCTGCTGCTCTTGATACTTTAATTTCTCATTTTAAGGATACAGGAAGAAAACCAAGTTATTATGATGCTATTATTACAGGAGATTTAGGGTATGTCGGAAAAGAAATTTTAATTGAAATGGCTGAAACAAAAGGTTACCAAATTAAATCGAATTATAATGATTGTGGTGTTATGATTTTTGACAAAGCAACTCAAGATACGCATTCAGGTGGCTCTGGTTGTGCTTGTATTGGGACTGTTTTTTCTGGCTACTGGTATCAGCAATTAAAAGAAAGAAAATATAAGAAAATATTATTAATGGCAACAGGTGCTCTTACAAATTCTACTACAGCACAACAAGGTGAAAGCATTCCAGGCATTGCTCATGCCGTGAGTATTGAGGTTTAATACTTAAGAAAGGAGAAACAAAATGGATTTTTGGGGACAAATTGATTGGATGTTAGTTTTAAAAGCATTTATTGTTGGTGGACTTATTTGTATTATTGGTCAAATTTTAATTGATAAAACAAAGCTTACTTCTGCTAGAATATTGGTTATTTTTGTAACAGCTGGTGCTATTTTAGGTGGTCTTGGAATTTATCAATATTTAGTTGATTTTGCAGGAGCGGGAGCAACAGTTCCTTTAACTGGTTTTGGGAATGCCTTGGCCAAAGGTGCTATTGAAGAAGTACAAAAAGTGGGATTCTTAGGTGCTTTTATGGGTGGAGTAAAAGCAGCAGCAGGTGGAATCGCAGCAGCCATTTTCTTTGGATATCTCGCTGCTCTTATTTCAAAGCCAAAAATGAAGAAGCAGTAAGTAAATAAAAAAAGATTTTTCTTTTGAAAATCCGACTCATGACCTTATATTTTGAAATAAAAGCTCGAACAGCCTTCTGCTGCCGGATTACCCCTTGAACCTTGAGAGTTTTATGGAAAAATATAAGGTCATGAGCCGGAGCATTTTATTTTCACTTTATGTTGCTAAGCTTTGAAATTTCATATGGTTTCATATACAAAAAAAGCATAAAGTGAACTTACGTCCACTTTATGCTTTTTTTGCAATTTCTACAATTTCTGAAAATGCTTTTGGATCAGATATTGCAATTTCTGATAACATTTTTCTGTTAATTACTACATTGGCTTTTTTTAATCCTGCAATTAGTTTGCTATAAGTTAATCCGTTTTGGCGACTTGCCGCATTAATTCTAGCAATCCATAATTTTCTAAAATTGCTCTTTTTGTCCTTTCTTCCTACATACGCATATTTTAATGATTTCATGACAGCTTGGTTAGCCATTCTAAATCTAATACTTTTTGCTCCATAGTATCCTTTTGCTTGTTTTAATATTTTTTTATGTCTTGCTCTTGTTGTCCTTGCTGTTTTTACTCTTGCCATTTATTTTCACTCCTTTTTTTTCTATCCTAGTTTCATTTTAGTTTCCATATGGAAGCATTTTTTTGATTCCTGCTTCACAAGTTTTATCTGCATAAGCATTTTGAATCTTTCCACTATGTTTTTGTCTTTTGGTTTTGTTTGCTAAAAGATGTCTTCTATTAGATTTTGTTCTTTTTACTTTTCCTGTTGCTGTATAAGAATATCTTTTTTTAGCTGCTTTATTTGTTTTTAATTTAGGCATAATGATTAACCCCTTTCGTTAATTAATTTATTTATTCGTTTTTAAAATAACAAACATATTCTTCCCCTCTAAGACAGGCTTCTTTTCAATGGTTGATATGTCTGCTAAATTTTCAATAAATTTGTTTAGAATTTCTTCTCCAATTTTGACATAACTTAATTCTCTTCCTCTAAACCTTACTGTTATTTTTACTTTGTCTCCATCTTCTAAGAATTTTCTTGCATTTTTAGCTTTGAAATTAAAGTCATGATCTTCTATATTAGGCGTAACTCTAATTTCTTTAATATCAAATGTTTTTTGATTTTTTCTAGCTTCTTTTTCTTTTTTTGCTTGATTAAATTTATATTTTCCATAGTTCATAATTTTGCAAACTGCTGGTTTTGTTCCAGGCGCTACTAATACTAAATCTAATCTTTTGCTTTCTGCGATGTCTAATGCTTCTTCAATTGATAATACTCCTAATTTTTGTTCATTTTCATCGATTACTTGTACTTCTTTTTCTCTTATTTGTTCATTTATCAGTAATTCTTGTTTTATATAAAACACCTCCGTTATTTTGGTTAAAAAAAAGACTTTATCTTTTTCAAGACAAGCCAATTCCTTCTTAAATATAGAACAAAATTTACTATATTTAACCCGTTTTCTAATAGAAAAAAGGTGAGAAGTGAATTGCTTCTTCTTTAACTTTGTTAATGATACCCTATTTTTTAGAAAAAGTCAATAGTTTTTCCATATTTTTCTTGACTTTTTCTTTTTTTTGTATTAAAATAATAAAGCATTATGTAAAAGAATAAACTTCTCCCCGGTGGTTTATTTTTTGTTTACATAGAATTGTCGAAAGACTCACAAGGAGGAAATAAGAATGAATAATACCACTTATAGCGCTAAGGCAACTGAAATAGAAAGAAAATGGTACATCATTGATGCTACCGAAAAACCATTAGGTAGAGTTGCTGTAGAAGCTGCTAAATTATTAAAAGGTAAACACAAACCAACATACACACCTAATCTAGATACAGGTGATCATGTCATTATATTAAACTGTAGTAAAGCCATCTTAACTGGAAGAAAGTTAGATCAAAAAATATATAGACATCATTCTAGTTATATTGGTGGAATGAAAGAAACTTCTGCTAGAGTTATGATGGAAAAATCTCCTGAAAAAGCTATGATGCTTGCTGTAAAAGGAATGCTTCCAAAAAATAGCTTAGGTAGACAAATGATTCGTAAATTAAGAGTATATGCAGGAAGCGAACATGAAAATCAAGCACAAAAACCAGAAGTTTGGGAGGTAAAATAGTATGCCAAGAGTTGCAAAATCTAAAACTGAAAAAATTATGTTTTATGGAACAGGTAGAAGAAAAAAGGCAATTGCTAGAGTAAGAATTGTAGATGGAACAGGTAATATTACTGTAAATGGTAAACCACTTGATGAATATTTTACATTAGATACTTTAAAATTCATTGTAAAACAACCATTAACTACTACAAATACTTTAGGAAAATTTGATGTTATTTGTAAAGTAACTGGTGGAGGTTATACTGGTCAAGCAGGAGCTGTTAGACATGGTATTGCAAGAGCTTTACTTGAAGCTAATGGAGAACATAGGACTATTTTAAAAGCAAATGGATTCTTAACAAGAGATTCTAGAATGAAAGAAAGAAAAAAATACGGTCTTAAAAAAGCTAGAAAAGCTCCACAATTTAGTAAGAGATAAAATATTAACCCTCAAAAATTTATCATTTTTGAGGGTATTTTTACTTTATAGGAAATTGCATTTCCTATAAAGTAAAAAATATAGATGCACAGAAAAATTGCTTTACAATTTTTCGCGTCGACAAATCTTATACGCTTCTTGCTAGACCTTAAATTAATGTAACAAATATTAAAAAGTAGAGAAAAGGTCTAGCGAAGCTAGATTTGTCCTGTTTTTACTCTACTATAATTGCTTGCGAATATAATGCTTTCCAATTTTTAATAAATTTTTCTTTTGGCTGTTCTACATGTCTGCCTGCACTTGGATCGTCCAAATATACCAATTGTTCATCATAACCAATTAATACAAAACAGTGTTCCCCTATTAACTCTTTAAAGCTTCCACTCCCATCTGGATATTTCCATGTTACCCCTTCTTCAATATCTCCTGCATTTTTTATTCCCCAAACAACAACAGGCTCACCTTTATCAATATAAGAAAATAGAGTTTCTTCATCACAACCAGAAATATTTTTTACCTTATTCCCTGCAAATTTTTGCATGGCTACTACAATTGGTTCTGCAAAACATCCATAAGAACCTTCTGATTTTCCTTTACTTGGATGTCCTACAAATACCTCAAATGGATTTCCTGCATAAACTTGATTCTCATGCATGTATTTTCCTCTCTCTTGGGTAGGTGTATTTTCAACAATATCTTCTACCGTAACATCATAGCCTTTAAATTGTAATAACATCGTTGCAGATACCGCCTCACATCCTGTTGGATATCCCAGAGTAAATTGGTTTAAATAGGGAATACCATCGATTATTTTTACATCTTGATGAATGGATTTTATATCGATCCACGTCATCCTCGCCATGGTCCTGATTTGGCTTCTAAAAATAAATGCCATACTTAATATTAGGATGAATAATAGTAATAATAGTAATAAAAGAATCCATATTTTTTTCTTCATTTTAACACTCACTTTCTTTGTTACTATTATTTATACAACTTTATGTTATAAAAAGTTTCACATTTTTCTTTTGAAAATAAAAATTCATATATATCCGGCTCATTAAATTATATTTTTCCATAAAACTCTCAAGGCTCAAGGAGTAATCCGGCAGCAGCAGGCTGTTCGAGCTTTTATTTCAAAATATAATTTAATGAGCCGGATTATTTTCACTTCATGTTGCGAAACTTTGAAGTTTCATATAGTTTCCTATTTATTCTGACATTAAATCAATAGTATCTTCCATTTTCACTCCTTCTAGGTTATAGTAACTTTCCGGTATTTTACCTACTATTATTGATTCTGCCATTAATATTTGATTTAAAATATCTTCTTTAATTACTTCATATTGTGATATGATATTTACTTGGCAAATAACATTTAGGTAAATTCTATGAATTGTCTGATTGATCCCTTGTTCCTCAAAAACAGATTTAAAATCAGTAATCACGTTTCCAGCTGGAATTATTTGAATTTGAATTTTAGGTCCAATCCCAGCCAAATAAGGAACTCCAGCCAAGCTCCCTAAAGGAATAGAAAGTTTATTATTTTCTTCTTTGTCCAATTCTTGTTGTATATTGTATGCCATATCAGAAGCTAACATATCCATTTCAATTACATCAAATTTTAACATGGTGATTGTATTATTATCATCTTTTTCAATTTTTACCAAATCCTCATAATGTACATCTTTTAAGACTTTACTTGATTCGATATTTAAAATTTCTGTTGCTACTTCTTTTGCTTTATTTTTTGCTAATTCTTTAAAAATCGGCTCTATAGAAGAATTCACACTAAAAAGTACAGTAAAAGCAATTGTAAGAATTACAATTACTTTTACAAAATTCTTTTTCCCAGGATGATTCCAACGAAATTTTGGAATTTGAATTCGTTTTCTTGAATAAATTTTATCCGCCATTTTAAGATATTTTTCTCAACATATATTTAGGAATAAATAGTTGTTTTCCTACTTCAAGCTTATTTTCATTCTCTATTTCGTTGACTCTAACAATGTCTTCAATTGTACTTCTAAATTGTTTTGCTATTTTCCATAAGCTATCTCCTGGTTTAACAAAATATACCACCATGCTGTATAAATCTTCTGTTTCTTGATCTTCTAAAACTATATTTTCGATTACATTTAAGTGTTCTCTATGAAAGATATCTATATTTATTTCTAGTGTAATATTACATTGAATCATTCCAGGTGATTCTATAATAAAGTCATCATTTTTTACGCTTATGGTCTCCTCTATCATACTTTCAGAGTTAATCTCATTATTCATAATTGTATGGTGAAAAGGTATGTCTATTTTTTTAGTGTCAATTCCTGCTACATTGTCTGATTCAAAAATAAAGTTTAAATTCACTTCTCCTTCTAAAATCATTTTTCCTTCCATGATCTTTTTGTCAGTAATACTCCAATTTGTTTCTACTTGCAAAATTTTATTCTGTCCGATTTCTGGAATAGAAACATTTTCTTTCACA
Source organism: uncultured Clostridia bacterium (assembly GCA_944390445.1). Lineage (GTDB taxonomy): Bacteria > Bacillota > Clostridia > TANB77 > CAG-508 > CALXRW01. The sequence goes on along the minus strand of CALXQB010000005.1, from coordinate 4,680 downwards.
TCACAATCTTCTTTCATCATTTCTTTCTGACTTAAAGTATCAATTGTTTTTTGTGAAAACTCTAGCTGACTATTAGGACTATACATATCTTGTATAACAGATAATTCTCTTTTTTCAAATGCTTGACATAAAAGTTCAATTTCTGCTTCTACATAAATGGAATGTTCATCCACATTATTAGGTTTAATTACTAAGTTTTTAATTTTATATTTAATATTACAAATATTATCATCACTAATATTTACCATATCAATAAATCCCATAACTGGTATTTTCGTACTTACATTTTCAATCCTATTATCTTCTGTTAGATACATAATTTTCACGTCTAAATCTGCTTTTGCCAAAATTTTGTTATAACTAATTTTTGCCTCTTTATTTATCATATTCGTGTGTACACTTAATATCTCTGCTAAATTATCTGTATTTTCAATCATAACGGTTTCTTTGGCATAGGCCTTTGATAATTCCATTCCTACTAAAGAATTTAGACAAACATTTTGTTGTAGACATTGTATCCCTTCTACATTATGAATTTCATTTACAATTTCAATTTCTTCGTTTGAATATATTTTTACACTACAATTCAATATGGCATTTATGCTTATTTTTCTTCCATTTAAAATTTTGCATTCAATTGACTTGATTGTGATATCATCATCTAAGTTCATTCCACTTTTTACACCAGCAATATCCAAAATTTGTGTAAAATCTAATGTCGTATGTATCCCTCTAACTCTTCCATCACTACTATCTGCTAAATACATAATATAGATATGGATTCCTCCATCTATTCTTACTTTATCATCTAATACCTCTTTTTTATATATGTATACATTCCCACTTGTATGTATGGTACTGACAATATCTGGTTTAATATCAGGAACAATTAAGTCACCTTCTACCATAATCATTTCATTTTTTTGTCCCATGATTTGGTTGGCACAAATTTTCTGTCTTTCTGCATCGATTGTCATGCTAATCCCTCCTTTAATTTAACTAATATAATATATATTTGGGACATAAAAAAAAATTCCTATTTTTAGGAATTTCTTTATTATTTTTAAATTGCTTTTTTTGTTGTTACTTGTGCTTGTGGAATTAAAGGGCTGTAATTTTGACCATCATATACTTGTACTTCTACATTTCTTGTTAATACATCTGTATAAGTATAGGTAGCATTTCTATCATTTTCATCATATTTTACCACAAATATGTTAGGATAGATTTTTTCGATGGTAGCTTCTTTCTCAAAAAATTTGCTTCTTCCTAAAGTACCCTTAATAATTATCTTTTGTCCAATCTTTTCTTGAATGTCTGTCTTTAAGTTTGCAATGTCCGCTTGATGAATCATACAACCACCAACCCTTCTTAAGATAGTCGAATTATATCATTTTTACTCCCTTGTGTCAAAGCAACATAATTAGTTTCCTTTCTTGTTTCTCGCTGTTTTCAGCACTTTAGGCTATCTTCTTGTTATATATTACATTTTTATTACAATTATATTACAGGTTTTTTTCATTCTTTATGTCGTCTTTTGTTTTTTCATTTCACCATTCTACAAAAAAGAACATAAAATATATTAAAAAAGGTGGTAATCATGAATATAAAAAAAGGAGATATCGTAGGAAGAATTTCATATGGAAAAGACATTTTATTTTCTGTAAAAAAAATTATTCGAACAAATCATGGAAAAAGTTTTGCCATTTTAAAAGGTATTACTGTAAGAATTGAGGCAGATAGTCCTTTAGATGATTTAGAAATCATTGATAGACATGAAATTAAAAGAAATATGGAGCACTTTGAAAAGGATTTAAGAAGTCGAATAAAAAAAAGCGAAAAAGAAGGAAAACATTTTTTAAGAGATATATTAGGTGAAAATAATGATACTGGAAAAATTCTGCATTTAGATGGTGATAAAAAATATGCTGAAAAATCCTATCGTTATTATAAAGATTTAGGTTTAAATGCTGTCGTAAAAAATATTCCTGAAAACAAACAAGCCTATTATGTAAAAAGTTTACTAACAAAATATATGCCAGATATTTTAGTGATTACTGGGCATGATGCTATGATTCGAAATGGCAGTCATTTTAATGATATTTATAATTATAGAAACTCAAGGCATTTTATTAATACCGTAAAAGAAGCAAGAGAATGGGCAAAAAATCAAAAAGATTTAGTTATTTTTGCTGGTGCCTGTCAAAGTTACTTTGAAGCTCTAATGATCACAGGTGCAAATTTCGCCTCTTCTCCTGGGAGAATCTTGATTGATTTTATTGATCCTCTTGTTGTTGCAGAAAAAGTAGCAACTACGAATGAGAACCGTTATATTAGCATTAATGAAATAGCTGGCGAATTACGAGATGGATTAAGAGGTATTGGTGGAACACATGCCAAAGGAAAAAAGAAAGAAAAAAAGGAAAAGACTATCTAATAAAGATAGTCCTTTTAAATTTCGATTTCTATTGGTTTTCTCGTAGTTCCTCTAGATTAGTACATAGAATATCCCATAATTCTTTCAATTTAGCAAAAAAGTCTCTTATTTTACTAAATATTTGCTCCGTTTTTTCTTTAAAATTATTTATCCTTTCAATTGTGTCTTGGCCTTCTTGTTTCATATCATTTATTGTTTCAGTTATTTTTTCTCCCTCTTCCTTTATATTGTTTTGCATTTCTTTTACTTTTTGTACTCCCTCATCGTTTCGTTCTTTTACATTCAATTTCTTACTCTCTTCTAATAAATTATATTTAGCCATATAATATTTTGTAATTCCTACTTTGTCGAAAGCGTTATTTATTTTTTCTATTTTTTCATCAGATAAATTTAATTCTTTTGCTGCCTCCACTACAGCATATCTACAATCATAAAAATTAGGATTATTAAATAATAGACTGATAGAGGTGAACCACACATTTTCAAATTCTTCTCTTGTTAAATATTCACTCATGAGATAAGCAGCTCTCGAAATAATGGTACTATCTTGGTGTTCTTCTTGTGCAAGGCCTTCTTTATTTTGATTTTCTATATATTTATTAGTAGAATCTTTTATATTCCTTGTCTGGCTGGAAATTTCTTCACATACCATTCCATCGATTCTTTCTTTATTCTCATAATGGGCTTCCATACACATCCCCATAATATCTGCGTATGCTTCATTCAGTGCTTGCCCCTCTACATTGTTATCACTAATATTTACCAAATGATCAAAAACGCCGTGTGTATACTCATGTCCGAATACTTCTATCTGATCATTAAATAAATTCTCATTGCCTAATACTATAAATTGATTGTTTGCATAGCATGCATTATCTGCTCTGTACATTCCCTCTGCTGTTTGCAATCCTAAAACAATTTTTAATTCCATATCCCCACTTTGATTAAAAGATAAGTAATTAAACTGATTTTTATAATAATCATAGCACTTTTGTGCTGTATTCATAGCCTGTATTACAGGACTATTTTCTTCACTTAATGCTTCTTCTAATGTGTTCCAACTGTATAGAGTAAACTTTTCGGTAATAAATTTACTCATTTCTGTATTATTAGCTAAATAAATCTGAATATTTCTCTCCTTGTCTTGCATGATATATTGACTTCCATTATAAAATTCATGTAAGTCATCACTTACAATAAAATAAATTGGTACTTGTTTGTCTAATACCTCTGATGTTTCATCACTAATTATTACAGTAGCTGTTGTAATACCAATATTTATTTCATATTTGTATGCTAATGTAATTGTTCCAGTTTCTGATGGGAAAATAATTAGCTGGCTGTTTAAAAGCTGAGTATTCTCATATTCCAATGTTTCAATTGCTTTTGCTTGTAATTCATCAGCTGTATGCTTGGGAGTAATGTCAAAATCTGAAACAGATTGATATTTATTAATCACTCCTTTTGCATTTCCTTCCTTATCTGCATATACTAAAACACCACTATTGTACACTTCTAATCCTTGATAAACTTGTTTTAGGCGATATGTATTTAGTACATCATTTGTACTAGAACTATCTTCTACTAATTCCTCTGTAACAGATGATATTCCTAATTCTTCTTTAACATCTTCTAGTGATGTCATTGCACTTTGTGCATCTATTATTTTTACTTCTGAATATTTTCCTTGGATATGATTTACTTCTATTATGTTACGATTTTTTACAGTACTTGTTATTAGCCATGCAGCAATTCCTAACACAATTCCTATCATAACTATAAGAATTAAAATTTTGTAATTCTTTTTCATAATTTCCCCTCTCTGATTTCTTTGTTTTAAGTAATTTCTTCGAAGAACGGGCGATTAAAATTGCCCCTACATTTTTTCATAAATTACTTTACACTATCTTTTCTATTTTTTACTATGTTTATCTTATCACTTTTTCTTTTTTTATGCAATCTTTCCTTATTTTTCCAAACAAAAAGTGCTGATCAAAGTCAACACTCTTATCTATCCATTAACTTGCTTTATGCCTTTCACTATATTTTAGTTTCGTTGCCATTCCTCCTCTTATATGTCTCTCTGCCTTATTTTCATCCAAAATTCTTCTCACTTCTACTGCTAAAGCTTTATTAATATGCACCAATCTTTCGCTTACATCCTTATGTACCGTTGTTACTTTTCGTAACGGTAGAATTTTGATTTTTTATATCATCAAAATTTGTAATTACCATAGGGCTAC
>CALXQB010000004.1 GCA_944390445.1 uncultured Clostridia bacterium | reverse complement strand
CTAAAGCTCGGGCAAATATAGGTAGCCTAACCTTGTTGCTCCGGAAAAATCTGACGATTTTTCCTATGCAATAAAAAAACCTCCGGTGCTTCGCACCATCTCCCTTTGGTAAGGGAGGCAAGATTGATTTTTTAATTTCAGCTCTATCCTTGGCTCCCTTATTTAAGGGAGCTGTCGCATTTATGCGACTGAGGGTTCTTTCTTTTAATTACAGCCACTCGTTAAATAACGGGTGTGGTTTTTAAGCAATTTCTTTGAAGCGCGGGCGATTAAAATCACCCATACCATTTTCTTAAATTTCTTACATTCTCTATTTTTTCCGGGATGGTCAAGACCATCCCCTACATTTTTAGCAAATTCTTCGAAGAATCGGGTCGCCGTGGGCGGCGACACCCTACACATCTCTTTAATGAATGGTGAATCATTAATAGTGATGATAGGTAGATTAATTTATCGTATTTGTAGGGGTCGGCGCCCTCGCCGACCCATTATTCTGAACAGTACCACAAATGATTCATTCTTTACGATTCATTTTTCATTATTCATTAATTGCACAAAAAACTACCCATCTCGAGCATAATAATTACACTCGAAATGGATAGTTCCGAATCATTTTTTATCAAATTGCATTGTGTGTTATTCTCACAATGCTTTTCGTTTTTATTCATCTTTTGTTTCTTCTTTATCTTTACTTATTTAAAGAATAGCCTATCTAATTCTTTTTGTCAAGATTTTTTCTTACATATTCATATACCATTATTCCTGTTGCAACAGAGGCATTTAGACTTTCTGTTTTTCCGTAGCATTGGAATTTTTACTTTTTCATCTACTTGTTCTAATATTTCTTCTGAAATACCATTTGCTTCATTTCCAATGATGACAGCTGTTTTATGATAATCCCTATCATATATTGTATTATTTGTATCTAATGCTGTTGCCACCACTTTGAAATGATGTGCTCTTAAGTTCTTTATCGTTTCCCTTAAATCTTCACTTTCTATCACATTCACCCTAAAAATTGCTCCCATTGTAGATCGCACCACTTTATTACTGTACGCATCTACTGTTCCTTTTGATACAATAATTTGTTTTAAATTTGCACTATCAACAGTTCTAATAATAGCTCCTAAATTCCCCGGGTCTTGAATATTGTCTAAAATAACAATAAAATCTTGATTATAGTCTATTTGCCTTTCTATTTTTCTTTTCTCTACTACAGCTAATACTCCCTGTGGATTTTCAACATCTGTTAATTCTTTAAAAAGTTTTTCTGGAACGGCAATGCAATTTTGTTTTGCCATTTCATACATTAATTTGGGATCAAAACTTCCATTTTTATCACAACCATCACAAATAACAATGGTTTTTATTTTAGCATTTTCTTCAATGCATTCCTTTACCATTTTTAATCCTTCTACCATATATTCATTAGATAAATTGCGATATTTTTTATCTTTCAATTTTTTAATATGCTTTATTTGTTCATTTTCTTTACTTGTTATAATTTGCATTTAAAAACTCCTTTATCTCTTCTAAAATTTTTCCCATATTTTCTATTTTAAAAGTAATATATGGTTCTTTTGCAGGTGAAAATTTAATACGATTCCTAAATTTATGAATTAATGTATCTACCATTTCCATCTGGAATTTAGATGGCTCAAAATAAAAAACAATTGCATTTTGTTTTTGTTGAACTTTTGTAATTCCAATTTTTCTACATTGATTTTTAATTCTTGCTACTTCTATTAAATTCTCTACTTCTTGTGGCATTTTTCCATAACGGTCAATAATCTCATCAATCACATTTCCGATGTCTTCTTCATTTTTACACAAAGCAATATTCTGATAGATTTCTATTTTTTGACTACTATTTTCAATAAAACTATCTGGGATATAACTTCCTACTGCTATATCAATTTGTACATCGATTTCCTCTTCTTCTTTTATTCCCTTCATTTCTTTTACCACTTCATCTAATAATTTACAATACGTATCATAACCAACTTGGTCTAAATGACCATGTTGCATTTCTCCGTAATAAACTTCCTGCTCCTCTAATTTCTAGGTCTCTCATTGCAATTTTAAACCCTGAACCGAATTCTGTAAATTCTTTAATTGCCTTTAGTCTTTTTTCTGCCACATCTGAGATTATTTTGTCTCTTTTATACGTAATATATGCATATGCTTGAATATCACTTCTCCCTACTCTACCTCTGATTTGGTATAACTGTGCTAACCCCAGTTTATCTGCATCTTCTACAATTATGGTATTACTATTCGGAATATCAATTCCTGACTCTAAAATTGTGGTACATACCAAAACATCTATTTTTTTATCAATAAAGTCTTGCATAATGCTTTCTAATTCTCTTCCAGACATTTGGCCATGTGCAAATCCCACTTTAGCCTCTGGCACCAAGTTTGCAATTTCTGTTGCCTTTTTTTCAATTGTTTCTACTTTATTATACAAGTAAAATACTTGACCATTTCTTTCCAATTCCCTGGTGATGGCTTCTCCAATTACTTCTTTATCATATTCTAACACATAAGTAGTAACTGCTTTTCTGTTTTGAGGTGGCTCATAAATTACAGACATATCGCGTATTCCTACAATTGACATATGAAGAGTTCTTGGAATTGGTGTTGCTGTCATAGAAAGCACATCTACATTGGTTTTTAGTTCTTTAATTTTTTCTTTGTCTTTTACCCCAAATCTGTGCTCTTCATCAACAATTAACAAGCCCAAATCATGAAATCCAACATCTTGACTAAGTAAACGATGTGTGCCAATAATGATATCGATTTCTCCTAATTTCAATTTTTTTATAATTTGTTCTTGCTCTTTTTTCGTTCTAAAACGGTTTAATAGTTCTATTCTAATGGGAAAGTCTTTCATTCTTTCTTTAAAAGATTCATATTGTTGGTTTGCTAATATGGTGGTAGGTACTAAATACGCCACTTGTTTTTGATCCATGCATGCCTTAAATGCACCTCTAATAGCAACTTCTGTTTTTCCATAACCAACATCTCCACAAAGAAGTCTATCCATTGGTCTGCTACTTTCCATATCTTTTTTCATTTCTGCAATACATCGTAATTGATCTTCTGTTTCTGTGTAAGGGAAGCTATCCTCAAATTGTTTTTGCCAATCCGTATCAGGAGAGAATGCATATCCTACTACTTTTTGTCTTTTGGCATAAAGTTCAATTAAGTTTCTGGCAATTTCTTGTAGGTTAGACTTTACTTTTGCTTTTGTATTTGCCCAGTCTTTTCCTCCCAGTTTACTTAAACGTGGCACCCCATCTCCTGTTCCAATATACTTTCGAATACTATCTAATTGATTGGTAGGGATATATAATATGCCATCATCTTTATATTTTATTTTAATATAATCTTTTATTACATTATCAGCTTTAATCGTGCTTACTCCAACAAATTGCCCAATACCACTTACTTTGTGCACAACATAATCTCCTATTTTCAAATCAGAAAATACGAGTGTTTCTCCTTGTTTAAATTCTTGACTAAGTGCTCTTCTTTTTGTGGCAAAACTAGCAAATAATTCTTCTCCCGTAATTACTAGAAGGTTAAAATCATAACTTTCAAATCCAGAAGATAAAGCACCTTCTAGAATCAGTACTGTATTTTTTTTATCATATTTAAAATCTTCTTTTCCAATTACATTTCTGATTTCTTTTTCTGTTAATAATTGTGCTAGTTTTTTACAATTTTCTTTACTTCCGCCAAGTAAAATTACTTGTTTTTGTTTTTCAAGAGCTTCTTGTATTTCCTTAATACATGAAGCCATTGAACTACGAAAAAAGTTGACCTCCCTATAGCTAAAGCTATATCCGTTTCTTTTTGCATGCATACTTTGACTATCTACATAACCAATATCTTGTTTTTCCATGTAGATGGTTTGCTTTTTTTCTACTTTTTGGATAAATTGTACATAGTTTTCTAAGTTTAAAAGAGATTGTGGAACTTCCTTATTTTTTTCTGCTAAGTTTTTCATTAAATTTTGCGTATCTTTTAAAATGTTTTCATTTCTGGCTTTTATTTTACTAACTTCATCTAGAAATATAATTTCGTCATTTTGTAAATAATCTAAAAATGTTTCTTGGTTTTCATAAAAATCATTAAAATATTTATCTATTTTGCTAAAATAATCCCCAGAAAGAATTGCTTCTCTATCCTCTTCGTTCTCAATTTTTTTAGCTATTTCTGTTAAAGGTTTTTCTAATACAAATTCATTGGCTGGATAGATTGTAATTTCTTTTAGCATTTCATCTGATCTTTGGTTGGAAAAATGGAAAGTTCTAATAGAATCAATGTCATCTCCCCAAAATTCAATACGAATTCCTTTTTGAGATGATGTGGCAATATCTAGAATTCCGCCTCTAATGCTAAATTGTCCCATTCCTTCTACCATATCATATCTTTCATATCCTAAAGCAATTAATTTTTCTTTTATTTCTCCTAAGTCTTTGCTTTCTCCCACACGAAATGTTAACATGTTTTGGTAAAGAGTGTCTCTTGCAATCATTTTTTGAGATAAGCTTTCTATGGTTGTTACAATTACTTTTGCTTTTCCACTTTTTATTTTGTTTAAAGTTTGAATTCTATTATTTAATGTTTCTTTACTTTCTGCTATATAATCAAATGTTAAAATATCTCTTTTAGGAAAATATTCAATATCCTCTGTAAAATAGTTTAAATCTTTGATTAATTTTTTTGCCTGTAGTTCATTATAAGTAATAATGCAAATTGGTCTTTCTGCATAAAAATGTGTTGCATAAGCAAAATGAATTTTTCCACCATCTGTAAGCCCAGATAACATAATTGGGCTTGTTTTTTTCTTTACATTTTCTATATAATCATTAAATTTTTTAAAGTTTGGTAATACCTTAATTAACTCGTTCATCTGGTTCCCCTTATTCCTTTAGCAACTTTATTTTATATGATAAAAATCCTGATATAGTTTTCTTGCTGTTTCTGGACTATCTGGTCCTTCTGCATTTTTTACAGGTGCGAATTCTTCTTCCCTTTTTACTCTTAAGATTGTCATTTCTTCTATGCTTTTAAAAGCATCAAAAATGAAACTTTCAAATTTATAGCAATTTGGTTCTGTTGGTGTGATAAGATTTCCTTCTGTGTTGATATATTCTGCTTTTTTATCGGCAATATGATATGGTAATTTCGTTTTGCTTATTTGTTGTAACATTTGAATATGGAACATATTACACATTACATGTGATTCTCCATAATATAATTCCCCATTTTGGTCTCTTAATTCTGCCATTTCTTGTGGCAATTCTGAATATTCAATTACATTTGGTTTTCCATTAATTTTACAAAAAACGCCTACTTTTTCTTTTGGATTTCTTTTTGCTACTGTTTTACTGGCAGCTAAATGTTTTTGTGTTTCTGTAAGCCCAATTAACAATGGGTCTACCATTTTGAGCAATACATTATCAACTGATCCAATAAATAACCACTCTACTCCGTTTTTTTGTAACTCTTCTATAATTCCTGCTCTTCTCATAGACTCAAAAATGCCGCCATTTCCATCTGCTGCTTCTTTTATCGTACCTTTGGAAGACAAAATTATTTTTCCCTCATGACTTACCATAGGAAGTTCTCCTTGTGTAAAGAAAGTTATTTTTTCTTTTGGATAACCAAAATATTGGTTTTTCTCAAAAAATAGTGTTGTTTCTTCATGATTTTCTTTACTAGTCATAATATACCAATTTAAAGTAATTCCATACTCTTTTTGGGCTTGTTTTAAAGTATCACAAATAATTTCAAATATAGATTTATTGGGGAATAAATAAAAACTTCCCTTTGGTCCTTTATGACCTAATCTAGTTCCTTGACCTCCAGCCATTGTAGCAACTGCAAGTTTCCCAGATTTAATTTTTTCTCTTCCTATTTTTTCATATTTTTCTTTTTCTTCTTCAGTTAATTTTTGTTTATCCACATAAGGAATTGGCTCGATTTTATCATTTTGAAGTTCTGGCTGTTGTTGTGCTTGATGATATAATTCTAAAATCTGTTCAAAATCAATTTTTAAAATTTGGTCTAATAAATTCTCTTTTTCGCTTTCTGTTAGTTCTTCGTAAAATTTTAATACCTGTTCTTGATGATAGTTTTCTAAAATTTCTTTTGCCTTTTCATATTTCACATTCATACGACAAAGTCCTTTCTATATTCAATTTTAACTTTTTTATCATATCATTTTTTCACAAATTTGTCTAGTTAAATGGCTTCTCTTTTCTTAATTATTTGAACACTATGAACATAATCGCTTTGAACTTTAAGGAATGTCTCCTGTATTCAACAAAAAAACTATCCATCTCGAGTATAATAATTACACTCAAAATAGATAGTTCCAATTTTTCAGCAAAAGTTAATCCATTCATTGTAGTTATTTGAGCACTTTTAACATAATTACTTTGGACTTTAAGGAATGTCCCACATGTTCAATGTTCATTATCAATAAAGTGTAGAACGTGAAGTGGTTATGTTGAGGTTCGAAGCAACTGGTGGGTTAGCTAACATCACTAAACGAACACTAGCCGGAAAGAATCCTCCTGATATAATATCGAAACCACCTCCTCGTACAAGTCGTGTTCTTGTAACCTCTGCTTCTGATGTAACTTCATAACAATTTCCTTCAAGGTCATAGATATTTTTCATTTTATCTAATTCGTTTTGTCCAGTTAAAGCTGCACTTGTTGTTAAATTTCTATCACTATGCCCTATTTGTGCTTCTTCTCCTATGAATTTGATAACTTGATCATATTGACATCCCCATATCATTTGTTGGTTATTGTTAATATCTCTTAATATATTAAACAATCCATACCACATATTTGCCCCTAAAGAATTTCCTTCATTACCACTACCTTCTGTCAGAACCTGTTGTCCTTTTTTACTTCCTCCATTTGCTCCTACTTCATATCTGCTGATATAAAATCCTCCATTTTTTGCGACACTGGTTGCCATTTTTCTAAAATCTTCTTTTAGTAAATTATTCCATTCATCTTTTATTTCATCATATGTACTTGCAGTATCATTTCCTAGTATCTCTTTTATTGCCGCTATACCCCTTGAACTTGCATCTCCCGCATCAGTAGCTGTTAAATCATCTGGTTCACGTAAGCCACTATCATCTTCGTATGTCTGGTCCCTTTTTGTAAAGTCCATAGTCTCGGAATAAATGTTATTGCCTGTATTTACAAATGAACTTGTATATAATCTTCCTACTAATTCTGTTGCAGTATCCAAATGGTCTGGATTTGTGCATGTTAATGTGTTTGTACTTTTATCATATACTAAATTACATACACTATCTCCACTATTACTTTTACACATTACCATACTATTGATATCATCTACTGGTATCCATACATATTGGTCTACTGTTTGTTGCAAATTTGTTGTGCTTCCCTCTATAGTGATTGTTTGATTTTCCCAATCTACTGTTGCTCCTTCTGGTATTTCATATATAACTAATCCTTCTGCCACATCATCTTCTGTTGTTATTTGGGATACTGTATATCCTCCTGGTATTGGTGCTGTTTTTCCTGCATATTCTATATAGTCTTCTACTACTCCTAATAATTCTTGTTCTTCTCTTTGCGCAGTATCATAATCTTCTGTCGCCTGTTGTGCTTTATTGATAATTCCATTTTGGTCTAATACAATATTTAAGGTAACTCCTGCTAAGATAATTAGCACAATTATGGTTACCACTAATGCCACTAGGGTGATTCCTTTTTCTTTTCTTCTTTTTTGTTTTTTCATCTTTCCTTTTTCCTCCGTTTCTGTCCCATTTGGGACGCTTCCGTTTGAGACAAAACTGTCTCATTTGGGCGGTTCTTTCTCTCTGGGCTGGTCAAGACCAGCCCCTACATTTTAAGAAATTTCTTCGTAGCATGGGTCGGCGTGGGCGCCGACACCCTACATATATTTTTAATGAATAATGAATAGTGAATAATTAATAATGAATAATTTTCGTGCAAAATATATTTTTATGTATTATTCATTCTTCATTATTCATTAAACATAAAAAGACTACCCATCTCGAGCATAATAATTACACTCGAAATGGATAGTTCCGATTTATTTCCTTTTTTATTAAATTATATCGTGTGTGTGTGTGTGTGTGTTACTCTCCCAACGTTTTCCGCTTTTGTTCATTTCTTGTTCCTCCCTTTTGTTAGGTTATTTCTTTATAATAAAAATTTCGTTTTACAAATTAGTTATCAAATATTAATTTAGTATATTTTTATTTTATCATTACATAATATTTCCGTCAACAAAAATTAGCTCCTTTTCTATAATTTTTTAACACTCTGAGCATAATTGCTTTGAACTTTAAGGAATATCTCCATGTTCATATGAAAGATTTCTTCCTCATATAATAAATTAGGTGATTTTAAAGTGAAAAAGAGTTTATTTTTTTTCTTAAATTTGAGAAAGCATTTTTTACCTTTTTTATTTTGTTTATTTACCATATGTCTTGTTTTTTTCTCAAGAAGTAATATTACTGCTGCAAAGGATGGGCTTTCTCTGTGGGCAAATTCTGTTGTTCCTTCCCTACTCCCATTTTTTATTGCCACCCATCTTTTATCCTATACAAATATTCCAAGTATCCTTGGTAAATTTTTCTCCAAAATTATGAGACCTATTTTTAATGTACCTGGAGAAGGTAGCTTTGCATTTATTATGGGGATTATTAGTGGTTACCCAATGGGAGCTAAGATCGCTGCTAATTTAAAAGAAAAAGGAATTTGTTCTCAAGAAGAAGCAGAAAGATTACTTGCCTTTACAAATAATTCTGGTCCTTTGTTTATTATTGGTACCGTGGGAATCACTTTTTTTGGAGATGTAAGAACTGGTTTCCTGCTTTTTATGACTCACATCTTAGCTTGTATTAGTGTAGGAATTCTTTTTCGTTTTTGGAAATTTAGGCAAAAAAGTACCGGTTTTTCTCCTATCAACAAAAAAGCTGATACCAATAAAGTGTGTTTGTCTAATTTAGGAGAAGTTTTAGCCGCTAGTATCATGAATTCTGTCAATATCATTGTTATGATTGGTGGTTTTGTCGTTATTTTCTCTGTTATTATTTCTATGTTCAAGGAAAGCCATCTTTTAGATTTCTTTACTCATCTACTAAAACCTCTATGTGAAAATACTTCCTATTCTTCTGGTATTTTAACAGGATTTCTGGAATTAACCAATGGTGTAAAACAAGTAGCTAGTATTCCGAATAAAATGATTTCTGTTAATATGGTAATTTGTAGCTTTCTTCTTGGTTTTGGTGGGATATCTGTATTACTTCAAGTGTTAAGTATTACTGCAAAAGCAAGACTTTCTATTAAGCCCTATTTTTTCGGAAAGTTATTACAAGGTATTTTGGCAGCTATGTATACTTCTTTTATCTTACATCATTTTTCTTTTTTTAATTTAGATATTACACCAGTATTTAATCATATTACTGCCCGTGAAAATTCCATAGATTCTAGTTATTTTATTTTGCTAGGATTACTTGTTTTAAGTTGTATTTTGTTAAAGAAATTATTAAAATCACAAAGTGGGAAAGAAAAAAACTAAAAGAAATCCCCAGAACAATTACTCGTTCCGGGGCTTGAGATGCTCACTGAAACAGTCCAATCAGGCCCTGCTTCAGGAAGATCAAAAGGTCTCCAATTAGCACAAGCAACCGGCTTGTGAACTCTGCAAGCAAGATAGCTGCAAGAATTATTACCGTCCAGACAATTATCTTCTGCCAAGTTTTCAAAGTAACACCTCCTATAATATTTATACACTTTTATTATACTACATTTTTATGTAAATTGCAATTTTACGTGCCATTGTATAGGTTTTTCCCGGGTCGGCGATGGCGCCGACACCCTACACATATCTTTGATGAATTGTGAATAATTACTCACAGAGGTGACAGAGATTTTGACAGTATTTCAATAATTTTATAAAAATCTGAAATTATATATGTTTGAAATGCTGTCAAAATCTCTGTCACCTCTCTCAGTTCCATTAGGTATTTATTATTTTAACATATCTAATATTTCTTGTTTGTCTCTTAAACCTACTAAAGTATTTACTATCTGTCCATTTTTAATGGCAATTAATGTTGGTACACTCATAATATTATATTGAGCTGCTAAATTGCTATCTTCATCAATATCAATTTTACATACTTTTATGTTTGTATTTTCTTGTTCAATTTCTTCCATAATTGGTGCTAACATTTTGCATGGTCCACACCATGTTGCATAAAAATCTACAATAACTGGTTTATCTGATTGTAAAACCTCTTTTTCAAAATTTTGACTTGTTATTTTCATATAACTTCCACCTTTCTTTTTTGTATAGTATTTGTTTTTCTTTTTATTCTATTCTTAGGTAGTGTATCATATTCTCTTTCTTTTTGCAATTATTTTTCTGCTTTTCCTACTGGGTAGTTTATCGCTATTAGCTAATATGTTTGAGCAAATGCGATTTCCTCTTTTTTAGAATCTCCATTTTGAGCTATTAAATAACAAGCATATCTTGTAAGCATATAGTCTTGTATTGGTCTCCTTGCACCTTTTGCTAAATTTATCATTTTCGTGACCTCACGAAAATGATTTTCTACAGGTATACTAGTATTTTCACAAGATTGCATTGCTTTTTTTATTGTTTCAAAAAAGTTTTCCCATCTTTTATATCCTAATTGAGTCTGCAAATCTCTTGCATACCAAAATTCTATATTGTCTTTTTCTTCCATATTGATAATAGAATCAAATTTTTCTTTTAATTCTATTAGCTTTGATTTTTCAAATTCCATAACTATCACTTTCTTTGTAATATTTACTCATAATAACATATTTGTATTTTTTATTGTTTTTTTCGGATATTGTTATAATATTTATGATATTATTGTACGATATATTTTAAAACATTTGTTAAGTATTTTTTCTAAAATTTATTTTTATCTAAATCATTTAATTTCATAAGAAGTGTCAGTGGGGACAGAGAATAATAAAAGGGCTCGTCAAGACGAGCCCCTACAAATTTTTATCAATAATTCCTACTTTTCACAATTTTTTTCATCTTTACATGGTTCTTTAAAGTCACAGCAGTCCATGTCTACTCCTTTTAAGCATTTTTCTTCGTGTTTACAAACTGCACATACTTTAAAGTGTTTTACTCTATTTACCCAAATTTCTACTTCATAGAATTTATCTGGGCAAAGTGGTCCAAATACAAATTGTCCATCTTTATCTGTAAATGTGTGTGATACTGGTTTTCTTTCTTCTTTTCCATATTCTTTACATACTTCAATTAGTTTTACTACAGCATCACTTATAGGCTCTTGATGGCAATCCTTTACTACTCCATAAATAACATTTCTGTCATCTTCTGGTAATATAATGTCTAAGTCAAATTGTTTTCCTTTCTCTATAAATCCGTCTACATCTATAATAGGACATGTTTTCTTGTCTAATTCCATATTTATCACCTTTTCTTTAAAATTTTGAGAACTTTTATTCTCTATTATATTGTATGTTTTTTTAGACAAAATGTGACAAATATTTCTGTGTAATATTATTTTGGGGTTGAATAAGTAAAGTGATTTTTCTTTTGAAAATAAAAAGTTTCGTATATCCCACTCATGAACTTATATTTTGAAATAAAAGCTCGAACAGCCTTCCGCTGCCGGATTACCCCTTGAACCTTGAGAGTTTTATGGAAAAATATAAGTTCATGAGTGGGATAAAATCTCTTATATTTTATTTTCACTTTATATTGTTTTCTATTCAATAATAGGAAATGCAATTCCCTATAAAGGAAAAGTTATCAGGCTGTGGTAATACCACAGCCTGAGTTTGAAGGAAGTGTTATAAGATGTTAAGTGCTGCTTGTGCCAAATCACCCCTAATAGATTTTTCACTATTTAGGGTAACCTGCCAACACAAGGCATTTCCTTTCATTTTTTCAGAAAGATAGACCAAACCATTATACCTAGAGTTCAGCTCTGGATTATTAATTTGATCTGGATCCCCTAAGAAAATGAACTTGGAACCTTTGGCAGCTCTTGTGACAATGTCTTGTATGTCACTTGGTTTGATGTTCTGTGTTTCATCGATGATAAACACAGTATTGGGTATTGTTCTGCCTCGTAAAAAGCCAATTGGTTGGATTTCAATAAGTCCTCGTTCGAAGAGCTCCTGTGCACGATCTTTCAGCTTGGAATTATCTTCTTCTGGAGCCTGTTCTCGAAAGATTGCCTTAAGGTTGTCCATTATTCCACCTAAATAAGGTCCTACCTTCTCATCAATGTCTCCTGGAAGATAGCCAATCTTCTCATTGCTTACCGTAACTGTTGGAGATGCCACTAAAATTTGATCATATACTTCAGGATTTGAATAATTCCTTAATCTTTCCAGCGCCATGGCAATTGAGCAATAAGTTTTACCAGTTCCGGCCGCTCCTTTTACCACAACAAGTGGTGCAATTTCCGGCGGTGCCAGTAAGCATTCCCAAAGCATTGTTTGTTCTGCATTCAATGCCCGATAGCCATTAGGCAATTTCCTAGAGTATTTCAATGGAAGTATTTTTCCATTGGTATACCTCCCTATTCCATGACTTGCCTCAGTCGTAATATTTAAGAATTCATTCTCCATCCAACTATACATTCCATATTGGTAAACCTCCTTAATTGGTATCTCACCATTTTGGCACATCTTATCGAGTGACGTCTGAGACATCGATATTTCCACAAACCCCTTATATTGGTCTTTGGGAGATGGGAAAATCTCATCTTTGAACATCTGTGCTTCAATTCCGAGTTGTCTTGCCTTTAATCTGATGGTTGGGTTTTTGGAAATTAAGATAACATTGGGATGTCCTGTTTTCTTCAAGTCCAAGCACACTTGGTATACTCGCTTGTCTAATCGGGAAAAGTCCACCATGCTCTCAACTTCCTCATTCAATGGGTTGTTATCCACTATTCTCAAATAGCTCCCATTTTGTTGACGATATCCTATCTCAGAAAGCAATTCCTTCTCCGGAATCTGGTCAATGTACTCAATAAATTTAGCAGCTAATCGTTGCTTCTCAGGCAGTCCTTGGTACCGGTAGAGATTCTGCAGAATCGCCATAGGAATAACAATGGTATTGTCATTTCCAAACCTCAAGGTCGGGTTCGTTGATGCTAAAGTTGCCTCTGTCCGCAAAACGAATGTCTTCTTCATGTCTTAAAACTCCTTCCTACCTTCGCTTGGTCTCTAAATTCAATTGAATTTAGAGCAATTCATATATGAATTGCTCTAATAGTATATCATGATATTAACTTAGTTTCAATTACTTAACATAATTTTATGACATTTTTATCATGTTTATTCTATCCAAAAAATCCTCTTTTTTTCACTGGTGGTTGTTCATTCATGGTTTTTGCTAGTTCTACCAACAAGTTTCTTTGTTCTTGGGTTAATTTTTTCGGTGTTTGCACTACTACTGTAAAAATAAAGTCTCCATTCCAACTACCTCTTAGGCTTTTAAATCCTTTTCCTCTTAATGTAAAACTAGTTCCTGTTTGTGTTCCCTCTGGTATCTTATATTTTTCTTTTGTACCATCTACCATTGGTACTTCTATTTCAGTTCCTAAAGTAGCTCCTGTAATGGTAATAGGAATATTGCAAAGTACATGATCTCCTTTTCTGGTATAAATACTATGTTTTTTTACATGTACTACAATATGTAAATCTCCATTTGGTCCACCTTTGCTTCCTGCTTCTCCTTGCCCATCTAAGGTAATTGCTTGCCCATCATTAATTCCTGCTGGAATGCTAACCTGGATTCTTACCTGTTTTCTTACTTTCCCTTTTCCTTTACAATCTGGGCATGGCTCTTTTATCACTTTTCCTTCTCCACCACAATTAGAACAAGTTTTTACTGTTTGCATTTGACCGCAAAATAGTACTTACTGTTTGTTTTACTTGCCCTGTACCATGGCAAACTGAACAAGTTTCTGTTGTGGTTCCTGGTCTTGCACCTTCTCCATGGCAAGTACTACACTTTTCATATCGATTAATGACAATTTCTTTTTTTACGCCAAGATAAGATTCTTCAAAAGTAATATCGATATTGGTTTGTAGATCATTTCCTCTTGCTGGTCCTCTTGCTCTGCTAGAGGTTCTACCACCCCCTGTGAATGCAGAAAAGATATCTCCTAAATCAAAATCGAAATCTCCAAATCCATTGAATCCATTAAATCCAGAGCTAGAATAATAATAACCTCCTTGGCCACCACCAAATCCACCTTGTGGACCATTATGTCCAAATTGGTCATATGTTTTCCTTTTTTGCTCATCTGATAATACTTCATAAGCTTCTGTTGCTTCTTTAAATTTTGCTTCAGCGGCCTCTTTATTGTCCGGGTTTGCATCTGGATGATATTTTTTTGCTAATTTTCGATAAGCTTTTTTTATTTCATCTTGGGTAGCTGTTTTACTAACTCCTAATACTTCATAATAATCTCTTTTTTGTTCTGGCATCGTTTCCTCCAAAATGAGAGTTTGGCATTTGGTAATTTTAGTATGATTACCATTACCAAATTCCAAACTCTATGTTTTTAAAATCTATTTATTTTCATCTGTTTCATTTTCTACTTTGTATTCTGTATCATGTACTGTACCATCACTACCTTCTTTTGGTCCTCCGTTTGCAGTATTATTGTCTCCTTGTGGTGCATTTTGTTTATATAACTTTTCAGAAATTTCATAGAATACAGTTGTTAATTTTTCTGTTGCTTGTTTGATAGCTTCTGTATCTGTTCCCTCTAAAGCTTTTTTTACATTTTCAATTTCAGTTTCTACTTTTGCTTTTTCTTCTCCGCTTACTTTGTCTCCTAAATCATCTAATGTTTTTTGACTACTATATACCAAGCTTTCTGCATTATTTCTTACTTCTACTTCCTCTTTCTTTTTCTTATCTTCTGCTGCATGTGCTTCTGCATCTTTTACAGCTTTTTCAATATCTTCATCTGAAAGGTTAGAACTTGCAGTAATAGAAACTTTTTGTTCATTACCAGATGCCATATCTTTTGCAGATACATGTACAATACCATTAGCATCAATATCAAATGTAACTTCAATTTGAGGAACTCCTCTTGGTGCTGGTGGAATACCAGATAATTGGAATCTTCCTAATGTTTTATTGTAGGCAGCCATTTCACGTTCTCCTTGTAAAACATGAACTTCTACACTTGTTTGACCATCTGCTGCAGTAGAAAAGATTTGTGATTTTTTGGTTGGAATTGTTGTATTTCTTTCAATTAATTTTGTAAATACTCCACCATATGTTTCAATTCCTAATGATAATGGTGTAACATCTAGTAATACTAAATCTTTTACATCTCCAGATAATACACCTGCTTGAATTGCTGCACCTTCTGCTACACATTCATCTGGATTAATTCCTTTATTTGGTTCTTTTCCAGTAATTCTTTTTACTGTTTCTTGTACCATAGGTACTCTTGTAGAACCACCAACTAATAATACTTTATCGATTTTATCAGAAGAAATTCCTGCATCTTTTAAAGCTTGATTAACTGGTCCTACTGTGCTTTCTACTAAATCTCTAATTAATTCCTCAAATTTAGCTCTTGTAAGAGTAATATCTAAGTGTTTTGGTCCTGAACTATCAGCTGTAATAAATGGTAAGTTGATATTTGTTTGAGATGTTCCAGATAACTCAATTTTTGCTTTTTCTGCAGCTTCTTTTAATCTTTGCATTGCCATTTTATCTGTTTTTAAATCAATACCTTGTTCTTTTTTGAAAGTATCTACTAAGTAATCAATGATTCTTTGATCAAAATCATCTCCACCTAGTCTATTGTTTCCACTTGTTGCTAATACTTCAAATACACCATCACCAATATCTAGAATAGATACATCAAAGGTTCCTCCACCTAAATCATATACTAATATTTTTTGGTCTTTATCTTCTTTATCTACTCCATATGCTAATGCTGCTGCTGTTGGTTCATTGATAATTCTTAGTACTTCTAGTCCAGCAATTTTTCCTGCATCTTTTGTTGCTTGTCTTTGACTATCACTAAAATATGCTGGAACAGTAATAACTGCTTGTGTTACCTTTTGTCCTAAATAGTTTTCAGCATCTGTTTTAAGTTTTTGTAAAATCATGGCTGAAATCTCTGGTGGTGTAAACTCGTCTCCTTCGATTTTTATTTTTTTATTAGTTCCCATTTCTCTTTTGATAGATATAACAGTATGATCTGGATTAGTAACTGCTTGACGTTTTGCAATTTGTCCTACTAATCTTTCACCATTTTTAGAAAATGCAACAACACTTGGTGTTGTTCTATTTCCTTCTGCGTTTGGAATAACAACTGGTTCTCCACCTTCCATAACGGAAACGCATGAGTTTGTTGTTCCTAAGTCAATTCCTATAATTTTTGACATTTTAAATTCCTCCTTAATTAAAATATATATTTTTTAAAATTATTAACTTTTTTTAATTGGCCACTACTACCATAGCATGCCTTATCACTTTATTTCCTATTTTATAACCACTTCTATACTCTTGCTTAATTTCTTTTTCTCCTAAAGTATCATCTTGTACACTACTTACTGCTTCATGTAATTCTGGGTCAAATGTTTTTCCAATTGTTTCTATTTTTTCCACTTTGAACTTATTTAATACTTCTTCAAATTGTTTTAATACGAGTTCTACTCCTGCTTTATAGTTTTCATCTTCTGTTTTAACTTCTACTGCCTTTTGTAAATTATCTATGACTGGTAAGAAAGCTCCAATGATGTCTGCTACCAATGAATTATACAAAAAATCTCTTTCTTTCATAGACCTTTTTTTGTAATTGTCAAATTCTGCCATAACTCTTTTTAGTCTGTCTGTTGTTTCATCTAGCTCTTGTTTTGTTACTAGTTCTGTATCTTTTTCTTCTCTTTCTTCTTGGTTTTCTTTTTTTTCTTCTTCCATGTGATACCTTCTTTCTATTCATTTAATTCTTTTAACATGTATTTGATAATGGAAACAACTTTTGAATAATCCATCCTAGTTGGTCCTATAATTCCTATCGTTCCCATTTCTTTGCCCTCAACTATATTTTTAAATGTAATTAAACTAAAGTTCTTTAATTCAATGTATTGGTTTTCATCTCCAATACTAATATGAATTCCCTCATCCTGTCCAGTATTTAATAATTCTTTAATGAGTTCTTTGGTATCGATTACATTTAAAAAATTTCTAGCAGTTTCATAACTTTTAAACTCAGGCATTTCGAAAATTCGGTTTGTTCCTTCTAGGTAAATATCATCATTTTGTAAGATCGCCTCATTAATTTGCTCTATAATTGGTTTAATAATTTGCAATTCATAGCTCATTTCTGAAACAATATATTCTTCCATAGGTTTATCAATTTTGGCTAGTGATTTCCCTCTTAAATTTGCATTAAATATTTGGTTAATATTTCGTACTTGTTCTTCTGTAATGTCTGCATTAAATTTAATTATGGTTTCTTTAATTAATCCGCCATCTGTTAGAATAACAGCCATTAATACACGATTTCCTAATAGAACGAATTTGATATCTTCTATATTATGGCTAATCGCTGTCCCGCCAATTGCTAAAGAAGTATAATGTGTCATTTCTGATAAGGTACTTGTGGCAATTTTGGTTAAATCTTCTATTTCATTTACTTTTTGTTCTAATTTAAGTTTAATGTATTGCATTTCTTCTTTTGTAATATTATTATCTTTTAGTAACTCATTTACATAGTACCTATACCCTTTACCAGAAGGTACTCTTCCACTTGAAGTATGTGGTTTATCTAGAAAGTTGGCATATTCTAGTTCTGCCATGTCATTTCTAATTGTTGCACTACTAAAATTTAAATCATATTTTTTGGATAGCATTCCAGAACTAACAGGTTCCGCTGTTTGAATATATTCTTCTATAATCGCTTGCAATATTCTTTTTTTCCTGTTATCTAGCATTTTTATCACCTCTTTTAGCACTCTTGTCATCTGACTGCTAACGTTTTATATCATAAACCTAAAAAAGCACTTTGTCAAGTGCTTTTTTGTGAATTTATGGTGAATTTTTCTTACTAGAAAAAAGCAATACTTTAAGATAAAAATATTGCTTTTAATCATACAAATTGCTTTTACTATATAGATTTGTCTTTAACTTTACACTTGACGTTTCTCAGATTCCCTCATTATAGAAAAAGGGTTGCACGTGAGGAAAGGTAGTAAGCATTCTCTGTAGGGCCGACTACTACTCCAGGTAACAGAAGATGCTGGACCAAAACCATCATATGCTCCTCCATTTCTATAAAAAGTATATCCTCTCCTCTCTCGAGAATACATGTATATTGTTATATTATATTCTGGAACTTCCGTTTCGTATGTTTGCCCTTTTTGTGTCCACTCTTGAAAATTTCCTTCTAAATCATATATATTCTTCATCTTGTCTAAATTATTTTGTCCTGATAATGCTGGACTGGATGTTAAATTCCTATCTGCATGTCCTATTTGAGCTTCTTCTCCTATGAATTTTATTACTTGGTCATATTGGCATCCCCATATCATTTGTGTTTTTTTATTTTCATCTCTGCATTCAGCAAATAGCCCATACCACATATTTGCACCTAGATAATTAGTCCCATTACTACTTGCTGCTGTTAATACTGTTTGTCCTTTCTTAGTTTCTCCATTGTTTCCCACTTCATATCGGCTAATATAAAATCCCCCATTTTTTGCTACACTTGTTGCCATTTTTTTAAAATCCTCTTTTAGCAGATTTGTCCATTCTTCTTCTATTTCTGCATATGTACTTGCTGTGTCATTTCCTAATATTTCTTTTATTGCAGCTACCCCAGCTGGTCTTGCATCTCCATAAGTAGTATGTGATAAAGCTACAGGTTCACGTGCATTATCTGTATTATATGTTTGATCTCTTTGTGTAAAATCGTATTCACATATGCTTACTTCATTTCCGTCATCATCTGTTGTTGTTCCCTGATGTACAAAGTTGTTATATATTCTTCCTACTAATTCTGTTTCAGTATCTGGATGTGTTGTACATTTTAATATTTCTCCTTCTAATATTAAATTACATACACTTTCTCCACTATTACTTTCACACATTACCATGCTGTTGATATCATTTACTGGTATCCATACATATTGGTTTACTGTTTCTTGCAAGCTTGTTGTATTTTCTCCTATTGTGATTGTACTTTGGTTCTTCCCATTCTCATCTTCATTGTCTGTCCAGTTTACTGTTGCTCCTTCTGGTATTTCATAGATGACTAATCCCTCTACTACATCATCTTCTGTTGTTATTTGAGATTTTGCATACCCTTCTGGTATTGGTGCTGTTTTCCCTGCATATTCTATATAATCTTCTACTACTCCTAATAATTCTTGTTCTTCTCTTTGCGCAGTATCATAATCTTCTGCCGCCTGTTGTGCTTTATTGATAATTCCATTTTGGTCTAATACAATGTTTAAGGTAACACCTGCTAGGATAATTAGCACAATAATCGTTACTACTAATGCCACTAGGGTGATTCCTTTTTCTTTTCTTCTTTTTTGTTTTTTCTCCATTTTTCTTTTCCTCCGTTTATTTTATTTTTTCCCTTTTCTTGGGCTCGTCAAGACGAGCCCCTACATTTTAGCGAATTCTTCGAAGTTCGGGCGATTGAAATCACCCCTACATTTTAAGAAATTTCTTCGTAGCATTGGGTCGGCGTGGGCGCCGACACCCTACAACGTTAACTCTATTTTTTTATGTAGGGGTCGCCGCCTTCGGCGACCCAAAATGTTGAACTATACCCACGAATTATTCATTCTTCATTATTCATTAATTACACAAAAAGACTACCCATCTCGAGCATAATAATTACACTCGAAATGGATAGTTCCGATTGATTGCTTTTTTTATTAAATTATATCGTGTGTGTGTGTGTGTGTGTGTGTGTTACTCTCCCAACGTTTTCCGCTTTCGTTCATTTTTCTTCATTTCTCCTTTGGTCTCTCTTCTTTGTTAATATAATACTTTAACATTTTCTCATTGTCAAGACCTTTTTATATTTTATGAACAATGGGGCGTTAAGGTTTATGGATTTTTTGCTTTTTAGAATTGTTTCTCGTCCCTTTTTGATAAATATCCCATCTCCCTCTTTTAAGAAACACAAGGAAAAACTAGTCAATTTTTATATCAGATCATTTAATTAGTTTTATCATTTTTTCATTTCAATTGCTATCTTATTCTGTTCCATCTTCAACTAGTTTTATATATAATACAGGACGAAATGTTGTATATCCGAGTGCATTTATTTCCAGTTTTTTTAATTCATCTATAGATATTCCCAAATAGGCTCCACCTCTAAAAAATCCATTTATTCTTTCCTCATAATATACTACACTTTGTGCTGCTTGCTCTCCTTGACCCTCTGTGTTTCTTTGATATATTCCCATAAGTTCAGGATTTAAATTTTTTAATTCTCCTGGAATACTTCCTACACCAAATTTGTTGTAAAGGTCTCTACTAGTAATTGGATACCATGTTGATACTGCTCCTGTTGTATTAGTCTCTTCTTCTGGATACATGCTTTGGGATAATCTTATTATTTTCTCTGGTGATACATGTATATATGGATATTTATCTGCTTGTGAATATACAGTTCCATCTGCTTGTTCTAGTGATGTTATTTCTACATCTGCTCCTGCTTGGTATCTTGCTACATAAGTCCCTCCATATTCTTTTATACTTGCAATTAAATTTGCTTCATCTGATATTCCCATGTGTCCATTTGCCAATGTTGATGTTATTGTGTCGGCTTCCTCTTCGCTCATCGGATACCATATGAATTCGTTTCCATCTTCTTTGTTGATGATTACTAGTCCTGTTTCTTTTGTTCCTTCTTTATAGACAAATCCCTTTGGTATTGGCACTTCATCTATATAATATTCTAACATTTCATGTTCTGTATTGTTTTGAAATTCCAATATCTTTGCTTCTGCTTTTAGCATTGCTTCTTTTTCTGCTATTTCTGCTTCATTCCATTCTTCTTTTGCTTGCTGGGTTTTACTGATAATTCCATTTTGATCTAATATGATATTTAAGGTAACACCTGCTAAGATAATTAGCACGATGATTGTTACCACTAATGCAACTAGGGTGATTCCTTTTTCTTTTCTTCTTTTTTGTTTTTTCTCCATTTTTCTTTTCCTCCGTTTATTTTATTTTTTCCCTTTTCTTGGGCTGGTCAAGACCAGCCCCTACATTTAGAGAATTCTTCAAAGTCCGGGCGATTTTAATCGTCCATACATTTAAGAGATTTCTTCGTAGCATGGGTCGGCGTGGGCGCCGACCCCTACATATGTTTTTAATGAATAGTGAATAATTTTTTGTAGGGGTCGGTCTTGACCGACCCGGAACATTGAACTATACTACGAATTATTCATTCTTCACTATTCATTTTTCATTATTCATTAAACATAAAAAGACTACCCATCTCGAGCATAATAATTACACTCGAAATGGATAGTTCCGATTTATTTTCTTTTTTATTAAATTATATCGTGTGTGTGTGTGTGTGTGTGTGTGTTACTCTCCCAACGTTTTCCGCTTCTGTTCATTTTTATTTTCTCCTTTATTACCCTATTAGTAGTTTCTCTGATGTAAGGACGATTAAAATTGCCCCTTTTCTTAAATTATTTTATACTGTCTTATTCTTTCTTATTTAAGATAATACTTTAATATTTCTTCTTTGTCAAGCCTTTTTCCCAAACTGGTAACTTAATTTTTCACTGGGATTATTGTATGACAAATACTATATTTTCTCCAATATTTATAGTCGCCTCTTTTTTTATTAAACGAAATATTTCTTGCATTTTTTCTTTTTCGATTGCAATACATCCTGCTGTTGGTTTATTTACACTACAATGCAAAAATATTGCACTTCCTTTTCCTTTTACATTATTCGGATTTGTTTTTAATTCAATTGCATATTCATATTGTTTTGGATATTCTATTAAATGTTCTGCACTTTTCCAATCTTTTTGAATCTTTGTCATATCAACAAGTTGATTGTAATATCTTGAATTAATGTCATCTACCCAATATAAATTTTCATGAATTTCTACATAATTTTCTTTTATAATTTTATGTGTTCCAAATAATATCCCTATTTCATATGTGCCAATTGGAGTTTTTCCGTCTCCTTCATTTTTTTGTTTTGTAAAGCCATTTCTGCCTATAAATGCTTCTGTTTCAAAAATTTCTTTGTATCCTAATAAACATTTAAATTTAATTTTTTCTATCAAAAACATCTCCTCTAAATAAAATATAGTGTATACCTTTTTATGAATACACTATATCATATTTTATTTTTCAATTTCTGTTCCTATCTAAGGCACTTCCGTTTATGGCAAAAGTGTCTCATTAAGGTGCTTTTATGTTTCTGGGACGGTCAATACCGTCCCATATTCTATTCAATAACTTCTTACTCAGTCTTTTTTCTAGCAACTACTACAAATCTTCCGTCGTCTTGAGAATATTCACAAGTAGATAGTGTTAAAAGTTGATCTCCATATTGTGCGGTTTTACCTGTATCATATAATGATGCATTTTTTGCATTTTCTACATAGCTATTATATTCTTCTTCATTTTTTGCATTTACAAAGTAGTAATAGCGGAATACATTTGTCTCAGATTTATAATAAACTCTTGATAGAAATACAGCAATAATTTCATATTCTACATCTTCTTGTTCTGTTGTAAATTTTATAGTAGGATGTTCTTTATAAAATTCTTCACTTTTATAATTTAGTAGCTCAGAAAACATAGTACCATCATTATTGTGTCCGTATACTAATAAATTGCTAGATGGTATTGACCAATCATAATCTTTATCTAGGAAAATAGCTCCTCTTCTTGTTTCTTCTCCTTTGTAGTTATGTCTTACATAATAGTCATTATTGTCTGTTTGCATAACAGGATAGTTAATATTGGTTCCTTCTATTTCTATCCAAGCAGCCATATTAGGATACTCTTCTTTTAATTTTTCTAATTGCAACATTCTTTCTGTTTTTGTTTCTGTAATTTCCGTTTCATCTATAGCAACGGTATTTAACAATTCATCTGTTTCTTTTTGTTCATCCTCTGAGCGAAAGAAAATGAATCCTATATAACAAATAGCAATTATTAATATAACTAAAAATATTCTTGTTAAAATTTTTCTTCTTTTTCTATCTTTTTGCAAACGTTTTTCTACTCTTCCCATTTTCTCTCCTTCTTATACTAACTCTATTTTTCTCTTACCACTTCATACATGACAATGGCTGCTGAAACTGAAGCATTTAGAGAAGTTATTTTCCCTTTCATCGGTATTTTTATTAAGCCATCACAGTTTTCTTTTACTAATCTACTCATTCCATAACCTTCACTTCCAATTACAATTGCAATTGGTCCTGTTAAATTTGCCTTTGTATATTCTGTTTTTGCTTCTCCATCTGTTCCGTATATCCACAATCCTTGTTCTTTTAAATATCGTATCGTATCTACTAAATTGTTGACTCTTGCCACTTTCATATGTTCCACAGCTCCTGCAGATGTTTTATATACAGTTGCATTTACAGTAGCTGCTCTTCTTTTGGGAATAATGATTCCGTGTACTCCTGCTGTTTCTGCTGTTCTAATAATAGAGCCTAAATTATGTGGATCTTCTATCCCATCCAAAATAACAATAAAAGGTTCTTCATTTCTTTCTTTTGCGTAGGATAGAATATCTTCTACTTCACAGTAATTAAATGGAGGAACGATTGCAATAACACCTTGATGATTTGGAGTTTCTGCTATTTCGTCTAATTTTCTTTTTTCAATTTCTGTTATCATGATTTTTTTCTCTTTCGCAATCGCCATGATTTTCAGTATGGAACCATGTTTTTCTCCTTTTTGAATTAGAATTTTATTAACATCTCTAGTAGAATTTAGTAATTCTAAAACTGGGTTCCTTCCTTCTATTTTATCTATGTATTCTTCTTTCATTTTTATTCCTTTCTATAATATTGTTTTAAGTAATTTCTTCGAAGAACGGGCGATTAAAATCGCCCCTACATTTTTTCATAAATTACTTTACACTATCTTTTATCATCTTCCAATTTTAATACACTCAAAAATGCTTCTTGTGGAATTTCCACATTTCCTACCTGTCTCATTTTCTTTTTACCTTCTTTTTGTTTTTCTAATAACTTCTTTTTTCTTGTAATATCTCCACCATAACATTTGGCAAGTACATCTTTTCTCATAGCTGATATTGTTTCTCTTGCAATGATTTTTCCCCCTATTACAGCTTGGAGTGGTATTTCAAATAATTGCCTTGGAATTACTGTTTTTAATTTTTCTACCATCTTTTTTCCTCTTGTATATGCAGTATCTTTATGCACAATAAAAGACAATGCATCTACTGGCTCTCCATTAATATGAATATCTAATTTTACTAAATTTGATTTTCTATATTCTTTAAATTCATAATCAAAAGAAGCATATCCCTTTGTCTTTGATTTTAGGGCATCAAAAAAATCATAGATAATTTCATTTAGCGGTAGATCATATTCTAGAGTGACGCGATTGGTGTCCAAATATTTCATATCCAAATAGGTTCCTCTCCTATTTTGGCAGATTTCCATTACATTTCCTACATATTCTTTTGGTAACATAATTTCTGCTTTTACAATTGGTTCTTCAATATAATCGATTTCTTGTGTTTTTGGTAAATCTACTGGATTATATAAATCCATAATTTCGCCATTTGTTTTATGAACCTTATAGATTACAGATGGAGCAGTTGCAATTAAGCCTAATCCAAACTCTCTATCTAATCTTTCTGTGATAATTTCTAGATGTAATAATCCTAAAAATCCACAACGAAATCCAAATCCTAACGCAATAGATGTTTCAGGTTCGTATTCTAGTGCTGCATCATTCAATTTCAATTTTTCTAATGCAGTTTTTAAATTTTCGTAGTCACTACCATCTAGAGGATACATACCACAATATACCATAGGCACTGCTTTTTTATATCCTGGTAATGGCTCTTTTGCTGGATTTTGACTAGAAGTAATGGTATCTCCCACATGTAAGTCCGCTACATTTTTTACACTTGCTGCAATATATCCCACTTCTCCTGCTTCCAGCTTGTCCGTCTCTTGATAAGTTCCAGGTTCAAAGTATCCCACTTCTGTTACCACAAATTTTTTATTGGTAGCCATAAATAGTATTTCATCCCCAGGTTTTACCGTTCCTTCTTTTACTCTTACGTAACTAATAGCTCCTTTATAATTATCATAAAAGGAATCAAAAATTAAGCATTTTAGTGGATTTTCTTTATTGCCTTTTGGTGCCGTAAAGTCTGTTACAATTCTTTCTAGTACTTCCTCCACATTTAAACCTGTTTTGGCAGAAATACAAGGGCAGTCTTGTGCTGGTAAACCAATAATATCTTCTATTTCTTTTTTTACTTCTTCTGGTCTTGCATTTGGTAAATCTATTTTATTGATAACAGGTAAAATTTCTAGATTATTATCTAATGCTAAATACACATTAGCTAATGTTTGCGCTTCAATCCCTTGGCTACTGTCTACTACTAAAATAGCACCCTCACAAGCAGCTAAACTTCTAGATACTTCATAGTTAAAATCTACATGCCCAGGCGTGTCAATTAGATTAAAAATATAGGTTTCTCCATTTTTTGCTTGATATTGCATTCTTACTGCCTGTGCTTTAATGGTAATTCCACGTTCTTTTTCTAAGTCCATATTATCTAATACTTGACTTTCCATTTCTCTTTTTGATAATACTCCTGTTAATTCAATTAGCCTATCCGCTAGTGTTGATTTTCCATGGTCAATATGGGCAATTATGCTAAAATTTCTAATATTTTCTTGCTTCACTTTTTTGTCCTTTCTTTTCAAAATAAAAATTTTGACATGCCTATACATATATTTTGAAACAAAAGCTCGAACACACCTGCTGTTCACGGATTACTCCTTTGAACCTTGAGAGTTTTGTTGAAAAATATATGTTATAGGCATGTCAAAACGTTACATAATATTTTGGATTTTTAATATTTTACTGCAATAATTCGATTGCTCTTTGTAATTGTGTATCTTGTTCTTCTGTTAAAATTCCTTCCACCTCTTCTGGTAATTCTACAGTTTCATTTGGTTCAATACCTACTTTATTAATCTTGTTATGATTTGGCGTATAGTATTCGTTTGTTGTAATTTTAATTCCACTTCCATCTGTTAATTGCAATAATTCTTGTATTACTCCTTTACCATATGTCTTTGTTCCCACAAGTGTAGCTTCTTCATAATCCTTTAAAGCACCTGCTAATATCTCTGATGCACTTGCTGAATATTCATTTACTAGTAATACCACTGGCATATCAATTACAACATCTCTTTCAGATTTATATTCTTCCTCATTATTATCTTTATCCACTGTAATAAGCATTGTTTTGTCTTTTGGAATAAATAAATCAATTATTTCTAATGCTTCATCTACAATACCTCCTGTATTATTTCTAATATCCACGATTAAAGATTGTATATTTTGTGCTTTCAATTCTTGATATTTTGCTTCAAATTCTTCTCCTGTTTCTTCGTCAAAGCTTGCAACTTGAATATATCCAATATTTTCTTCTATTACTTTTCCTTCTACATGATTTACTTTAACATGAGTTCTTGTTAACGCAAAATTTAGGATTTCTCCATTTCGGTTAATTTCTAATTCTACTTGTGTACCAGATTCTCCCCTTACTTTATTACTTACAGTTTCTAGCTCTTGCCCTGTACATTCTTCCCCATCTACTTTAGTAATGATATCTCCTGAAAGTATTCCTGCTGCTTCGGCAGGTGATTCTTTAATGGTAGATACTACAATAATTTCTTCTGTTTCCAAATTTTGTGTCATATAAATTCCAACTCCATCTAGGGAGCCTAGAGCATCAGCATAAAAATCCTCTAATTCCTGTGCTGTAAAATATTCTGTATATTCATCTCCCAATCCTTCTACATACCCCTTGATTGCTCCTTCTCTTAAGTCTTGTTCATTAATTTCTCCCATATAGTATTTATCAATAATTTGTCTTATTCTACTTAAATCAATTCCAAGTGTGCTATTTTCTCCTGTTACCATTACATATTTTTCATTTATACTTCCGGATATCATTCCTGTTTTATATAAAATGAGTGATGTTACCATAAAAGTAATAAATGCTGTTAATATAACTAACATCAATATTTTATAAATATTTTGTTTCTTTTCTGTATTCATTTTAATTATCATTCCCTTCTCTAGATACAAACTAGGTTGGAAAAGAATTGAGTTCTCAATTATTTTTCAACCTGACTTCTTCATCTATTTTATTATTATACTACAAATTATAGCGATTAGTATAGTAATATTGAAATTTTTTGTTCACTATTTTGGGCTTGTCAAGACTAATGTCGTCAATTTAAGGCTGTAATTAGCTATTTTGGCTAATTACAGCCTTAAATTGACGACATTGGGTCGGCGCCCTCGCCGACCCATTATTCCTATATTATATAATTAAACTTGAAATTTTTTATTCTCTAATTAAAATAATTCATTGGATTTACTGCTCTACTATTTACTCTTACTTCAAAGTGTAAATGTGCACCAGTGGAATTTCCTGTTGACCCTACTTGCATAATAGCTTGTCCTCTTGTTACGGTATCTCCCACCTGTACTTTTCTTGAACCTGGGTACCCATGAGCATATAATGTTACGATTCCTCCTCCATGGTTAATAATAATATATTCTCCATAGCTTCTATAAGAACCATCTGGATTTCTAAGTGCTACAGAAGTAGTAACAACCCCATCATTTGCTGCAACAATTGTACTACCAGTATTAGCTCCAATATCCATGCCAGTATGACCTGAATAATCACCAAATCCACAAGTTATATAGGTACAAGATGGCACTGGCCATGCTAGTTCCCCTCCAGCATATACTACATTGTCATCATTTTGTGTTGCTCTCCTAATTTCATCTTCAATTCTCTGTTTGTCAGCTTCATATTCTTCTAGTTGACGTTGTAAAGCACTTTCTTCTTCAGATAACTGTGCTGCATAAGAATCTTTTTCCATTTTAGAAGCAATTAATTGATTATTGATTGCCTCTTTCTCAGCTTTTGCTTTTTCTACTTCTGCTTTTTGATTTTCAATTTCCTGTTTTGCAACTTCTACTTCATTCTTAGCTTCTTCTAAACTTTCTAGTAGTTCTGTATCATATACTGCAAGTTGCTCTATCATGTAATAGTTTGAGATAAAGTCTGTGAGACTGCTAGAGCCTAGTAAAACATCCATGTATGAAGTCTCTCCTGCTTCATATAATACAATTAGTCTCGCCTTTAGGTCTTCTTCTTGCTGATCACAATCTTCTTGTGCCTTTTTTAATTCTGCTTCTTTTTGCACTAACTGTTCTTCTATTTGCTCAATCTCCATCTCTAAGGTTGCAATTTCATTTTCATAATTACTAATTTGTGTAATTAAATCACTTACTTGTTGCATTGTCTCTGACATTTGTGATTTAACTCCATTTAATTCTGTTGATGTTTCATCTATTTTTTTGTTAATTTGATCTAAATCTGATTGTGAACTTGCTATACTTGTTAAAGTTCCTATTGAAATTAATACTAAACTACATATGATACAAACTAATTTTTTCATTTTCTATTGTTTTTCCTTTCTTTTTATCTTTTTGGGTTTAATTTGATGTTATGTAATCTAATGGTTGTTGATATTCTCCATCAAGTCTTACTTCAAAATGTAAATGTGGTCCTGTTGACCAGCCTGTTGAACCTGCTTCCATAATAACATCTCCTCTTTTTACTTCTTGTCCCAATGTTGCTATAATTTTTGATCCATGGGCATATAATGTTACAATTCCGCCTCCATGATCAATCATTACCATATTGCCATAAGAAGAAGTATAAGTGGTTTTAATAACAATTCCATCATTTGCTGCTATTACTTTTCCTCCTGTTGGTACTCCAATATCTACTCCAGAATGAAATCTTGTTACTCCTAAAATAGGATGTACTCGATATCCAAATGGAGATGTAATAGTATAGTATCCAGGTGCAGGCCATGCCATTTCTCCACCCGCATAAGCAGAATTAGAATCTGTTAAATTAATTAAATCAGATTCAATTTGTGCCATTTCTTGATTGAATATTTCAATATCTGCTTGTAAGGCTTTTTCTTCTTCTGTTAATTGGTTCATATAATTTGTTTTTAATACCTTCATGTTAGAAACCATTGCTATTTTTTTGTCATTTTCTTCTTGTAAGGCTACTAATTTACTTTTTTGTGTTTCTAAAGCTTCTTTTTCTGCTTCTATTAAATTAGTTGCTTGCTCAATATTTTCTAACAATTCTGTATCATAACGAGCCATTTCTGTCATCATGTAATAGTTGGAAATAAAATCTGATAAACTACTTGAGTGTAATAGTACATCCAAATAAGATGTTTCTCCTGCTTCATATAAAACAATCAATCTTTTTTCTAATAGTGCTTTTTGCTCATCAAAATTTTTTTGAGAGGCTTCTAAATTTATCGTTTTTTCCTCTATATCTGTTATTAATTCATTAATTTCCAACTCTAATTTTTCTGCCTCTGCTTCATGTTGGATAATCTTTTCACTTAACTCCTGTAAGTCTTCCATTGTCTCAGAAATATTAGTTTTTACACCTTCCAAAGCTTGTGTTGCTTCATCTTTTTGATTCTGTAATTCATTCTGCTTTTGTGTTAAATCTTCTATACTTGTTGCAAAGCCTGTTGTTCTAAAACTTAGGATGATGAAAAATACCAATATTAATTTTCCTACTTTTCTTTTCATCCTTCCTCCCGTTCCTTTCTATACTTCTAAGTATTTCCTCATTGAAATACAGCTTCCAACCACTCCAACTCCAATTCCTAATGCTAAATACACTAGTATAATAGAATTTACAAGTTCATTAAATCCTAATGGTGTCATTTGAATTCTATCCATAATTGGGTCTGCTGCTATTTTGTCCGCTAATACATTGTATAAAAGTCCAATGATTAAAACTGAAATAAGAGCTGCAATTACACCAATGATGATTCCTTCTACTATAAATGGCCAACGGATGAAGCTGTTAGTCGCTCCTACGTATTTCATAATAGAAATTTCTTTTCTTCTTGCATGAACTGTTAGTTTTATGGTATTGGTAATGATAAAAATAGATATTAATATTAGTAATACCAATACTATAATAGTAACAACTCTAATACCACCTGCTACTGTCATTAATGCCTCAATAGTATCATTACGTATTTGTACAGAGTCAATTCCCTCTATGGCTTCTATTTGTGTTTTCACTTGGTCTCTTAATGATAAGTCTGTCAATGTTACAATATAAGAAGCTTTAAAAATTCTATATCCATCTAATAAATCTTGATTTTCCTTAAATCTAGCTTTCATTCTATTAAGGGCATCATCTTTAGAAACATATTCTATCTGGTTAACTCCTTCTATGCTTCTAATTTGATTTCCAATTTCTTGTACGGTTTGTTCGTCTTCAATCTCAAATTCGATAAATGCTTCCATTCCCTGGGATTCTTCTAAACCTTCTAATGCATGGTCAATATTTTCTCCAATCATATAAAAAATTCCAAAAATAAGCATTGTAGCACACATAATTCCTAAACATGCAAAAGTAGATTTTTTGTTTTTGAATACATTTCTAAATCCTTCTCCTATTAAATAACCAAAAATATTATACTTCACCGCTATACCCACCTTTTTTTGAATCTCTTACTATTTCACCTTTATTGATTTGGATGACTCTTTTTCTCATTTTATCTACAATATCTTTTGCATGTGTTGCTACAACTACAGTTGTTCCTCTTAAGTTAATATCATTTAAAAGATTCATAATATCCCATGCTGTTTCTGGATCTAAGTTTCCTGTCGGTTCATCTGCAATAATCATAGATGGATTATTTACCAATGCCCTTGCTAAGGCCACTCTTTGTTGTTCTCCACCTGATAATTCGTCAGGATATACTTTTGCTTTATCACTTAATCCTACTAATGATAAAACCATAGGAACTTGTCTCCTAATATGTCTTGGTGTTGCTCTTACAATATACATGGCATAAGCAACATTATCATAAACAGTTCTATCTGGTAATAATCTAAAGTCTTGGAAAACAACTCCCATACTTCTTCTTAAATAGGGAATTTTACTTGGTTTTAAGAAAGTAGTATCCTTTCCATTAATAATAATATTTCCCTTTGTTGGTTCTTCTTCTTTTAAAATCAGCTTAATTAATGTAGATTTTCCTGATCCTGAAGAACCTACTAGAAAGGCAAACTCTCCTTTTTCTATTATAAAATTGGCATTATGTACAGCTTCTGTCCCTGTATCATAGGTTTTGCTAACATTTCTAAATTCAATCATCTTACCTACTCCCAGAATTTATTTTTATCTATAATACATCATAACAATAATTAAAAACTTTTGCAATACTATTCTACAAAAAAAAGCGATGTTTTTTATCGCTTTTTTTCACAATATATCTATTATTCTCACATTTTCTTGTCTTCAAAAAATTCACATAAAATTTACAAATAAATATTTATTTCTTATTTTCTATCTCTTTTGTAATTTCTCTTATATCTTTCCATTTTCCTTCATATTTTAGTTGTTACCAATTTACTATGTATCTTGGCATAATTTATTTTTCTCCTTTTGCAATCATTAATTTCTTAATTATTTCTGATTGATGTGTAAAGTAACTAGTAGCAATAATAATTTTTTGCAATGGATTAAAGAAAATCTTTATTAGAATTACATTTTTATTTGTGAACTTCTCTCCTTTCTTTTCTAATTCTTTACATGTAAACATCTTACATGTTATACAGTTTGCATTACATGTCCTATTTTTTTGATATCTACACAATACAAAATCATTTGGTAATAATAACCCTAAATATTTATGCCTATAATAATGACAACATCCCATTGTTCCATTTGTTCCTCTTTTTGCCATGCAAATATCATCTTTAAAATCACAATAATTATTACGCTTAAATTGATAATCTAAATATTCACAAATTTTTTTATATAAATATTGAATTTTTTCTTTTTCTTCAAATGTAATAGCATTTAATGCAACAATAACTTCGTTATGATTTATTTCTTCTGTTTCTCCTTTTATACAGCCAGGAATAAAGTTTGCAATAATTTTATCTTTTTCTTTTATATATCCCCATTTTTTCCCTTTTTTTGAATAATATTTAACTATTTTTATCATTTTTCTTATCATTTTTTCTTTTGCTTCTTTTGAAATATTTAAAATTGGAATGTCAAAATTTAATATAAAAAATTCTTGTTTTATATTTTTTTCTAAGAATTTCTCAGACATATTTACAATATATACATTATCGATTTTTTCTTGCATGTTACAAATTGAAAAAGCATATCCTAAATTATCACATTTTAAAAGATTATTCATCTTCTTTCACCTATTTCTACTATTCTATTACTAGATTTCATCATTACAAATTTTCTGTAATATATCATTGGCAGTTAAATGATATAGTTTCATTAGTTCTTCTGCTTTTCCTGATTTTCCAAAGGTGTCTGGTATTCCCATTCTTATTAGCTTTTTAGGGTATTTCTCTGTTAATACTTCACTAATGGCACTTCCTAGTCCGCCTAGTATACTATGATCTTCTATAGAAATTAGTTTTTTGGTTTCTTTAGCACATTTTATAATCATTTCTATGTCGATTGGTTTTATAGTGTGTATGTCAATTACCCTTATATTGATACCTTTTTCTTTTAGCATTTCCATTGCTTTTATTGCTTCTGGAACAACAACACCTGTTGCAAAAATAGTACCATCTGTTCCATCTCCTATTTGAATTGCTTTCCCGATTTCAAAATAATCTTTTTCTTGATAAATAGATGGTGTTGCTAATCTACATAATCTTAGATAAAATGGTCCTTGTTTTTTTGCCATTTCTTGTATTGCCCATTTTGTTTGTACATCATCTGATGTGCACATTACTGTCATATTAGGAAGTGTTCTCATAAGACTAATATCTTCTAACATTTGATGAGTTGCACCATCTTCTCCAACAGTAATACCACAATGTGTTGCGACTATTTTTACATTTAAGTTCGGATAACAAATACTAGTTCTTATTTGATCATAACTTCTTCCAGCTGCAAAAACAGCAAATGTACTGGCATATGGAATTTTTCCGCAAGTAGCTAAACCTGCTGCTGTTCCCATCATGTTCTGTTCTGCAATTCCCATATCAAAAAATCTTTCTGGAAATTTTTTTGCAAACAAATTCGTTTTGGTTGCTTCACTTAAGTCTGCATCTAAAACAACAACATCTGGATTTAGCTCTCCCAAGATTTCTAGCGCTTCTCCATAACTTTGGCGAGTTGCTTTTAAACTCTTATTATCCATTGTTTTTCCTCCTATTTCTGTTTTAAGTAACTTCTTCAAAGAACAGGCGATTAAAATTTTCCCTAAACTTTTCTCGTAAATTACCTTAATTCTTGCATTGCTTGTTTATATTGTTCTTCATTTGGAGCCTTTCCATGCCATCCTATTTGATTTTCCATAAAGGAAATTCCTTTTCCTTTTACCGTTTTGGCAATAATGGCAGTTGGTTTTGATTGAATTGTTCTTGCTTTTTCAAATGCTTGTATGATTGCTTCTATATTATGTCCATCTATTTCTATTGTTTCAAATCCAAAGTTTTCCCATTTTTCTTTTAGTGGATATATAGACATTACTTTATCTACTGTTCCGTCAATTTGTAAATTATTATTATCAATTATTACACATAAATTATCTAATTTATAATGTCCTGCTGCCATAGCTGCTTCCCAAATTTGTCCTTCTTCTATTTCTCCATCACCTAGCAAACAATATACTCTATAATCTTTGTTTTCTAGTTTTGCAGAAATTGCCATTCCATTTGCTACAGATAAACCTTGCCCTAAAGAACCTGTAGTCATATCTATTCCAGGTAGTTTATTTTTATCTGGATGTCCTTGTAGTCTACTATTTACTTTTCGAAATGTTTTTAATTCTTCTATTGGGAAATACCCTCTATTGGCTAATGTACTATATAAAGCAGGACTAGCATGTCCTTTTGAGAGAATAAAACGATCTCTTTCTTCCCATTCAGGTTCTTCTGGTTTCACTCTCATTTCTTTAAAATATAAAACAGTTAAAATGTCTGTACAAGAAAGTGAGCCACCAGGATGTCCAGATTGAGCAGAATATACTTCTTCAATTATTCCTTTTCTAATCTCTTTTGCTTTTTTTTGCAATTCTTCTATACTTATCATCTTATCCTCCGTTTCTTGTTTTAAGTAATTTCTTCGAAGAACGGGCGATTAAAATCGCCCCTTGTATAATATAGTCAATGTAAAATTTGACT
>CALXQB010000003.1 GCA_944390445.1 uncultured Clostridia bacterium | reverse complement strand
ATTTCATAAGCAAATCCTATTTTGTTATATTCACTTACATCTTTACTAACTTGCGATTCAAACAAAGCTGACATTCCCATTACCAAAAGAGGTATAAATATTGGTATTACAAG
Organism: uncultured Clostridia bacterium; assembly: GCA_944390445.1. Classification (GTDB taxonomy): domain Bacteria; phylum Bacillota; class Clostridia; order TANB77; family CAG-508; genus CALXRW01. The sequence goes on along the minus strand of CALXQB010000003.1, from coordinate 34,581 downwards.
CATCATTGCTAAAGATTTTTTATCTCTAAATAATTCTCGAAGTTCCTTTTTTAATATATTCCATAAATTATTCATAGGCGGAAACACCTCCTATTAATGAGAAAAACGCATCTCTTAAATTCGTTGTGTTTGTATCTTTTTTGATTTCTTCTGGTATTCCTGTTTTTATTATCTTCCCTTTATTTATCATAATTACTCTATTACATATATTCTCTGCTTCTTCCATGTAATGCGTTGAATAAAGTATTGTTTTTCCTTTTCCTCTTTCTTCCTTAATAAAGTTTAATATTATTTGACTTGATATAATGTCTAATCCTGTTGTAGCTTCATCTAAAATATAGTACTTAGGATTATGTACCAAGCATCTTGCTAAATTTACTTTTTGGGTTTGTCCTGTTGATAAATTTGCAATTTTGTTATATAAAAATTGCTCCATTCCTAATACTTTTGTAATTTCCTTTATTCTCTTTTCGCTATTTTCCTTATCTACTCCATATATATCACAACACATTTTTAGTAATTCATAAGTTGATAATGTATCATAAATTTTTGTATTCCCTGATAAATAAGCAATATTTTGTTTGATTTCGATTTCATTGTCTTTATAATTCATTCCATCAAAACTTATTTTTCCTGATGTTGGTTCTAATATTCCTGCTATCATTCTTAATAGTGTTGTTTTCCCTGCTCCATTTGGACCTAATATTCCAATTATTTCTCCATCATTTGCCTCAAAAGTAATATCATTGTCTGCATAAAATTCTTCTTTTTCTTTTTTGTTTTTATTTCTAACAAACTTTTTTGTTATATGCTCTACTGTAATCATCCCATTCTCCTTCCTCTTTTAAAACTCACAAGAAATATTATTGCATATTTTTAAATAAAAGACAAGAATTATGGCAACAATTCCATTAAAAATATTTATCTACATAATACTTTTTTCAATCTTTCTGTTGTGCATCTTTTAAAATTGGTAGTAATTTCTTTTTACAAATCTTTACTTGTTATTCCAGAAATTTCTGGAGTGATTTTCTATGCAATAAAAAGAAGTGTTACCCATTTTATTTAGGCTACACTTCTATAATTTAATCACTAGTTTTTTACTTTCTGTTAAATCTTCCAGATGCAGATACTATGCGTTCTTTCCACAGCAATTTTTATATTTCTTACCGGCTACCACATGGGCACAATTCATTTCTTCCCACCTTTGGTCCTTCGTTTGTAATTGGTTGCTTTGCAACTTCTTTGTTTGCGCCTTTTGATTGATTATCTACTTCTGCTAATCTTTCTGTCATAACTTTTACAACTTGTGTTCTTTTAGCTTCTGTTCTTTTATGTAAATTCATCAACAATTTAACCACATCTCTTTTAATGTCTTCTACCATTTGGTCAAACATATCAAATCCTTCAATTCTATATTGTACGACTGGGTCTTTTTGTCCATAAGCACGTAAACCAATTCCATCCTTTAGTTCATCCATATTGTCAATATGATTCATCCACTTTTGGTCAACAACCTTAAGCATAACAACTCTTTCGAGTTCTCTTAATTCATTTTCTCCTATTTCTGTTTCCTTTTGTTCATACAACTTCTGTGCCTTTTCTTGTAATTCTGAAGTGATATCTTCTATTTTATTGTTTAAATTAATATTTTCTATTCCAAAAATATTTTTAATTTCTGCTCCTAGTGCTTCTTTATTTATTTCTTCTTCTCCTGCATATTCAGATACTACACTACCAGCGACAGAATGAATCATGTTTATGATTTTATCTTTTAGATTTTCTCCATCTAAAACTTCTTTTCTTTGTGAATAAATTATATTTCTTTGTGTATTCATAACATCATCATATTGTAATACATGTTTTCTGATTGCGAAATGTTTTCCTTCTACTCTTTTTTGTGCGTTTTCTACAGCATTTGAAATTAGTTTTAATTGGATAGGAAGATTCTCGTCTGCATTTAGAGTATCATACACTCTACTTACCATATCTCCTCCAAATATCTTCATTAAGTCATCATCTAAACCAATATAGAATATAGACTCACCCACATCTCCTTGACGACCACTACGACCACGTAATTGGTTATCAATTCTTCGAGATTCATGCCTTTCTGTACCTATAATTTTTAGTCCACCTGCTTGAATCACTTTTTCTTTTTCGCCTTTAATTTCATCTTCATATTTCTTTTCTAGTTCTCTGAATTTCTCTCTTGCTGCCAAAATTTCTTCATCTTTCGTTTCGTTAAAAGCATTTGCCTGTACAATTAATTCTTCTGGATAATTTAATTTTCGCATTTCTTGTTTTGCTAAGAATTCACTATTTCCTCCTAGCATAATATCTGTACCACGTCCAGCCATATTGGTTGCTATAGTAACAGCTCCTAGTTTACCAGCTTGTGCAATAATTTCGGCTTCTTTTTCATGATATTTCGCATTTAAAACAGTATGTGGAATTCCTTCTTTCTTTAGAATACTACTTAACTTTTCTGATTTTTCTATTGAGATGGTTCCAACTAATATTGGTTGCCCTTTGGCATGACTTTGTTTGATATCTTCTACAATTGCTCTAAATTTTGCTTTTTCATTTTTATAGATAATATCATTGTGATCCACTCTAATCATTGGTTTATTTGTTGGTACTTCAATAACATCTAGATTATAGATTTCTCTAAATTCATTCTCTTCTGTTTTTGCAGTACCTGTCATACCAGCCAATTTTTCATACATTCTAAAATAATTTTGGAATGTGATGGTAGCTAATGTTCTAGATTCATCTGCAATTTTTACATTTTCTTTTGCTTCTATTGCTTGATGTAAGCCATTATTATATCTTCTTCCATACATAATTCTTCCTGTAAATTCGTCAATAATTAAAACCTCTCCATCTTTTACAATGTAGTCAATATCTTTTTTCATAATTCCATGTGCTCTTAATGCCTGGTTAATATGATGTACAATTTCAGAATTGTCTAGGTCATTTAAATTTTCTAATCCAAAAGCATTTTCTGCTTTTTTTATTCCTTTTGCCGTTAAACTAGCAGATTTTGCTTTTAAATCTACAATATAATCATAATTTTCGTTATCCTCTGCCTGTTCGATATTTTTTACATCTTCTTCTACAATAATTTTTGCATTTAATCTTTTTACAAAATCATTTGCTTTTTTATATAAATCAGAGGATTTATCTGCTGTTCCAGAAATAATAAGTGGTGTACGTGCTTCATCAATTAATATGCTATCAATTTCGTCTACTATGGCATAATGTAACGGCCTTTGTACCATATTTTCTTTATAAATTACCATATTATCTCTTAAATAATCAAACCCAAATTCATTATTTGTTCCATATGTGATATCCGCACTATAAGCAAGCTTTTTTTGTTCTGGTCTCATTCCTGGTAAAACAAATCCAACAGATAATCCTAAAAATTTATATAATTTCCCCATCCATTCACCTTGCATTTTCGCAAGATAATCATTAACAGTTACTAAATGTACTCCTTTTCCTGTTAATGCATTTAAATATAAAGGAAATGTTGCAGTTAACGTTTTTCCTTCTCCTGTTTTCATTTCCGCAATTCTTCCCTGATGTAAAATAATTCCACCAATTAATTGTACATCAAATGCTCTTTGGTTTAATACTCTTACTCCAGCCTCTCTTACTACCGCAAAAGCTTCTGGAAGAATGTTATCTAAAGTTTCTCCTTTTGCTAATCTATTTTTAAATTCATCTGTTTTATCTCTTAATTCTGTATCAGATAATTTTTTTATTTCTGGTTCTAATTGATTTATTTTTTCTACAATTGGTCTTGTTCGGTTTACTTCCTTTTCACTATAACTTTTAAAAATCTTACTAAATAAACTCATTTTTTTGCCTCTTTTCTTCTAAATTGCTTTTAACTATATCATTTTTTTAATCATATTGCAAGTATTTTAGGCATAGATTGTATTAATTCAAAGCCTAAAATATAGGAGGAAAATTCATGTTTGTATGTAATGTTAAAGTAAATGGAAATAAACTTTTTAAATTATTTTTTCTTGTTGTTGCTATTATTATTTTTGTATTATTTGGTGTGGCAGTCTATAAAGTATTTTGTGGAAGTACTACTGTAAGCGACGAAATCCCTATTCCAGAAATTGCAAATCTTTCTGCTCAGAATTATACTAATGTTTTAAAAACAGTTCATGAAAATCCAGAGCAATATGTTGGTCAAAAAATTCATTTCATTGGTTATGTTCATCGAGAGATTGATTTTTCTGAAGAAGAATTTGTATTGGCTAGAGATATGGTAGTTAATAAGGAAAATGACACTGTTATCGTTGGCTTTTTATGCAAATATAAAAATGCTAAGAAATTTGAAGACCATACTTGGGTAGAAATTACAGGGACCATTCAAAAAGGTTTTTACCATTCTGAAATGCCAGTAATAGAAATAAAAGACATAAAAGAAGTGGAAAAACCAAAAGAAGAATTGGTTTCCCCACCAGATGATTATTATATACCAACTGTAAATTTATTTTAGGTATGTCCCGTTGGAGAGGCTTCCTGCTTTTTGGGACGGTCAAGACCGTCCCCTACATTTTGGCAAATTCTTCGAAGTGCGAGCAATTAAAATTGCCCATTTTAAGTAATTTCTTCATAGAAGATGTTACTTATGTCGTGGGGCCCTACTGACAGCAGCGCCTCCGCTTTTTATTAATCTTTTTTTCTCATCAATTCTATTACTTTCTATCAAATATTGTCTTTATAACCCCTCTGTCAATCAATGTAGAAAATACATTTTTAAAAATAATTAAAACAATTGGTCCTATTAATAATCCAAATACCCCTATTGCTTTAAACCCAGTATACATAGCAATTAAGGTAAAAATAGGATGTATGCCAATTTGTTTGCTAACTATTTTAGGCTCAATTAATTGTCTTACAACGGATATTATGATAAATAGAACAATTAAGGCAATTGCTAATTTAATATCCCCATTGATAGCAGAAATAATGGACCATGGCACAATAACTGTTCCTGACCCCAAAATAGGAAGAGCATCTACAAATCCTATTGCAATTGCTGCTATAACAGGATACTGAATATTTAAGCCGAATAGCTTCATTAGAAATAAACCAATTAATACTTGTATAAAAGATATTAAAACTAAAATTACTTCTGCTTTTAAATAACTTCCTAAACTCGATATAATCTCTTTTAGATGAACTGTGACCTTTTTAATCCATGATTTGGGAAAATGGTGCTCTACTTGATCTAGGATGTACAATCGATCGGCACACATGAAATAAGTAGCTAGTAATGTAATTCCAAGAAAAATGCCAATTGCAGGTAAAGATGTTAAAAATCCTATTGTACCTGTTAAAACATCTTTTGCTTTTTGTGTTAAAAATCCCAAAAATTCTTGTGCTGAATTTCTTAGTACCGTTATTACTTCTTCTGACAAATGTATTTTGTCAAAATCGAAGCTAGCTATGATAGATTGAACTTGATTATATGCCTTATCAAAATAAAAGTTAAGGCTTCCTAATAAATTAGAAGCTTCTGATAAAATACTTACGATTCCCCAAACAAGCAGACCAATAATAAGAAGAGATACAAAAATAATTACAAGGATAGCACTTCTTTTTCTCCCTATTTTTGTTTTTTTATTCACTTTTTTTATAAGTGGTTCTATTAAAAGGGAAATGATAAAAGCAATTAAAAATGGCATATAAAAGGTTGCAAGTTTAAATGCTAAATAAATTCCTAAAATTGTTGCAACAAAAATAACTAATCTTCTTAGGACCTTTGTCCAATAACTCATATCAATTACCACAGTTCTCCCCCTCCTAGAAATTTTATGCAGTTTTGGCTTTTTTATTCCATTATTTTTTAAATTTTAGGAATGCTTAAATTGTGGTAATCCTATAAATAAATATCCACCGGTATAACCGGTGGATATTTATTTATTCTGCATTTTTTTGAGGTTTTTCGCAACCGCATCCACAAATTTCTTCAAATGTTTCTCCCACTTTTGTGTCTGTCACATTTTCTGTGTTTGCTAAATCTTTCAAAGTTACCATTCCAACTATTTTTCCGTTCTCTATGACCGGTAATCTTCTAACTTGATTTTCTGCCATTTTTTGCATCACATTTGTTACGTCATCTTCAGGTGTTGCTGTAATTACTTTTGTAGTCATAATTTCGCTAATTGGTGTTGTTTGCATATTTTTCTCACATGCAATACCTCTTAATACGATGTCTCTATCTGTGGTAATTCCAGATAATTCTTTTTGAGGATTGCATATTACAACACTTCCTACATGTTTCTCGTTCATTAATTTTGCAATATCCCATACGGTGCATTGTGGCTCTGCATAAACTAGATTTGTATTCATACAATCTCTTACTTTCATATATCTACCTACCTTTCTTCCATTATTATTCGCAAATTGAAGAAAGATATTCATTTTTTTTTAAGCTTTTCCACTTGAACAAAATACATCATGAATTTTATGTTGTACGGTTTCTTTTATTGCATCTCTTGCTGGTGCTAAATATTTTCTTGGGTCAAATTCAGAAGGTTTTTCTGCAAATACTCTTCTAATTTGTGCTGTCATAGCTAATCTTAAATCTGTATCAACATTAATTTTAGAAACACCGTTTTGTCCTGCTTGTTTTAGCATTTCATCTGGTACCCCTTTTGCTCCTGGAATATCACCGCCAAACCTATTACACATTTCTACTAATTCTGGAATTACTGTAGAAGCTCCATGTAGTACAATTGGTGTGTTTGGCAATTTTTCTTTTACTTTTTGTAAAATATCAAATCTTAGTTTTGCTTCCCCTTTAAATTTATATGCTCCATGACTTGTTCCAATTGCAATTGCTAAAGAATCACAACCTGTTCTTTTTACAAATTCTTCTGCTTGATCTGGGTCTGTATAAATGGCATCACTAGCTGCTACATTTACATCGTCCTCTATTCCCGCTAATTTTCCTAATTCTGCTTCAACAACAACTCCTCTTTCATGTGCATAGTCTACTACTTGTTTGGTAAGAGCTATATTTTCTTCAAAGCTATATTTTGACCCATCAATCATAACAGAGGTAAATCCTCCATCTATACAAGATTTACAAGTTTCAAAATCTGGTCCATGGTCTAAATGTAGTGCAATTGGGATATCTGTTTCTTCTACTGCTGCTTCTACCATTTTCATTAAATAGCGATGTCCTGCATATTTTCGAGCACTGCTAGATACTTGTAAAATCACTGGTGATTTTTCTTCATTGGCAGCAGTTACAATTCCTTGTATAATTTCCATATTGTTTACATTAAAAGCTCCTATTGCAAAATGTTCTTTCATAGATTTTTCAAACATTTCCTTTGTCGTTACTAATGCCATAAAATTTTCCTCCTTAAATTTATTTTGAATTAATTGTATTTCTAAAATAAAAAAAAGTCAATAGAAATTATGGATTTCTAATATGTAACCAAACACCGTTTTTACTCATAAAATATAGCAAAAAGTGAAAGGAGACTTTATCTATGGATTATGAAGTAATGATGAATGGAATTGTTAAAGTTGGGCAAATTGCTCCTGATTTTGAAGCAACCACAACTATGGGAACAATAAAATTAAATGATTATAAAGGTAAATGGATTATACTTTTCTCTCATCCAGGAGATTTTACTCCAGTTTGTACAACGGAAATGATAGCCTTTGCTAATAGTCATACATATTTTGAGGAAAGAAATGCCTGTCTTATCGGTCTTAGTGTTGATAGTAATAGTTCTCATTTAGCATGGATTTATGATATTTATTGTAGGACTGGTATTATCATCCCTTTCCCTATTATCGCTGATCGTAATGGTGAAATTGCAAGAAAATATGGAATGATTTCTAATAGTGTTAGCAACACTGAAACCGTTAGAAATGTTTTTATTATTGATGAAAAAGGAGTTGTTCGTGCCTTTTTAGTATATCCAATGGAACTTGGAAGATGCATCCCAGAAATTTTAAGAATGTTGGATGGGCTTCAAACTTCAGATCGCGAAAATGCTGTTATTCCTGCAAACTGGACAAATGGAAAACCGGTGGTAAATAGACCACCAAAAACATTTTCTGAGTTACAGGAACGTGTTACAGAACTGGAACAAAGCAAAAATGGAATGAGTTGGTATTTGAGTTATAAATAGAATTTATAAAATCACTAAAGCCCTTGAGGAAATGTAAAAGTCCTTGATTTTCATACTATTTTTTTGTATACTAAATTCATTATGAATGATATGGAAAGATATAGACATTTAAATGAATATTTAAAAGAAAAATTTGGAGAACGTACCCTAAAAATTTGCGTAGACGGTGGTTTTACCTGTCCTAATCGTGACGGAACTTTAGGTTATGGTGGCTGTATTTATTGTAGTGAAAAAGGTTCTGGAGAATTAATTAATCCTATTGAAAATATTTCAGAACAAATTCGTTATTATTTTACAACTTATAGAGCAGAACGTGCTAATAAGTTTATTGTGTATTTTCAAAATTTTACGAATACTTATGATACCGTTCCAAATTTAAAGGCAAAATATGATGCTGCATTAATTGATGATAGAATTGTAGGATTAGCTATTGGCACAAGACCAGACTGTATTGATGAAGAAATTGTAAAGCTCTTAAAGTCTTACACAAATAAATATTATGTATGTGTGGAATTAGGCTTACAAACAAGTAGTAATCAATTAGGTGAAATCATTCATCGTCAATACACAAGTGAACAATTCTCACAAGCAGTCCAATTATTAAATAAATATGATATTGATGTAGTCACTCATATGATGGTTGGTCTTCCTTATGAAACAGAAGACGATATTAAAAATACTATTGATTTTGTAAATAGCCATAAATTACAGGGGATAAAAATCCATTGTACCTATGTGGTTGAAAATACTGTACTTGCTGACATGTACAGAAAAGGTGAATATATTCCTTTAACATTAGATGATTATATTGAATCTTTAATTTATATTATGACACATTTAAATCCTAACTTGATTATTCACAGAATTTCCGGTGATGCTCCTAAAAATATTTTAGTTGCTCCTGATTGGAATGCCCATAAAATGTGGATTTTACATGGCTTCGAAAAACAATTTAGGAAAAGAGATTTATGGCAAGGAAAGTTTTATCATAAAAAAATTAATTAGTTTTCATAAAATTTTCTTTTTTAGTAAATTTTAAAATGATATATTTTTTCTTTTTGCACATACTATTACTATTACTTTAAAGGAGGAATTTTAATGGAAAAAAATCAGAAAATAAATTGTACGGTACAAAGCTGTACTTGGAATAATAGTCAAAGACAAGAGTGTGAATTAGAGCAAATTATCGTTGAACCTTGTGCTAACTGTAATACAGGAAAACCACAAGATGAGTCTATGTGTGCTAGTTATGAATGTAAACCAACAAAATAGTCTTAATTTCTAAATAAGTTAGAACTATCTTTATGGGGACTTGCAACTCGCAAGTCTTTTTTCTTCATTTTACTTGTATATTTATAAAATCTAGTGTATAATTAGCAAAAGCAAAAAAGATGCCTATGGCACTTGTGGTAGGGCGAAGCTTATAGTTTTTATGATTGTGCAAGTGGTCTCTATAAGTTCAGTCTTGTATCGATTACATCGATTTCAAAATCGTTCTTTTTTGCTTTTTCTTTTATGGAGGTTATTATGTCTATTCTTAATGAATTAAGAAATGAAAAATCATGGAACAATTTTTTTCAATATAAAATAGACCATTCTCTTTTAACACCTGGTGAAGAAAAATACTTTCGCAATTATATTGAACACAAAAAATATCTTCCTATTGCTAATGAGATTATAGATGGTACCTACCACTTTTCACCTCCTACTAAATATCTTATTAATAAAATAGATAAATCAAAAAAGAGAGTAGTTTATCAATATAATGAACATGAGACAATGATATTAAAATTATTATCTTTTTTACTATATAAGTATGACAATAAATTTGCTCCTAACTGTTATTCTTTTCGTCAAAACTATGGAGTTAAGCAAGCTATTTTTAACATTACCACTACAAGATAAATTAAATATTTAGCTTGCTATAAGGTAGATATTGAAAATTATTTTAATAGTATTCCAATACCTTTATTATTATCTAAATTAGAAAATTTTATTTCAGATGATCCCTCATTATTTCAATTTATGAAACAACTTTTGATTGATAAGAAAGTATTTTTTCAAGGTCAAATCATAGAAGAAGAAAAAGGAATTATGGCTGGAGTACCTATTTCTGCTTTTTTATCCAATGTTTTTTTTAATGATATTGACCATTTTTATGCAGAAAAAACATCTTATATGCTAGATACGCTGATGATATTATTTTATTTTGTGAGAGTGAAAAACTCTATGATTATGTTGTTACATTAGAAAATCAAATTTTAAAATTAAATTTAAATCTCAATCAAGATAAACGAGAAATTATAGCTCCTAATAACAAATGGACTTTTTTAGGTTTTTCTTATGATAATGGAGTAGTTGATATATCTGATGTCACTAAAAAGAAAATTAAGCAGAAAATCAAAAGATTTTCCAAAAAAATTAGAAGATGGATGATAGCCAAAAACGCTTCTCCTGAAAGAGCTTTAAAAACAATTAATCGTAAGTTTAATAAGAAATTTTATTTTATGGAAAACGGTAAGGATTTAACATGGTCTAGATGGTTCTTCCCTGTTATTAATACCACAAATGGCTTACGTGAAATCGATAAATATATGCAAGAATGTTTAAGGTATGTTGTAACAGGAAAACATAATAAAAAGAATTATGGAAATATAAAGTATTCTTATTTAAAACAATGTAATTATCGTCCTCTTGTAAGTGAATATTATAAAGATAAAAAGGAAATACGCCAATAGGTTATCTATTGGCTTCTTTATTTATCTTCTTCCCAACAACTGCAAATCTTCCATCTTTTACATGATAAGAACAAGTAGATAAAGTAATAAGTGAATCACCATAATTGGCTGTTGCCTCTATTTCATATAATGATACCCTTTTAGCACTTTCTACAAATTCGTTATATTCTTCCTCTGTTTCCGGATTAACAAAATAATAATAACGAAAAACATTTTTTTCCGACTTATAATAAACCCTAGACTGAAATACAGAAATAATTTCAAATTTCACATCTTCAAATGCTGTTGTAAAACGGATAATTGAATGTTCTTTGTAAAATTCTTCATCTTTATATTTTAACAATTCTTGAAACATTGTTCCATTATTTAAATTATGTCCATAGATTAATAAATTATTGCTTGGTATATCCCAATTATAATCTTTACTTAAAAAAATTGACCCATTCCTAGAATACTCTTTTTTATAATTATGTGTCATATAATATTCATCATCTTTACCTTGTAATACGGGATAATTTATATCAGTACCTTCTATTTCAAGCCAACCAATAATATCTTCATTTTCTTCTTGTAATTTTTTTACTTTTAGTATTCGTTCTTTTTTCTTTTTTATTATCTCACCCACTGTTTTTTGTACAATCTTTTTTATTTGATTTTTTGGGACTTCATATTCTTCAATTTGAATTGTATTCAACAGATTACTTTCTTGTTTTGCTTTCTGTTTTAACACAAAAAAATTTACCACATAAATTTCTGATAAAATGATAAGTAAAGTAAAAAAAAGATATGCAAATCTAAACCATACTTTATTTTCTTTTTTCATAATATTATATAAAAAGGATAGACATAATGCCTATCCTTTCATTTCTTTCCTTCTTAACGTAATCATTGTAATTGCAGAAAAAACAATAACAAATATTGATAAGCCTAAATAATTTTGGACTCCAGTTTTTGGTGTCTCGTCTTTTTCTTCTACTACATTATCTGTTTCCGGTGGCACTTGTTTTGCAGAAGTCTTTACATAAATAGTAGTGTCTGCATTAATTGGATTATTAAAATTGAATTCTGTTGTGTATTGAACATCTTGATAAAAACCATCAATTACTATACTTTCATCTAAATTCATATGGGATTTTAGCATATCAGACGTAATTTTTGTACCTATATCTACTGCTATTTTATTAGTTTGTTCAATAGCAATTGCTGTTACAATGGCTTGTTTTATATCAGCATTTACCGTTGCACTCTCCGGAATTGTTGATTCAGAAATAACGTTGTTATTAGCATCTGTTAAAGCAACTGTTTTTCCAGATACAACAATTTTGTTAGTTGTATTAGACGTGTTTGTAATTGTAAATTCCGTAAGATGCCCATTTTCGGCAACACGTACAACATTTTCGTTTGTATCTGTAATTAATGTTCCATTCATAGTTAACGTTGGATTATTGGTTGCATAAGCACCTTTGTCAATTTCTATACCATTATTTGCACCTGTACCATTATATCCTAAGTGTAAATTAATTACTTCTACTTTACCTCCATTTACAAGAACTCCTCCATAATTAAATCCAGTAACAGAAACATTATCTAATATAACAGTTGCTCCGTCGTATGACTGTACTCCATATTTAGGACCGTTCTTTAATTTTATATTTTTTAAAGTAAGTTTCCCATCAGAAAGTTGTGCAGTAAACATTGTTTGGTTACCTGATGTAGATGTCCAATCAGGAGAACCTACAACATTATGTCCATTACCATCTATTGTAATTTCTTTTTGAATAACAATTGGTTTTGTAACTGTAATATCATTTTGCAAAACCACAGAATCAGAACTTGAAATTGCACTAAGCAATGACTCTTCATCTGTAGCTGGTGTTGCAGCATTAACTATATTAGGTGCTATTAATAAAATAGCAAAAATGATTGCAAAAAATAAAATAAATTTAATCGTATTTTTCATTCTTTCACCTCCTATTAAAAAATATTTTCTCCGATTTTTCTTTAAATATTTACAAAATTTTTAAATAAAAAAATTTCCAATTTTTTGACCTGTCAAAATCTCCATCTCAGTAAGCTGATATATTGCTAAAATACTATAGGAGAGTTCTCTATAAGATGAACTCTCCTACAATATTAATCATTATTTAATTCTTTTAACAATAATTCTTCAATTCTATCTACATCTGGAAAAATTAAGTTTATTCCGTTTTGATTTTAGTTTAAAAATTTTATTTACTTTATATATAATTTCTTTTTGAGTTCCTTCAACAACAGCAACTGCTTGATTTCTAATAGTGTCTATATGATCTATGTATTTTTCAGTAATTGGAAAAATATTTTGAATTAGAAAAACAGCTTCTTTTCTTCTATATTTACCAATTACAATAGTATCACAAACTCCATTTTTCTTTATTTTTTGTTCTTGTAATTTTTTATATTTTTCTATTTTAGAACTCATAGGAATAAACCATAAAATTTTACTATTATCATCTTTAATACAAAAATATGTCGGTCTTGTACTTCCATCTTCATGATTTTTCATAAGTCTTTCATCTTTTGCAAATTCAAAATATTCATCTTTTATGTGATATACATATCCTGTTTCTAAAAGCATATAAACTTGTCCTTTCTAAAATTAAAGCCTCCTATAACTTAATATAGAAGGCTAAACATTTTCAAAATAGATAATTTATTACTCGCACCACTATAAAGCGAGAACATTTAGCAAAATGGATAACTTATTACTCGCGCCACCATAAAGCGAGAAACATTTTCTTACTATATTTATTATACAATGTCTAAAAAGCAATTGTCAAGTTTTTTGCACAATAAATATAGTATATTTTATGCAACCTTTATAAATTTTATGTACTATAATTTTTTATATTATTAAGTAACCATATATAAAGAAAGGGACAGAGCTTTTGTCTTAACCTTTTCCCTATCTTCCATTCTATTAAGTAAAACAGTTGTTTATGTTTCTAGTCAGTAAAAATATTAGTTTTTATCTTTTTGATATATCTTTAGATTTCCCTCTTTCCATACTTTCAATGTCATTTGGGCAGTGAAACTAAATATTCCATATTTTTCATTATTTGCTATTTCCTTTAATATTTCTTCTGCTTCCTTAACGCAGATACCTAATGCTAAACAATGAGCACTAGCAATAGCTCTCACCTCTACATTTTCATGTTCAAATAATAATGGTAATGTTTCTTTTGCTATTTCAATATTTTTTTCTAAATATTTAAAAACCTTTAAAGTTTTAGGATATTCTTTATTTCCTTTCTTATAATCTCCACTTAATGTAGTTTCGTATCTTATAAGTCCACTTCTAATATATTGGTTTATTATTTCTTCTTTTTTTAATTCTTTCATACTTATATTCCTCCAAACATTTTTAGTATGAAACAAAGGGGCGGTAGCACTCTACCGTCTCCTTGACCTAATAATTCATGTAATAATTTACATCTTTCCATTCTTCATAAAATTCAATCTGCATTTTTTCAAACCATTCTACAGGACATAAATAGCTTTCTCCCCATCTATAAATATTAGTTTCTTCATTCTTTGGCACAATATAATTTTTTGTATTTCCTATATATACACAACTTTGTAAATATTTTTTTTTCGTAATTCCAAGACCTATTAGGCATTTATATAGCATGTTTTCATATATTCCTTTATATGCCTTTACGACATAAAATTGTGGCAAATATTTTACATCTTTTAAATCCTCAATTTGAGGTACTTTATTAAATATTTTATTGTATACATATACTATTGGGCATATATTATGTGGAGCATATATATTTTGATTTACTTTTATAAAAACAAGATATCTCCCTTTATATTTTTCATTTTCTTTTATCTCGTATGCATATACATCTCCTATTTCCCATGGACATATATAATTTCTATATTTTGATATCTTTTTTTCTCCTGGCATTGGTGTATTCAATTTCTTCTCTAATTTTTCTAATGCTTCTTTTCGTTTTCGATATAATTCCTTATTATCTTTCCATCTTTCAAGGTCAAGTTCATTCCTTATATGTTTTAATGCTTCTTCTTTTACATATTCAAGTAATCTTCCATAATCCCACTGGATATTGGCTAATGCAAACCAAAATATTGGTCCTTCTTCTATATCTTCTGTGTCCCATCTATTTATTAACTTTTGAGTAGCTTCTTCATTACTTACTCCTTGTCTTAGCATATCAACGTATTCATACTTTACATCACTTGATACATCATCATCATATATTCCTGTTCCCCATGTTCCCATTTTATTCCCCCTTCTTTATTGCATAGGTAAAATCGACAGGTTTTTCCGGAGCAACAAAGTTAAGTTACCTATGTCTCTGTGCGATTGCAAAGCAATCTGTACATGTAACGAAGTCACTTTTCTTATTTATTTTCCATTAGTCCTTTCATACCATATTTTCAAAGCCATTTCTGCTCCAAATGCTGTTACGCCAGAAGTTTCTTGCATAACTTTTTTTAGAACTCTTTCTGCCTTTTCTGTATTACTATTGCGTCTGAGAAATTCAGAAGCAGCAAATGATGCTACTCCCAAATCTTCATTATCCATAATTTCGTTTAATGCTTCCAAATAATATTTTTCATTTTCATACTGTTTCTCTAAACTGTTTAATCTTTTTGCATATCTATTGTTTGTCCTAGAGTCTCCTTTTTCCATTGCTTTTAAAGATTCCTTACAATATTTTATATATTTTTCTACAAAATTTGATTTTTCTAACATTTTCTATATTCCTCCGAACATTTTTAATACTTTTATTCCAAACTCATATTGAGCTTCATAACTTTGTCCTGCAAGCCAGTCTCTAACTTTAATTCCACTTTTCAATCTTATATCAATACTATTATAATAACCACTTATTTTTCTATGAATTCCTTTATCAATTGATATGAGGTTTTTAGGATTCTGTATCATTTGTACGTCAAATCCTGATTTTTTTATTTGTGATTGTTCTACTATATGATGCCATTCTCTTCCCTGTCCTGGTGAACCAATTGCTTTTTTTTACTTGATAAAAAGATTTATATCCTTTATTACTATATGTTTTGGAATTTAGTCTACTATTAAATTCTACATCCTCTTGTCCATCTATTCCTCCTGCCCCAGCTATTCCTGCGATTACAATTCCTGAAGCTACTGTTTCATCATTTGTTGCACTTGATTTAGATGAACTTGGAGTTGAAAAATCAATCCAAGATAAGTCTACATCTACCTGGGATAACATATATGCTCCCATAGCTATCCCTAAAAGTAATAATAGCATTGATGATGTAACTGCTATTTCTCCATATGGATCATAGTAATTTATAGGATTATTGCAACAATAAGCATATAAATTATTTCCTATAGCTATTCCTGTTATATAGCCATCCGCATTTAAAAATCTTCCCCACTCTGGATTGTAGTATCTGCTTTGTAAATAATATAGTCCTGTTTCTCTATCATATCTATAGCTTCTATATCGGTATGGATTTATGTTACCTATATGGCTTTGATCTGTTATTTCTGTTCCAGTTGCATCTGTTATTGCTATTACTTTTCCCCAACTATCATAATCATATTTTACCACTTGATTTAATTCGTTGTCAAGAATTCCTATAATGTCACCTTGTAAATTTTTTATGTAGTAATATTGTGTTCCATTATATTGCATTCCTATAATATTTCCTTGTTCGTCATATTGGTAATAACTCAAGTTTGTTCCGGTCATTTCATATATAACTTTTGTTCCTTCTAAATAGTACTTGCTTGCTATTCCGTTTACTACTTTTTCTGTTCGTATTCCTTCGTCATTATATTTATATGTAATTGTTTGTTCTTTAGCTGTATTACTAATTCCTGCTAATTGTCTTCCATTTTGCCATGTATATGTATTTCCATCATAAGTTAATGGATTTCCTATATTATCATAGGTAATTGCTTTCCCATTATAACTTGTTAACTGATCCTTCCAGTTTGTGTTTTCATAACTATAATTTACTGTTCCTGTTTCTTCTCCTAAAGTACTTTCTGTATAAGCATATTCTTTTTTATGTAATAAGTTTCCACCTGTATCATATGTATACGTTATTGTTTTATTCAGTTTTTTGTTGTCTTCTCTTATTAATTGATCTAGTGAATCATAATAATATTTATGAGTTTGTACTTCTCCTTCGCTTATTGTTTCAATATTTCCTTTTGCATCATAGGTATAATTTAGTTCTTCTGTTCCATTTTTAACTGTTTCTATGCTTGTTGTTGTTCTATTGGAGGTGTCTGTATTTTCGTATTCATATTCTGTTATATATGTATTTTCTCCGCTTCTTAATTCTTTTTTTACAATTCTAGATAGTCTATCATAATGGTAAAACAAATCTTTTGCATTAGATAAGCTTAAATAATTAATTCGATTATCTCTATCATATTTATAATTTATTGTTTCTTCTAGTTCATTTAACAGATATTTTCTGCTGTTCACATTACTGTTATTATCATAGGTATACTTTGTCTTAAATAAATTCGAATTCTGTATTTGGACTAGTCTATCTGCTAAATCATAAGTATAAGTTATTGTTTCATTATTTACACCATCTTGTACTTTGGCCAAATTATTTCTTCCATCATATTTATAGTCTATGTTTCCATCTGTTCCTGTCTTGCGTGAAACACGATTAAAGTTATCATAAAGATAGCTTATTTCATGACCATTTCCATAGGTTGCCTTTGTTAAATTACCATTTCCCGCTTCATAAGTATTTTGAATTAAAGATTGTTCTCCTATTTTTACCTGTTGTACATTATTGAATTTATCGTAAATAAAAGAATAATTAAATCCATTATGTCCTATTGTTTTTAAGTTGTCATTTTCATATGTATATGTATTTTGATAATTATTAGTTCCTTCTGTTTTATTAACACTTAATAGCCTATCTAAATTATCATAGGTATAAGTTGTTTCTGCATCTTTAGCATCTATGATTTTACTTATTATATTCAGAAGTAGCTAAATATTATCCTAATGTAAGTGCTCTACAAGTAAAGTGGACAGTTTATAAAACATTGAAAGCCATGATTCGCTATACTCCAAAATCAACATTGGCTGAATTTTTTCCACATCATGATTATCCTACCCCAAAATTATTTATAAAGACAATAGTTGATAGACAAGAAAAAGCAAAAGAATATCATTGAACTTTGCAATTAATATTCTCTTGCTTTTTTCACTATTTTACATATTCATTTAATGGTTTTTCTCTATAGATTAGTTCTCCCATTTGATCTGTTGTAATATAGCCAGGTTTGCTGTTAATGACATCTGGTATTCTGTTTACTACTGTTGCGCAGGTTAATTCTACTGTTTGTGGTCTTGATATCACAAGTGTTGTGGTTGGCTCTCCTTCAATCGTCCATTCATTTTTGTCAAAGTCTTCTTTTGAATATACTTTTCCAATACATTCACTTTCAATTACAATTCCTTCTTTTGTATTTGTTGTTACAACTGCACTCATTCCTGTACTATCTCCAGCTTTGATTGTCATGTCTAATGTGCTAGAATAAATATCTTCGTGATGTGTTTGTGGTACACATTTTTGGGTTTGGGATATTGGAGTTAATCCTAGTTTTGAACATAACCATCCATTTACATTCCACATATAAGATGGATGATATTCTCCTTTTTGTATAATTTCATTTCTTGCTTGTTCACTAATTCTATCTGCTTCTGCAACTTCTTTATCAAATTGCTCTAGTGTTAATCCTGCGCCATGTGCTTTTGCTAATGCAATTCCATATTCTTCTACATTGTAGCTAGAACTTCCTTTTATTCTTTTTATTTTGTGAGTAGAACCTGTTATTGCTGCAATTAATTGTCCCCAATAAATGTCCTGATATCCACTTCCTGTAATAGTACAATTAGTTTCTTTTGCCATTTTATCGATTTTTTCTGTTGCATTTGGGTTAGAGTTTGCTGGATAAAATGCTTCTTCACAGGTAGTGATAGCATTAATTCCTAATTTTGCACATAGATATAATGCATCTTCTACGTCTGAAAATAGACTCATAGTTGTTACAATTACAATATCTGGTTTTGTATTTTTTAACATTTCTTCTGCATTTTCTGCTGCTGTTACAGCAACTCCTTTTTTCTCTGTATTCATGATTTCTCCTATGTCTTTTCCAATAACATTAGGGTTTACGTCTACAGCTCCAACAATTTCTGCACCTTTTTCATACACATATCTCATGGTATAAACAGACATTTTTCCAGTTCCATATTGAACGACTTTTATTTTTCTCTCCATTTTTATTTCCTCTCTTTCTTTTTTATATTATAAATTTATTATTTGCTTTCCTATTCAATTGTATGCATAATTTTGCTTAATTTCCTTGATAAGTAGAAGCTTTTGGTGGTGTGAACCCTTTGATAACACGATGGTAATAATCATATGTTAAAACAGGATTTTCTCCTAATACTTCTGCTTCTTCTACTTCTAAGATAAATAAAGTATGTGTTCCTACATCTATGCTTTGTAGTACATTACATTCTAAATAAGCATTTGTATTTTCTGTAATAACAGGAATTTTATTATTTCCCATTTTATAGTTTGTTCCCTCTAATTTATCGAATTCTCTTCCTGTTCGGAAGCCAAATTTACCAATAAATTCAAATGGTGTTGTTTGCAATAATACAGAAATGTTTGCTTTTTTGCTTTTTTGTATTAATTCGTTTGTATAATTTTCTTTGTTTACAGCAATACTAATTTTAGGTTTTTCCTCTGCCGTAATTTGTGTTGTTGTATTAATAATACAACCAGAAAAGTTTTGCTCATATTGAGAGCAAACGATATATACACCATAGCTTAATTGAAATAAAGCTTTTTTATTCATATTCTAATTTATTTTCCTCCCTTCAATTTTGTTTTAAATTTCCATAAAATTAGCTGTAACCTCTGGTATTCCATTTAATTCTTCTGCGATTTCTTCTACATTTTCTCCTACATAGGATAAAATAATCACTCCCGTATTTTCTTTTTCTGGATTATGAATTCCTAGTCTTGTAGAAATATTTTCTCCATATCTTGTTAATACTTCTTGCACTTCTGGTACACATTTTTCTCTGTGTTCAATAGAAATTGATACAATATACATAATATCCCTCCTAATAGTTAAGAGGCACCCTAAATTTTAATAAATAGAGTGCCGTCATAATTATTTTTAAATTTTTTTCCAAAACCAATCTAAGCTGTTGTCTATACTTTTTTTCTTTTTTAGTCTTGCTTCCAAATCATCTACCCATAAGTATGAAATAAATGACATTAGAATAAATAAGAAATCAAAAGTAATGCATTTGTACAATGTTGAAATCAATTCAGCATCTTCTGGTCCCATTCCCATTAGTTGGATTACATGTAGTACTAATAAAATAAGATAAACAAATAACACAATTTGTGGAATTAAACTTTTTTTAGTTTCTTTTCCTAAAAATATCAATAACACTGTTGCTGCTAATAATAGCACTAAATTAATGGGATTTGAAATGTTAATTGTTGGCATAACTCTTTTCACTCCTTTATCATATATTAAATATTAAAAATTAATATTTTCGTCTTTAGTAAGAGTTCCACAGTGTTTTTTCTTCTTCTGTTTCCTCTTCTCTTTCTTTTTGTTTGTTTTGCATTTGTTCTTTTCTTTTTTCTCGTTTTGCTTCTACTTCTAATTCTTCTGATACTCTAACTGGTTTTCCTTCTAATGAAATTTCATCTGGATAAAGGCCTTCTGAATCTAAAACTTTAATGTGTTTTCCATTTCTTCTTATTTCAATATCTCTAACATCTGTTTGCGCATCTCTACCATATTTTATCATGGTTTCTTTGTCTGAAAATGTCCTATCATTAATTACTAAGACATCATATCTGTTTTCGTCTGTACTTTTCCCAGCAGTTAACTCGTTCTCTTTTATTGTTCCATTTACATGATTTTCAAGGCCTTCCACTCCAGATATAATTTCTTGATTTAATTTATGATATTCTAATCCTCCTACCATTTCATATTTTCCATCTTGTTTCACTACTGTTCTAAATTTGTTATCGCTATATTCTACAATATAAATATCTGCTGTTGGAGGAATATCTTTTCCTAAAATTTTGGAATATTCTTCTACTTCATTTACTTTTACAATTCTTAGTATCTTGTCCGAATTTTCTATTTGAGGTTCTTTCTCTTTTTCTGTTTCTTCCTTTTCTGGTTCTGTTTTTTCTCCTCTTTCTTGTTTTTTTATTGTTTTATCTATTTCATCTCTTGTCTGCTCTTTTTCGGCTCTTTCTTTTGCTTTTTCTTCTGCTGTTATTACCTTTAATTCTCCATTTTCTTCTTTTAAATAATTACGTTCTTCTGTTTTTAATACTCTATCTTTACTTTTATCAGCTGTCATTTCATTTACTTTATCTGCATATTCTTTGTTAACAATAATTTCTCCATCTTTTCTTATCATAGCAGCTTCTTCTAACTTTAATTTTTTTCCGTCATAATTTGCTACAATATAAAAGTTCTCTCCCTTTTCATCTGTTACTTCAAAAACGACAGCATTAGGGATTGTCCATTCTTTGCTAAGAGGAATTTCTTTTCGTGTTACATTTGTTACCTTCCATTCTGAGTGGTTTCTTTCTATTTCTTGTTCAAATTGTAGTATTTGTTCTTTTAGTTCTTGTGTGTTTTCTGATTGCTCTTCTTTTTTTAAATCTGCTTCATGGGATTTGTTTGGCATTTTTTATCATCTCCTTCTCAAGTCAATTATTTTTGAGATTTATCTTCTATTTTAATCTTTCTTCAATTAGATTAGCTAGTTTTTGTGCTTTTTTCGTAATATATTCTTGGTTTTCCCCTTCAATCATAACTCTGATTAAAGGTTCTGTTCCTGATGGTCTGATTAATATTCTTCCATTGTCTTTAAATTCTTCTTTTAATTGATTTATTTCTTTTTGAATTACTGTGTCTGTTTCTAATTCTGATTTTTTTTCTGGATTAATTTTGCTATTAATTAGAACTTGCGGATAAATGCGAATTACCTTTCTTGCTTCACTTGCTTTTAGATTTTTTTCTAATAAAATTTGTATTAACATAAGCGAAGTTAATATGCCATCTCCAGTAGGATTATAGTCTAAGAAAATAATATGCCCTGATTGCTCTCCTCCTAAATTATAACCATGTTCCAACATATCTGCCAAAACATATCGATCTCCTACTTTTGTTTGTACTAAATTCATCTTATTTTCTTCTGCATATTTATTTAATCCTAAATTACTCATAACTGTAGCAACAATGGTATCTTTATTTAATTTTTCTTTTTCTTTTAAATAATGTGATACGATTGCTAGAATGACGTCTCCATCTATCACGTTTCCTTCATTATCTACAGCCAAGCATCTGTCTCCGTCTCCATCATAAGCTATTCCTAAACTTGCTTTTGTTTCTTTCACTTTTTGTATTAACCCCTCTAAATGAGTAGAACCACAATTTTGATTAATATTAATACCATCTGGTGCATTATTTATAATTTCATAAGGTATTTTTAGTGTTTTAAATACTTTTTCTGCAATTTTATAGGTAGCACCATTGGCAGTATCTAATATAACTTTAAAATCATCTTTTAAATGTTCTTCTATATTTTCTTCAAAATTTTTTCGGAAGAAATAAAGATATTCATCAATTAAGTCTTCTCTTACTTCTGATATTCCTATTTTATCATTTATTGCAATTAATTCATTAATTTTTCCAGATTCCATTACTTCTTCAATTTCTTCTTCTATATCATCTGGTATTTTCATTCCTTTATTACTAAAATATTTTACTCCATTAAATTCATAAGTATTATGTGATGCTGAAATTACAACACTCGTATCTGCATTTAATTTCTTTGTTAGATACGCAACCGCAGGGGTTGGAATCACTCCCAATAATTTTACATTAGCACCATAACTTAAAAAACCTGCTGTCATAGCACTTTCTATTAGTGTTCCTGAAATTCTTGTATCCCTTCCTATTAAAATCGTTGGTGCATGATCTAAGTGTTTTGATAAAACATAAGCACCTGCCTTTGCAACTTTGTATACTAATTCTGGTGTCAAGTCTGAATTAGCAATTCTTCTGATTCCATCTGTCCCGAAATATTTTCTCAAAGTATTCCCTCCATTTTTGTCATGATTTATTTTGTTCTTTACTATTATATATTCAAATGAAACGAATTTACAATACTTTTTTGAAAAAATTTTTAAATCTTATGATTTCTTTAATCTGCTTTACTTTTTATTGTTTTTTTGGTATGATATAAGTATTTGAGAAAGGGGAATTTTCGTTGAATACGTTGAAGAAAAATAAATTTATCATATACACTTTTTATTTCTTTTTATATGCCTTTATAGGTTGGTGTATGGAAACAATATATTGTGTTATTACTTTGGGAGAATTTCAGAAGCGAGGATTTTTGTATGGTCCAATTTGTCCTATTTATGGATATGGTGCTTTGATTTTAATTTTATTTTTTAGCAATTACAAAAAAAATTCTCTTAAGCTCTTTTTTTATGCAGGAATTATTTTCTCAGTTTTTGAGTATCTTGTCAGTTTTTTATTAGATGCTACTTTAAAATTAAAATGTTGGGATTATACAAATGAATTTTTTAATTTAAATGGCAGAATTACTCTTGCTTTCAGTATCGCATGGGGTTTTATTGCTATTTTATTCATTAATCATATTCATCCTTTTATTCGTAAAAAGGTAGATCATTTTGTAAAAAAAATTCCTCTCCGTTTAAGATATACTATTTTTAATATTTTTTTAATTATTTTTATTACAGATACGATTCTTTCTTGTATTAAATACATAAAGATTATTTAGAATTATCATACAATTGGAGTGATTTATACCGTGGATTCATTTAAAGATTTTTTAAAGATTTCTCCTGAACATCAAGCACAGCGCGAGAAAGCTTATGAATTATATTTAAGACATACTACTGAATTTAAACCTTTATTCTTAGAATATTTAATAGCAGAACATGAAGCTTTAAAAAAGGCTTTTCCAGATGTTAGTTTCTATTCAAGAGCAAGAATTAAATCCCCACGTAGTTATATGGATAAAGTAGATAAATATCTAGCAAAAGGTGATTCTATTCCCATCTATGATATCCTGGCAGAAAAACATATTATTGAGGCAGTAAATGATGATACCTCTGAAGAGCTCTGTATTGGAGCTTGTTATGATTTTTTAGATTTTTTAAAAAATTTCAAAGAAAAATATTCTTTTGAAGAGGTTTCAGATAGATTAAAAGATTATATTAAAAAGCCAAAGCCAAATGGCTATGAATCCCTTCATGTCTCTAGTTTTCATACTTTTCTTCCAGATTTTCATATAGAAACACAAATTAAGACAGCAGCTATGGAAGAATTAGCAAAAAATGGGGAAGCTAGCCATTCTAAAAATTATAAAAAAAGAATCATTCCTAGCCACCCCTACCGTTCTGTTCCTACTTATATTGTAATAAATGATATTCTAAACCCTCCTGTTATGGAAATGTCTTTTAAAGAATGTTTTCAATATTATTACGGTATATCTTATGAAGATTATATTCATAGTGAGAAATGTGAAATGAGAGATGAGATGTGAGAAGTGAGAGGTGGGAATAAAAGAAAGGCTACAAAGCCTAACTGTAAAATCTCACATCTCACTTCCCACTTCTCACCTCTCACATCTCACTCTGGTAACTGCTAAGCCGTCTCCTACTTCTAAGATTTCCGTCTTTAGTTTAGGATTTTCTGTAATTAGTTTAATGTATTCTCTTAGATTTCTTACTGCCGTTCTTTGCTTATGTTTATTATAGTCTCCCATTACATAACCTTTATATAAAATATTATCAGCTAAAATGATAGTTCCTACTTTAGAAAGTCTTATAGCATGTTCCAAAAATCTAGGATATTTTCCTTTTGAAGCATCAATAAATATCATATCATATTTTTCGTTTAACTTAGGTAGAACTTCTAAAGCATCTCCTTCTAGTATTGTAATTTTTTTATCTACTTCTGCTTTTTTTATATTTTCATTTGCTTTCTGAACTCTTTCATGGTCTATTTCTATGGTGTCTATTTTTCCATTTTCTGTTAGAAATTGTGTGTAGCAAATTGTGGAATACCCAACAGCTGTTCCTATTTCCAATATTTTTTCTAATTTTTTATCCCCTATTATTTCTTGAATCGTATTTAATGTTTCATCCATAATAATAGGAATGTGCTCTGAAAGCGCTTCTTTTTTTATCTTTTTTAATTCTTCCTGATTCATTTTTTCTATCCTCTCTTATTATTTTTAGGGGCTTTCTTTAAAACAATATCATTCAAACTTGGGCTCATCAAGACGAGCCCCTACATCTTTTGATCTATTTTTTGAAAACGGGTCGCCTAAATCGCGGCGACCCCTACAATGTCATTAAGCTATATAAAACATAGGTATATATGGTTAATTTTTTCTTTATTATCTGCTAATTTGTAGATGCTTGTCTTGCAGCACGTTCACGCATTTTACTATCTAATATTTTCTTTCTTAATCTAATATTTTTTGGTGTTACTTCTACTAATTCATCATCTGCTATAAATTCAATTGCTTTTTCAAGTGAGAATTCTATTGGAGGAACTAATCTTAAAGCATCGTCTGAGCCAGAAGCTCTTGTGTTGGTTAGATGCTTTTCTTTACATACATTAATAGCAATATCTTCGCTTCTAGAATTTAATCCCACAATCATTCCTTCATAAACTTCTACACCAGGTCCAATGAATAAATCTCCTCTTTCTTGTGCATTATATAATCCATATGTTACAGAAACACCTTTTTCAAATGCTACTAAAACACCTCTTGTTCTTGAAGATATTTCTCCTTTATATTCTTCATAAGAATCAAAAATACTATTCATGGTTCCATTTCCCTTTGTGTCTGTCATAAATTCTGTTCGATATCCGATAAGACCTCTTGCTGGAATTTTAAATTCAATTTTGGTACGTCCTGTTTCTAATGGCTCCATATTCAACATTTCGCCTTTTCTTCTTCCTAGTTTCTCAATTACTGTTCCAATACAATCATCAGGTACATTTACAATAAGTCTTTCCATTGGCTCACATTTTTTACCATTTATTTCTTTGAAAATTACCTTTGGTCTAGAAACTAAAAGTTCAAATCCTTCTCTTCTCATTGTTTCAATTAAAACGGATAAATGTAATTCTCCTCTTCCAGACACTTCAAAACTTTCTGCTCTGTCTGTTTCTTTTACTCTTAAACTTACATTTCTCTCTAATTCTTTAAAAAGTCTATCTCTTAAATGTCTAGAAGTAACAAATTGTCCTTCTCTTCCTGCAAAAGGTCCATCATTTACACTAAATGTCATAGATACAGTTGGTTCATCAATATCTACAAATGGTATTTTTTCTGGAGCATTGCTGTCACAGATGGTATCTCCTATATTAATATCTGGTATTCCTGAAAGAGATACAATATCTCCAGCTTTCACCTGTTCAACCTCAACTTTTTTCAATCCCATATAAGTGTATAATTTCGCAATTTTTCCGTTTGTAATTTGATCTTCTTTTTTGCAAACAGCAACTGAGTCATTTACATGAATGGTTCCACGTTCTATTCTTCCTACTGCAATTCTTCCTAAATATTCATCATAATCAATATTTGATACTAACATTTGCATTGGTCCATCTTCTTCACATTTTGGACATTCAATTTTATTTACTATGGTTTCAAAAAGGCATGTTAAATCTCCATCTTCTGCATTTAAATCTAGTTTAGCTGTCCCATTTTTAGCTGATGCATAAACAACTGGAAAATCAAGTTGTTCATCTGTTGCATTTAGTTCAATAAATAGTTCAATAATTTCATCTACTACCTTTAAAGGATTTGCTCCCGGTCTATCAATTTTATTAATAACTACAATTGGTTTTAAATTTAATGCTAAAGATTTTTTTAATACTTCTCTTGTTTGTGGCATAGCACCTTCAAACGCATCCACAAGTAGAAGTACTCCATCTACCATTTTTAGAACTCTTTCTACTTCTCCACCAAAGTCAGCATGTCCAGGTGTATCTACAATATTGATTTTAATATCATGATACATAACAGATGTGTTTTTAGCCAAAATGGTAATTCCTCTTTCCTTTTCTAGGTCATTAGAATCCATTACTCTTTCTGCTACCTGTTCATTGTCTCTAAATACATGACTTTGTTTTAACATGGCATCTACCAATGTTGTTTTTCCATGATCAACGTGTGCAATAATTGCTACATTTCTTATTTTTTCGTTATACATATAAACTTCCCCTTTTCAAAATAAAAGACCAGTTACCAGAAACAGTTAGGTTCTGATCACCTGACCTTCATTTTAACAATTATATATTATATACTATATTTTTTCATTTGTCAATCTAACGATCTCTTTCATTACTTTAGCTGTTAATTTATCAATTTGTTCTTTATTTTGTATATCAATTCTATTTTCGTCAAAATAAATAGGTTTTCCATATACAACTTTGATTTTGCGGAATAATTTAAAATTGCCCTGTATTCCGAACTGGTACAATTGGTACCTTGGCCTTTATTGCGATTAATACTGCTCCATTTTTAGGTTTTACTCCTTTTTCTAATCCCTTTCTAGTTCCTTCAGGGTAAATCGCTACCACTTCTTGCTTTTTTAAAATACGTAATGCATTTTTTATGGCTTCTAAATCTTTCATGCCACGTTTCACAGGAAAAATTCCAAATATTTTAGCCAACCATCTAATAAGCCCATTTTTAAATAATGAATCTTTTGCCATCATATTAATTTTTCTTTTTGTACAAGCAACAATAACAGGTGGGTCCCAATTGCTAAGGTGTTTAGGACATATGATGCAAGCTCCTTCTGGTATATTTTCTTGCCCTACTACTTTTACACGGAATACAATTAGTAAAAATACTTTTATAATATTTTTAATTGTTAAACGAATGATCTTATTACTCTTTTTTTCAACATTTTGCATTTTCCTTCTTCTCTTTCTTTTCTACAATTTTTTTTATTGTTTCTACTACTTCTTCAATAGTTAGGTCTGTAGAATCTACAATTACAGCATCTTCTGCAATTCTCAATGGTCCCACATTACTTGTTTTATCATTATGATCACGGAATTTTACATTTTCTAAGACTTCTTCATATGTTGTTGAAATTCCTTTTTCTAAGTTTTGTTCATATCTCCTTCTTGCTCGTTCTTCTGGTGAAGCATCTAAATATATTTTTACTTCTGCATTGGGAAATACATTTGTTCCAATATCTCGTCCTTCCATAATAATATCTCTGTTTTCACCCATTTCCCTTTGTAACTTTACCATAGCATTTCTCACTTCTACAATATGAGATACTTGTGAAACTAAATTACTTACTTCTTTTGTTCGAATTTCATTTGTAATTTCCCTTTGGTTTAAGAAGACTCTCTCTTTTTGAAACTCAATTTTACTATTGCATAATATTTCTTTAATTTTTTCTATATCTTCTAATGAAACCTTTTTTTGTATTACTTCCCAAGTAATTGCTCTATACATTGCCCCAGTATCTATCTTGGTAAAATTTAATTCTTTTGCTAATAATTCTGTTACTGTTCCTTTTCCAGAACCTGCTGGTCCATCAATTGCTATCACCATTTTTATCTTCTCCTCTTCTATGATATTTTTCCTTCTGGCATATGTATGTTTTTAGCGACAATATCAATGCTTCCCACATTCATTGCTGTTAAGTTTTCAATTTCTTTTTTACATTTTTGTTTAAATAAATTTAATGCTTCAATAACATTATAGCCATATTCAATTGTTGTTTCAATATAAATATACATACCATTTTCTGATTTTTCTGTTCTTACCTTATTTACACGATAAATTGCTTCTGATTTTGTTGCTAGGTATTCTATAATTTGTCTAAATACAGTATCTGAAATCACAAAATTTCCTAAATAACTAAATGTTGGTCTTATAATTGATTTCTCAGCAATATATGGTTTTACATCTTTCCCTTTTGATTTAAAAATCTGTAGTGGGTCCAATAAATAGCCAGAGAAATCTTTTTTGATTTCAAAAGTAGGAACAGGAATGACATGTTTACCTTCTGTTGTTCGAATTCTTCTTGCTGTTTTCATTTCTTCTTCTGTAGCAACTTGTTGAATATAAATTGTTTCTACAATAGGTGCAATTCCTAAATTTTCTGCAATCTTTTCTACCATACCATCAGAGGTTCCCAATATTAAAATACTTTCTGGCTTGTATTTTCGAATTACTTTTTTTATTTCTGCTTGTTGTTCTGGTTTAGTAAAAAGTGCATTTTTTACTGTTTCTATTTTGGTTTCCGCCTTTTTAGCAGAAGTTCCTGCAATTACTTCATTATCTTTAATTAAAAGACCATCATCAATAATATAACTAATATTTCTTTCATTTGCTACCATTTGTGCTCTATAGCTTTTCCCTGTACCAGAAGGTCCTACAAATGCATACGCTTTTGGTTTATGGTCGAATGCAATCATCTTTTCATTCCTTTCTCATGTTATATAAACATAATTCTTTTTTTCATTATATATCAAACTTTAAAAAAAATGCAAGATATAAGAGCTTCTTATATAAAATAATTATTATTTTTTGATTGATTTACTGACGAGACCAATATCCCAGACAGAACAACGGTAATGTCATTAACTTAAGTGAAATATTTTCTTTATTTTTATTTCAACCATATATACCTATATTTTGGAGCAAAAGCTCGAACACGCCTACTGCTTACGGATTACTCCTTGAACCTTGAGAGTTTTGCGGATAAAATATAGGTATATATGGTTGATTTTCTTAACTAAATGACATTGAAAGGGACAGAGCTTTTTTCTTAACAAAAACAAGAAAGTCATCTTCCATATTTGTTAAGACAAAAGCTCTGTCCCTCTGTCTTTTTTTTACTGAATTCCATATTTTTTCTTAAATCTATCTGCTCTACCACCTGTTGTATTTTGTTTTAAATTACCTGTCCAAAATGGATGGCATTTAGAACAAATATCTACTTTTATGTTTTCCTTTGTAGAACCTACTTCTAGTACGTTTCCACAAGCACATGTAATGGTTGTTTCTTTATATTCTGGATGTATTCCTTGTTTCATTTCGCATTCACCTCTTCTTTTTTTGTTCCTAAATTTTTACTGAATAATATCATACCATATTTATCCAAAAAAAGCAACTGTTTTTCTGTTTTCTCATCTAAAAATCAGTAATGTCATTTTAGGCATTCCTTTTAATGATATATTTCTCTTCTATGTCCTACTTCTAAAACAAGAACTATTACCTCTCTATCTTGTATTTCACATATTACTCTATAATCTCCAATTCTATATCTCCATTGTCCTGATCTGTTTTCCACTAAACCTTTACCATGTATTCTTGGATTTTCACAATTCTGAACATTCTTTTCTAGCCATCCAATGATAAGAGAAGCTATATGTTTATCTAACTTTTTTAATTGTCCTTTTGCTTTATCTGTAAATATGACTTTGTATTTCACTACATTCCCAACTCCTCTTTTACTTCTTCCATTGTATAAGTTTTAGGATTTTTCTTATATTCTTCTATTGCTTTTTTATAGCATTCCAAATCATACTCATCTTCAATTTTCTCCAATACTGCGTTTCTTATTAAATCAGATAAAGAAATGTTATTCATTTCTGCATATGCTTTTATTAATTCTGTGTCTTTATCACTTAATCTTACTGAAATAGTCATAATATTCACTCCTTTCTGCTTTTATTGTACTACATTGTATTACGTCTGTCAATATTATTATATTATTTTTTCTAGTTTATGAGATTTTATCCAATAAAAGCTCACTATACTTCTTATTTTCCCTCATACATAGATTAGGAGAATACAATTTGTATTCTCCGTCGGTCGGGTATGCTAGTTAACTTTCTTCTCCTTTCTTCCAGCTCCATAGCCTATAAAATAGGCTATAAAGGAAAGTAAGAAAGGCTGTTTTGCCACTCTAAAAATGTCATCCAGGTCAATTACAAGGCCCATAAAGGCTTTCCATACAACGCAAATGATTGTAATGAGTAATGCCCAGAAAATCGACTTAAGTAACCGCCTCACATTTCCCGCCTCCTTCCTTAGTTTATAACTTTATTTTACCACTTTTTAGGCTAAATGTCAAAGAGAACGATTTAGTGTAAACCATTTTTGATACACTTGTGTTAATACATTACCAAAGCTCATTTTTTTCACTTCTGACTTTGCTACAATTTCAGTAGTTAGTAAGATATCATTTCCTTTTGAATAAACAATTTCTCCTAAATGCTGTCCTTCAGAAATAGGAGCAGAAATAGAATTTGGAAGTTGAATCGTTTGTGTAATATCTTTATCTTCTCCCTTTTTTAATAATATACCTCCATCTTCTTTTATAATGGCTTCTACACTGACAGAAATTCCTTTTTGTACAGGAATTTGCATTATGGTTTCTCCTTTTTGATTGAATTGTTTAAATTCATATGTATTAAACCCAAAGTCTAACAATTTTTTGGCCTCTGCAAAACGAGTTGCAGTATTAGGTGCTTTCATAATAACAGCAATTAAAGATAAATTGTCTCGTGTGGCTGTGGCAGATAAATTGTATAAAGCAAGAGAAGTTGAACCTGTTTTTAGTCCAGTACATCCACTATAATTACGAACTAATTTATTCGTATTGACCAATTCGGATTTTCCATCTCTTAAACTATCCATCCAAATTGTTGTGTATTTTGTTATTTGTGGATGTTTGGTCATAAGCTCTCGAGACATTAATGCAATATCATAACTTGATGTTACATGACTATCTTCGTCAATTCCATGACAATTTTTGAATGTGGTATCATTCATTCCCAATTCTTTTGCCTTTTGATTCATCTGTTCTACAAATAATTCTTCACTTCCTGCTAAATGTTCTGCCATAGCAACAGTACAATCATAGAGTGTACAATTTAGACACTAAACTTTAAGTTTTACTACTTCTGCAAAGTTAAAATTAACTTGTATATCTTTTTTTAATACTTCAATTTTTTCAATCAATTCTTCAAAATTTACATTTTTTAAATCCTTTTTATCAAGTCTTTCAATTTTCTTTAGAATCAATTTCTTTTCATTTAAAGTATTTAATTTATTCTTTTCATTTTTAATTTCTTTTTCCTTATCAGCAATATTATCTGATAAACCTTTTCTTTGTTCGATAAGAGTATTATATCTATTTTTGTAATCATCTTCGCTTATTTTTTCTGACAATCTTTGATTATATAAAGATGTTATTCTAAAATTTATCTGTTCCAAAGATATATTTAATTGTTTTAAATCTTCTTCTAAAACTTTAATAACATTTTCAGTATATTTTTTGTAAAGGTTGTCCTTTACCCTATTATTTTTTAAATATTCTTTATACATATTAGATATATATTCAAATACTTTGTTTTCAATTGTAAAATAATCTAATTTGCAATTATTGTTGCATAATTTAGGGTTTTCATCATAATTTCTACAATAGATAACTACTCTTTTTCTTACTTTCTTAAAAATAAGTTTTTTGCCACAATTTTTACAATAAATTAAGTCTTTTAAAAGATAGTTTGTTTCATTATACTCTTTTACTTCTCCATATTTTTTAGTATTATGTACTTTTTCAAACACTTCCTCTGATATTATTGGTTCATGAGTATTTTTAGTAATTATAAAGTCATTTCTTTTAACAAAAATTCTGTCTTTAGATTTATAACTAATGTTTTGTGTCTTTCCTCTTACACAATGCCCTAGATAAACCTTATTACATAAAATTCTAGTTACTGTACTTCTTCGCCATAAATTTTTATTTTCAATATATTCTTGTCCTCTAATTTTCATGTATTCAACTGGTGTAACATATTTATTTTTATCTAAATATCTAACAATTTCATTTGTAGTATATCCTTTTAATTTTAAATCGAAAATTTTCTTTACTGTTTTACTGCTTTCCCCATCTATTATCAATTTCCCAGGAGTATCAGAATCCTTTTTATAACCAAAAGGTGCTGTATTACAAGCATAAAATCCTTCCTCCATTTTTCTTCTTTTTGTTTTCTTTACTGCAATAGATGTATCTCTACAATGTTTTTCATTAAATACTGATTTAATAGGAACAAAATCATTACTAACACTTTCTTTAAAATTATCAATATTATCTAATAGTGCAATATATCTAACCCTATGATCCGGAAAATATTTCTCTATATAATTACCTGTTTCAATATAGTTTCTGCCTAATCTTGCCAAATTTTTAGTTATAACCATATTTATTTTTTTGCTTTCAATATCTTTAAGTAATCTCTGAAAATCTGGTCTATTAAAATTTGCTCCACTATATCCATCATCAGCATATTCATCATATAGTTTCATATTTTCATATTTACTAATATAATCTTTAATTAATTTTCTTTGGTTAGTTATACTTTCACTTTCAATATCGTCACCATCATCTTTACTTAGCCTTAAATACATTCCTACACTATAAATTACTTGCTTGTTTGACATCTTCTATTTATCCTCCAATACAATTTAATTCATAAAAATTAAAATATATTACTGCATTATTATCTTTATCTATTTCAATCCTATTAACTAATTGATTAATGGTTTCTTTATTGAACTCTTTACTTTTAGATAATTTTTTTATAACATTCTGCATATCTGATTTTATTCTATTATTCGTAGAATGTTCTTCAAAACTTTCTAATTCTAGTTCAGTTTCTTTTAAGATTTTTTCAATTCTATGGCGTTCATTAACTAAACCATCTGAAAAAAGTTTAAAATCTTGTTCCTCTAATAATCCATTTAGTTTATCATTATATAATGTACTTATTTTCTTATTAACTTTTTCCAAATCTTTATTTAGTTTTTCTATCTTTTTTAAAATACTACCTTTATTACTTTGGGATTCAAGTATTTTTTTCAAAGCATCTTCGTTTTTAAAAGCATTTGAATTTATATACATTTCTAATGTTTCTGCAATTTTAGAAAGAGCCTGTTCTTCAAAAATATCATATTTTATATATCTTGTATAACAAGGCTTATTAGAATTTTTTTTAACAGCAGTACCACACAATATATATCTTCTTGTTACATCTCCTGATTTATTATGATTCACTTTTGTTCTAATAGAAAGCCTATTATTACAATGAGAACAATATAATAAACCTTTGAACATGACATCCGTTTCTCTAATTTTAGCGTTTTTGTGTATTCCAAGCATTTTCTGTACTAATTCCCATTTTTCAATTGGAATTATAGCTTTATGATGATTTTTAGTTATTGTGTGTTCCTCCTCTGGTAATGAAATCATTTTTTTACTTTTATAACTAATCTTTTTATTTTTGTTTTGCACACAATTTCCAATGTATATTTGATTAGATAAAATTCTTCTAACTGTATTATGATTCCACTTGTCTGTTGTGTTTGTAATATTATTTACTACACATGTCATTTTCATTTGTAGTCCAGGAGGTTCTACACCTTCTTTTGTTAATAATGTTGCTATTTGATATGTTCCTTTAC
>CALXQB010000002.1 GCA_944390445.1 uncultured Clostridia bacterium | reverse complement strand
TATCATGCTTCCTTCATAATCTTTTTCAGCTGATTCATATATATTGGTAGTTTCTGAGAAAGATTTGTATAACTCCCATGAACCTAAAGCGAAAATTGGGATCAATATTAAAATTATAAATGGGAATATATTTCTCCATTTAAATAACCCCTTAATATTTTCCTTAATTTTATTTGTCTTTCTATTCATCATATAATGAATTCCATAATCAATTAATAAAATAAGCACAGTAATTACTGCTATAAAAAGGCCTGTTGGTTTAATTAAGGATATTACTGCAAGAGAAAGTCCTATAATAAAATATAAAAATTTATCTTTTTCTGATGTATAATACTCTAAAAGCAAATATCCTAGAAGAAGTCCATATAAAGTATCAACGTAAATCATTCCATAAAAAAATGATTCTGCAAATATTGCAGGTATTGCAAGTACTATTGCAAACAAACTTAAAACAGCAATTTTTCTTTGTTTTTTCAAATTTTTAAATAATGGCATCAATAATGAAAAACCAAAAATCATTGATGCAAATAGTTGTATGCCTTGTCTGTCTTCTCCAATAATCTTTTCAAAAAAGTATTGTAATATTGTAGGGAATGGAGGATATACCGTTTTTATTACAGCATTTTCATTGGTAATGAAATCATCTAAATAATACATGTTTTTGGCTGCCATACTCCAATAGCCATAGTCATCAGCAGCTGTAAATAATCTGTCATATGTAGTGAATCCAAACAAGAAAAATATAGTAGAAAAAATGATTAATACAGCTATATTTTCTTTCAAATATTTTTTTATTTTTTTACCTAAGATCATTTTAATAATAGCATATACTCCAAGTACAATGCATATTATTGAAATTATTGCTACTCCTACACGCAATTGTTTCAACAGTCCAAATCCATAAGTTAATATCATTATCATCATTACAGACGGTGCAATCGTTTGAGCTAATTTTTTACTACATTTATATCCTATAAATATGGAATTTGACATTATAATCAAATAAACAAAGCAGTATTTCAAGAAAACTTCAACATTATACATCTTTTTCTCTCCTTGATTTATATTTTTCTTTCAGTCTTTCCCATATTCCAGCTTTCTTCAATCCTTTTACTGTAATTCTATATAACGGATTACTCCATAATCTACTTTTTAGATTTGCTGTTCTATAGTTCGTATTTCTATCGGTGACTCCACCTTCTTCAGGATTGTAGTTTCTTTTATCGATTTCGTTATATAGGACTAAATATTGCTCAAACAGTTCTTGATTTTTTAAAATATTTCTGTCTATTTGTGTGCCCTTTTCTATAAGTTTAGTAAAACTATTATCTAACCTTCTTACCATTATTTCTGTTGAGAATTTATCTTCTATTTTCTTTCGACAATTTTCTTTTATTTTTTCATAGTCCTTTGAATTTATAATTTCTAAAATTGCATTAACATAAGATTCTATCTCCTCTTGTTTATATTTTCTATTGAATAAATCTTTTTCTACACTTTGCATTAATGGAATTACTTTTCCACATGTATCATCTACTAATTCACTTTGTCCACCAACATCTGACGTTACAATAGGTGTAGACATGGCCAAAGATTCATAAGAGGTTACTGCTAATCCTTCTGTTAGAGAACATATAACTGTAACAGCTGCAACTTTATAAAAAGGTTTTACATTACTTTGCATTCCCGTAAAAATGGTATTATCTTTTATATTTAATTCTTTTGCCTTTAATTTCATTTCTGCTAGTTGTTCCCCATCTCCTACTACAAGCAATACAGCATCTTTTTCTCTATTTAAAACTTCTTTAAAAACTCTTAACATGAAAATTGGGCGTTTTAATTCTACAATTCTGCATATAAATAAAATTATCTTTTTGTTCTTTAGTTTTTCGAAATCAATTTCACCCGTATATTCTACTTTCTTTTCATCAAACTCTTCTGTATCCACACCAACGTATACTGTTTCTACATTTTTGTTTTTCCTATCCATATCATAGAACATAACATTTTTAACATAATTATTGCATGTATAAGTTTTGTCCAAAAAATTTGATATAGCTATCGATTCTCTAGGATATCCACCGTTTCTCCAGCTCCAATCATGTGCATGGATATAATCCGTAAAAATAACATCAGGGAATTCAGATTTTAACCAAGGAACAATATAATATCCATAATAGCTATTAGATAACATTACCAAATCAATTTCTCTAGATTTTATTATATAGTGTAAAAAAGCAGCCCATTCTTTTCTATGTAAAAAAGTTGTCAAATCAAATATTTCCGCAAATTTTTCAAATTTTTGTCTCCATATATAGTCGCATGGTTCGGTTGTTACAATTGTTATGTCATATTTATCTTGATTTAATCTAGAAATCAAATCATAGTTAAACTTATCGGCTCCACCAAATACAAACCATGGGAGTATGAATAACAACCTTTTTTTCTCTCCTTTTTTATATATTGCTTCTCTATTCCATTCAAAAATAGTTGGATAAGTATAAAATCCGCTACCAGAACTAACAGGATATTGTATAGCTTGAATATATTCATTTATTTTTTTTGCTTGTTCTTTGATTACTTTTCTTGCATGCTTTTCCCTTTTTTTATTTTTCTTAAAACTATCTAAGACACTTCCCTTTCTTTTTCGATACCAAAATCCATAGTAATTCATTTTTACAGGAAAGTAATTTTTCTCTAACATTCTAAGCCATAAATGCCAATCTTCGTGTACATCTTTGTCAACGGCATTATAGCCCCCCACTTCTAATAAGGCTGCTTTCCTTATAAATGAACTTCCTATAATTAGATTTTCTTTCTTTTGTTGTTCTGAATTAAATTCTGGTTTATATAAAAATTCCATTCCTTCAAAATTAACACAGTTTGAATATGCCCACTTAGCTTCTGGGTTTGTATATAATGTCCAATAACCACATTCCAACAGTGTTTTGTCTATTAGATCATCCGAGTCCAACATATAAATAATATCTGAGGTAGTTTTTGATATTGCATAATCTCTGGCAATCAATCTTCCCTCATTTCTTTTGTGATATACTTTTATCCTCTCATCTTTTCTTTCAA
This sequence comes from uncultured Clostridia bacterium, assembly GCA_944390445.1. Classification (GTDB taxonomy): domain Bacteria; phylum Bacillota; class Clostridia; order TANB77; family CAG-508; genus CALXRW01. The sequence continues at coordinate 36,768 of CALXQB010000002.1, read as the reverse complement.
GTTCGTTTAATAATTCTTCAGTTCCTGCTTCCGTACTTCCATCATTTACAATTATCCACTCCCAAAACGGAAAAGTTTGATTAAATACTGAATTTGCAGTTTGTTCTATATATTCTTTGCAATTATAGTAAGCTGTAATAATACTAATTAGCGGTTTACCTCCATCATAATTTGCTTTTTCTTCTATAATCTTTCCTGGTTCTAAGCTATAATTAAAGTATTTCTCTTCTTCGTTCATAAGTCCTCCCTAATTTTTCTTTTATATTACATGTAATATTTATAATTCTTCTGCAAAACCTTTTTGTAATTTATTAAATACAATATATCCTATAACAACAAGTGCAATTGTAATAATAAGTAAAATTCCCAATGATTTAAGTTCCGGCATAGTTTGGTAATAAAAAATATCTCTATAAGCATCTATAATATAGGCCATTGGGTTTAATCTCATTATAAATTGAAATTCTCCTGGAATAGAATCACTAGAATAAGCAATTGGTGTTGCATAAAATAACATCATTATAGCCACCCCTATCAGATGCTCTAGGTCTCTTAAGTATACTGTAAGACTTGATATTAGAAAAGAAATTCCCAAAGATAATAGGTATTGTATTAATAAAATAAAAGGATAAAATACGATATACCATGAAAATCCTGCTCTGTAAAATAATATAAAAAATAAGATTATAATTGTTGAAATAAGAAAATTGACAGTTGCACTAGTTACCACAGAAATAGGCAAAATTTCCCTCGGAAAATATACTTTTTTGATGATATTACTATTATTAATAATAACAGCCGCTGACTGCGTTACAACTGTACTAAAGAACGTCCACGGAATTAATGCTACGCATAAAAATATGACATAATTTTCTTGTGCATCTTTTAAAATTAATGGAAAAATAATAGCATATACAGCTAATTGAAGCAATGGATTTAAGAAAGACCACAAGACCCCTAAAAAAGAATGTTTGTATTTCCCTCTTATTTCTTTTTTGATATTTGTTTTTAATAATTCTCTATAGTTATAAATATTTTTAAATATGTTCTTCACTTTTATTTTCTCCTTTTTTAGTAATTTCATCGAAGAGCGGGCGTTGAAATCGCCTCTACAATTTTCACAAATTGCTTTATACTTTCATGCTGTTTCTTTAATATAAGTATCTGTAATTTCTTTTACATTTCCATCCATTTTTATTCTCCCCTCATGTAGCCAAACTGCTCTTGTACAAAATCTTGTAACGGAATTCATAGAATGTGTAACAATGACAATAGTTTTTCCTTCTTCTTTTAGTTGCTCAATTTTTTGGAAACATTTCTCTTGAAAGTGTTGGTCTCCTACAGATAAGATTTCATCTACTAATAGAATTTCTGCGTCTACATTAATGGCAACAGAGAAAGCCAGTCTCATATACATACCAGAAGAGTATGTCCTAACGGGATTGTCAATAAATCCCTCTAATTCAGAAAATTCTATAATTTGATCTAATCTTTTATCAATTTCTTTTCTTGTTAGTCCAAAAATAGAAGCATTAAAGTAAATGTTTTCTCTTCCTGAAAAATCAGGGTGAAAACCTGCTCCTAGTTCTAGTAAGGAAGTTAATTTCCCATAAGTTTCTATTTTCCCTTTGTTTGGATATATAATTTTGGTCATTAATTTAAGAAGTGTAGATTTCCCACTTCCATTGACTCCAATTAATCCTACCACTTCTCCTTTTTTTATTTCTAAATTAATATCATTTAAAATTTCTCTTACTTCTTTTTTGGATCGATTCCAAAACAATAATTTCTCCTTAATGGTATTTGTCTTATCATAAAACACATTAAATGTTTTATATACATGATCTACTTCTATTGCAACATCACTATTTGTTGACATTTTCTTTCTCCTTTTCGCGAACTTTGTTTAAAATTGGTTTTATTATATCATAAAACCGATTATTGTCAAACCTTCTTTAGTTTTAAATATAATTTTATATTTATTTTTAACATTAAGATTTTAATAAACTGTTTTATATTGCTAATTTTTAGATTATGAATTAACTTCCTTTTCTTAATTTCTTTTATATAATCGTCCTGTTCTTTTCTGTTTAATTCTTTTGCACGTAACAAAATGTTGTTGGTAAAATAAATTTTTATTTTCTCTTTACTATCTTCATCTAAATCCTTTATCTGTGGTAGCATATTATCATAATGTACTAATAAATCATTCGCTTTTTTTACTGTTTTCGCATAATCTTTATTTCTTGTAATACTATTATTATTTTGAAAATAGTAATAGCCAGCAATATCTGTAGATATCACCGATCTTGCTTTTAACAGTATAATAGGAATTAACCCAAAATCTTCATGATATAATCCTTTTGCAAACTGGAAATGGTTTTGTAAATAAAATTCCCTCTTATATAAATATAACCATGCTACAGCCATAAATTCATCTCTGCAATATAAATTTTCAAAAGCTTCTTTGCCAGTTACAGTATCAAAAGCTTGTCCCCTATTTGTTTCTAGTTTTTGATAATTTTCGTCTACCTTTTGGAACTGAAATTTAATTAAGTCTATTTCTTGATTCATATATGGTTCTAATTCTGCAAATAAATTGATATCAAGGTAATCGTCGGAATCCACAAATGCAATATATTCCCCTGTTGCTTTGCTTACCCCATAATTTCTAGCATCTGATAATCCACCATTTTCTTTTTTGTAGTACTTGATGCTTGGATATTTTAAGATTTTCTCTTCTGCATGATCTGTAGACCCATCATTTACTACAATAATTTCAATATCTTGAAAAGTTTGGTTTACAATACTATCTAAACACTTTTCTATATATTTTTCTGTATTATATACAGGTACAATCACAGAAATTTTAGGCATAATTTCCCCCTTAGTTAATTAATCTTTCAATTTGGTTTTCAATATTTTTGTTAAACTCTTGTACATCAAATTTTTTTTGTATTTGATATCCACTTTCGATAAATTGTTTCATAGCCATATAGATACTATGTGGGTCTTTTTCTACCACAATTCCATATTTCCCTTCGATATCTTTTTTACTGTCTGATACATCTGTTGTAATAATAGGAAGATTTAACACTCTTGCTTCATTAAAAACAACGGGAAAACCTTCAAATTCTGAAGTAAGAATTAAAGCATCTGAAATGTTAAAATAGGGATATGGATTTTTTTGCATCCCGCAAAATATGATATTGTATTCTAATCCATATTTTTTTACTAACTCTTGATATTCCCTTGTATTTGGTCCTTCCCCTATTAGCAAAATTTTAAATTTTTCTCCATCTTCTTTTAGCATTTTAGCTGCTTCGATCAATCTTGTAATCTTTTTTGAGAACTCATCATGTCTTCCCACATGCAAAAAAGTAGTTCCCTCTTGTTTTTTTAATGGAATTCCCTCTTTGGCTTTTTCTTCAATGCTACCAGCATCAATCATATTATTGATAGCAATTACTTGTATAAAACCTTCCTTTTTTATCTCTGGAAAAATTGTTAGAAAAGATTGTTTCGCCCTTTCTGAAATACATACAATTGTTTTAAATTTATTATAATTTACAGACTGAAAAAAACGTTTTGCTTCTTCTATATTTCCTTGGTATGTTGCTAAATAATCAGAATGTACCCAAAGGGCATTATTTTTTGCAGCCGTTCTTGCCACAAAAGACCCTGGTCTTGAATAGGTAGCAAAAGACACCGCAAAATCATATTTATTTTTATATTTTAAAGAAAACGATATTCTCTTACATACATTCAAGATTTTTCTCATAACCGGATTTTTGTTAGTACTAGGAGTATATGTTATGATTTCTACCCTTTTGTCAATGTCATTTAAAAAATCTCCTTGTTTTTTTTCTAGTACCAAAGTAATTTTATATTGATTTACTAGTGTATTTAGTAATGTAACTAATGCTGTTTCAATTCCACCTATTTCTAAACTATAAGCAGAAAATAATAGTTTTTTCATACTCTAGTCCTTTCCATTTTCTTAAATAAATTTCGTAATAATTATTATATTTATACCATTATTTTTTTATCTTTGCAATACTTTTTATTGCAAGAATAAGAGTACAGACAGAAGGACGGCAATGTCATTAAGTTAAGGAAAAATTTCTTATTTTTGAATCAACCATATATACCTATATTTTAGAGCAAAAGCTCAAACAGCCTACCGCTGCCGGATTACTCCTTGAACCTTGAGAGTTTTGCGGATAAAATATAGGTATATATGGTTGACCTTCTAAGCAGAGGTAGACAGAGGGAAGGAGCTTTTGTCTTAACCTTCTTTCAAAAAAGATTAAGACAAAAGCTCCTTCCCTCTGTCTGTTCTTTTATTCTTCTACTCTATATAAATAAATATCTGGTTCTTTTAAATCTGATGCTGTCACTTGATCAAATTCGTACCAATAATCAGTAAAAGTACTAACTTCTCCTTCTTCTGTTTTTTCAGTACCTGTTAATACTCTAACAGGAAGTCCTGTAGATTTTTCAAGATATATGATTGTTTTCGCATTATCCCCTGAAATGAGCAAATTATCAAAATATCCTTCTATTTTGTAGCATTCCTTTCCGTTGCATTCTTCTATTCTAATGGAATTTCTTAAAACTGAGAGTAAGAATTGTCCTAAATTCTCTGTATGTAAATAATTTTGAATTTTACTTGTCATTGGTATTTCAGTCGTATTTAGAATTGCTACTTTATCTTCATTTGTATCAAAATAAATATTGGCTGAATTTCCATTACTATATGTGGTTATCTTACGTATATCGTCTTCTGCTATTTGTCTCATAAGAGATAAACTTTCTTCTCCTTTTTTATAAGTTTCTGCAATTGTTATATTATCTCCTAAATACGTAACCGTTTTTATATGATAATTACTACTCTCTGCATAATGATTTACCCTACTTTCCAAGCCATACATAATAAGAATTTTTGTAAAAAATAATATCAAAAGAACAATGAAAAAGATTAATAAAATGATTCCAACTTTCTTTCCTATTTTATTTTCCTTTTTTTCCATATTTTATTCCCCCTTTGTCTCTTGTTTGTTTTCATAAAAAGTTACTTTTATTATACCATTTTTCTATTTTCATTGCAAATCTCGTTAATAATAGCAGAGTCCTTTTGAATTTTTAATTTCAAGAACTCTACTCATTATTTAAAATATTCTCTTGATTCTTTCTAAAATTTCTTCATTAGAATAATGAAATTCTATGTCTTGTTCTATATATTTTTCTTTATTCTCTACAAACTGTTTGATTCCTTCTTTGATACCGTCCTCTGTATTTTCTACAATCATTTTTCGGTTATAATCTCGTAATACTTCTCTTACTGCTGTATCTGTTACACAAATAAATTGATTTAATATTTTTGCCTCTTCTACTACCATTGGATATCCTTCATAATAGGAAAAAAGGCAAAAGGCATCTGCTTGTTTTACATAAGGGTATGGATTTGCTTGCTTTCCTAGTAAAATAAAAGTATTTTCTACTTTTTCTTGTTTAATTTGTTCTTGCAATTCTTGTTTTAATGGTCCATCTCCTACTACATAAATCTTATGTTTTTTCCCTTCTTTTATTAATTGGCTATGTACCTCAATTAATCTTCCTATTGCTTTTTGTTCTACTAATCTACAAACAGATACCAATATCGGGCAATCTTTTTCTAAATACTTTGATATTTGTTTTGATTTTTCTATTACTTTTTCTGAATCAATATAATTATAAATCACTTGTTTTTGCGTAGAAATCGCATACATTTCTTCAAATTTTTCTAGGTTATCTTGGCTTACAAATATAAGTTCTTGGTATTTTTGATAGATTTTACGATTAAGAAATTGTTTTATTTTTGCTTTCAAACCTTTTCCAAACACTTGACTTATATCATTATGTATCCATGCAATTTTTTTTGTTTTAAGATTTCTTACACTAAATAAATTGGTAATCGGTCCCTCTAAGAAAGCAATTTCTGTCTCAAAATCTCCTTTTATTTTTTTATGATAAATACTGTTTTTTCGTAAGAACAAAGAGATAGGAAGAAATATTTTTTTCCATTTTGGCATTTCTGCATAACAAAAAGGATATAAACTTTTTAAAGTAATTCTCGGGTCGATTTCTGGTTCCATTTCTCCTTTAGCATAAATTGTAAAAATCGTAATATCATATTCTTCACATAATTGATTGCATAAATCAATTAATACTCTTTCCGCTCCTCCAAAAGTACAACTAGTAATTCCAAATAATATCTTTTTTTTCGTAAAACTCACTCCTTTCACTTTGTTGTTTTTCGATACAATAATGTATTTAACACAATAATCATTATCATAGAAGAAGAATTAAAGAAAGTATAACCTGCTAAAAAAGATAATGCAAAACTTAAAAGGCAGCCCAGTAATAACATCATATATTCTGTGTCCACCTTTTCCTTATGCTTTATTCCCTCTTTTAAGGAAAAAATAAATAAACATAAAAAAGGTCCAAAATATAATATAAAACCTACTATTCCAAAGTTAAATAGAAAAGCTGGTATCTCCATCTCTAATGTTAATTCTGGATAATTTGCTAAAAAACCATTTCCAAACAACAGCAATCCTAAATTTTTTTGTTCTTTGATTAAGTTTATATGATATACCAATTGTTGTATTCTTCTTTCTGTTAGTGGTAATTCTTCCTGATTGGCATATTCATATAAAGCTAAAATAGCATTTTGATTTGGTTTTGGCATATAATCTTCATCTAGTTCTCCCGCTTCTATCTGTTCTTTTAATTTTAAAATATCTCCTGTTACATGAGAAGGCTTACCTGTAGAGCTATCGATAATACTAGAGTCTTGATTTTCTAAATGTTTTCTTCTTTGTAATAATACATTAGAAGCAAATAATCCTCCCACAATGATAACAATTAGTAAGGCACATGAGCCCGCCATTAATATTTGGGGAGAAATTTTTTTCTTTAAGTAAAAGAAGGCTTCACATAATAAATAAAATACAATAACTAGTACAAATCCTAATAAACCTGTTCTTGTTCCTACAATTGTTGTTAGAAATATTCCTATTCCTATAATCGTTATTACCATTCCAGTTATTATTTTTTTCCTTGAAAATTTCCAAGTTAAGGTCTTATCTTTTAACATAGGAAGAAGAATACATAAACTTAAAATTAAAATTGTGCAAATACTATTTCCAGATTCAAACCAACCTTTTTTTCCTATTCCTTCTATATAGGTAGAAGAAGAAGTTCCTGTAAAAATAGCAATATAAATAGAGACAATATAAATGATACTAGCAATCCACACATATTTTTTTAATTCATTTGCTTTTTCAGATGTTTTAAATATGTAAAGATAAAGGAACAAGTTTAAAATCATAAAACTATAATTCACAATATATTGGAATTCTCCGATAACTGTACCATAGGAACTTCCAGACATTTGAAGATCATATAAAATCAAATGTGTTAATCCATAAACACCATAAATGCCACATACTAATAAGGTTTTTAATTTAAATTTATTTTTAAAAAATATAATTAAAATAGCTATGATTGGTACAATTGGTCTCACAAAAGTAGAAGGAGATATACTAGTTTGAAATACATTTCGAAAAGTAAAACTAAAAATATCTAAAATTGGTAATATCGCTATAAAAATAAATAACAATTTTTCTAATTTAGTGGTTTTCATTCTTTCTCCTATCTTTAAACTTTAGCTTTGTTCTTATCATTCCAGGGATGTACAATATGACTAGTAATATTCTATTTACTCCCTCTTTTGACTCTCTTAAAGGTATTTTTTGTTTCGTTAAACAACTAAACAAAATCATATGTTTTATGACATATAGTCTTTTCTTAAAAGATGTGCCTTTCATATCATGTAATTTTAATATTTCTTTAAAATACTCATAATATCCATAAGGATTTTCTTGAAAAACCTTCAAAATATTTTTTGTATAGCCATCTTTTCTATATTCACATAGCATAATCGCTTCATTAAAACATTTTATTTTATAATTTAAGTCCATTTCATGATGTAGTCTTGCTTCTGTAGAAAATTTTTCTTTATGTTCTATTTTGTAATAATATTTTTTTCTAATGTCTGTAAAATAGACTAAAGCCTTTTCTCCATCTTCTCCTTCTTTAAAGTATAAGTCAAACATGGTTGTTTTTGTTTTTTGAAATTTTTCTCCTATATTTTTTAAGTCTTGATCAAATTTTAAAAAACATAATGCATATATGTCCTTTTCTTCTTTGCTCTCTTCAAATGCATTTTTGATAATGGAAATGGCATTATCTGTTAGAATATCGTCTGAATCACATTCTAATAATAAATCTCCTGTTACAAATTGCATACCATAATTTAATGCCGCCATTTTCCCTTTGTTTTCTTGATATTGATAAATAATTGGGAACGAAGAGGCAAAAGCTTGTACTACCTCTTTGGTATGGTCTGTTGAGCCATCATCTATAATGATCCATTCAATTTCATCATTTCCTATGATATTTTTTTGAATACTCCCATATAAATTCTTTAATAATTCTGCACGATTATAAGTAGGCGTTATAATGGATAGTTTCATTTCATCACCCCTTAAATTGAAACAAAAAAGCGTAGATTGGAAATGTCATACGGTTCACTGTCCTCATATACCTATTTTTTGCACTTTTCTCTTTTCTTAAAATTTCATTTTTTCTCCAATTTGGAAAAGTTTTATTTAAGGAATTCCAAGTATGATTCAATAATTCTTTCCTTATTTTTTTATCTCTTACTTTTACCATTCTTAAAAAAGAACTACATAATAAATAACGAGTATAAACATATTCCAATTCTACTTTATATTCTTCATATAGTCCTTTTTCTTTGTAATAGATTATTACATGTTCTAAGATATCTATTATCTCTTTTGTTCTTTCATTTTGAGAATTGGAAATAGAATTTTCTCTTTGAATATAATAAATAAATGGCTTTTTTACAAAAGCAACTTTTTCTAAGGATGGGAGTAATTTATAAAAGAATTCTACATCTTCATAACGATAACCTTTGGGAAATCTAATCTTTGTTCTTTCCAAAATTTCTCTTTTAATTAATTTATTCCATGCTACCACTCTAGCTTGTACTAACATTTCTTTTTTATTATGATAAATGCTTCCCACATCTTCTTTTGTTTTATTAGGATATACCCAATAAAAATCACATTCTACCATATCGGCATTTTCTTTTTTTGCCTTGTTGTACATTGTTTCATACATTGTTAAATCTACATAATCATCAGAATCTAGAAAAGCAATATACTCTCCTGTTGCATAGGAAAGTCCAAAATTTCTGGCATCAGATAATCCTCCATTCTCTTTTATGAAACTTTTTATTTTATTAGGATATTCTTTTTGATATTTATCAATTATTTCCTGAGAATGATCTTTTGTTCCATCATTGACCACGATAATCTCTATTTCATCTAATGTTTGTCCTACTAAGGAATCCAAACATTTTGCTAAATACTGTTCTACATTATACACTGGTACAATCACAGAAACCTTTGGCATAATCTTCCCTCCTATTTTTTCTTATCTTACTATAAAACCAAATATTTTGCAACCTATCTTTTGGTTGTAGTTTTTCTGTTTTTGAGTAACATCAATTCAATATATTTCCTGCAGTGTGATTCTTGGCACTAGAGATGTATCTGTCAGGGGGGACGGAGTTTTTGACAGTAATCATTTTATTTTAATATTTCATTGATTTGTTCTACTGTCATCATTTCAGTTGGTTCATCTTGTATCTGATATTTTTCTTTTAGTTTTAAAATTCTTTCTACACTTTTATCAATTAATTTTTCATCTATTTTTCCTTGTTTTGCTTCTCGTAATAATTTTTGTATTTCTCTTTCTTTTTTTCTGTTATTTTTGCAGAGTAATAATATGTCATTTCCTGCTTGTATAGCTTCTTGCATTGGAATTCCAAATACATTATAGAATATAAGCGATCTCATCATTAAGTCATCTGTCATAACAATTCCTTCATATTTCATTTTCTTCCTTACTAGATGTTGAATTGCCTTTTTAGAAATCGTAATCGGTTTATAATAATCTATATAATTAATTACCATGTGAGAAGATAAAATTCCATCTACCCCTTCTTTCATTGCATTTTTAAATGGTTTTATATGTTTTATCATATTTTCCTTTTTTACATCTATTCTCGGAATTCTAAAATGACTATCTTTTTTACTCATTCCATGTCCTGGGAAATGTTTCGCAATAGAAATAACTCCACTGTCTTGCATTCCTTTTATTAACTGTACTCCTAACTTAGACACTACATTTTTGTCTTTGCTAATAGCTCTATCTCCAATAAAATGAAAATCATCTTCAGAAGTTCTTAAATCCAAAACTGGTGCTAAATTCATGTTCACACCCAAACTTTTTAAGGCTTTTCCTACTTTATGTCCCTGCTCATAAGCATAAGTTTCATCATTTTTTTCTCCTATTTTGCTTCCTAACTGAAATCGATTAATTTCTTTTGGCAGACGATTTACTCTTCCCCCTTCTTGATCGATACTAATAAAAAGAGGAATATTTCCATTTTCACGATTTACTTGTTTTAGTTTTTGTATTAATTCTTGCATTTGTTTGATGTCATTAATATTTCTTTTAAAAAGAATAATTCCTCCTACTTTGTATTTTTTTATAAATTTTAATGTGTACTCATCCACATCATAGCCATAAATACCTATCATTAACATTTGCCCTATTTTTTCTTCTATGCTTAAATTTCTCTCCATGAAAATCCCCTCTTTTCACGAAATCCTATTCTTAATTTTTTCTTATTATATCACAAATTGATTCCTTTTTCCATTTTATATCATATAATATTAGGGAATATAAGATATTATTTATTCTATCCTTCTACTTTGGGTAGTAAGAATGAAAAAACTATGTTTAAAGGCTGTGGAACAGCACTTGTAACATCTTTTATAGATATTGGTATTCATTGGAATGTTTTAATGTCCTATTAGAATTTCATAGGGTATTCTGTGCATTCCTTGACTTTCTCTTGTAGGAATGATACCTTTAAAAAAAAGAAAGAAATGCAAAAACGGGGATTACTTTTGTCAAAAAATGTGCTATAATGAAAATAAGAGGTTGATTAGATTGAATAATACAAATGATTTAATAGAATTTCAGGAACTTATCTCTGATTTTGAGGAAAATGAAACAATTTGTGAAATGAAACAATATAGGCATCATTATAATACGAACTGCTATGAGCATTGTAAACATGTTGCCTTTTATACTTATTTGCTTTGTAAAAAATACCATTTAGATTCTACATCTGCTGTTCGTGCTGCCATGGTTCATGATTTATTTTTATATGATTGGAGAATTAAATCTGAAAAGAGTCCAAGGCTCCATGGTTTCAGGCATCCAAGAATTGCTTTAAATAATGCAGAAAAACTTTTTGATTTAAGCCCAAAAGAAAAAGATATTATTTTGAAACATATGTGGCCAATTACTGTTTTTCTTCCTCGCTATAAGGAAAGCTATATTGTAAGTTTAGCAGATAAGATGGCTACCATGCAGGAAACAGTTGATTATTATAAACATAATTTAAAAATACAAAAATTATATCGTTATGCATATGTATTTTTAAGTCTATTAATTTTTAGAATATTTTAAAAGCTCAAATTATGAGCTTTTTTAAAATATATTTCTCCATTTTAGAGCTTCTTTTTCTTTAATATGTCCTACTAAAAAAATGGTTTTATCAATTTCTTCTAAGCTACTTTCTAAGTCCTGTACTTGAATAGAAGATTTTACTTCCAATAGGGATATTTCTATCATGTCTAATTCCTCATGAAGAATTACAGTTGACCATATTTTATTAATTTCTTTCCACTCTTCTTCTATTTCATTTGCTAATCGATTGATATTCTCTGTTGTTTTTTGTTCTTGTTTTGCCATCCCTATTTCTGTTTTTAAATTTTCTAGTTTTTCACATAGCATATTACTAGACTCAACTAAATATTTTTGTATGCCTATACCAGAAGCAATTATGAGAATTAATATGATTATCATAATAATAGTTTCTTTCATCTTGCTTTTCCTTTCTTTTGACAGAATATTTGCCCTTTTCCATCAAAAGTCACTAATAATGCTTCTTCTGGTCTCATTCCAAATTTTCCCACTTGTTTTTTTAACCAGATATCATCTTTGCCAATCGTTTTTAAATTTTCTTTCATAACTTTTCCATCTACCACTAAGTCATATGGGATACCTTCATATTCTGGAATTATTTTAAAGTCTGCTGGCTGTGTATTTCTTTTTTCGGGCTTTTGAATTACCGTTACTTGTCCACTTGTTTCTAAAATGGCATATTCTACATCTCCTATATTAAATACATTATTAATTCTTAATCTCTCTTGTAATTCATTAATTGTAAATCGTTCTTTTTTTAATGCTTTCTCATCAATTTTTCCACGATAAATTAGTATAGAAGGTTTTCCGCAAACAAACTCTCTTAATTTTATGCTTTTTAAATTGATCAAAGAAATACCTAGATGTAAAAAAAGCAATGCTAATATAGGTACAATTCCACTAGTAATAGGGATTCCAATATCAGCCATGGGAACAGAAGCTAAATCTGCTATCATAATAGCAATGGCTAATTCAAACGGTTGTAATTGTCCAATTTCTCTTTTCCCCATTAACCTCATTGTTAGCAATACTAATATGTATAATATTACCACTCTAATAAATGTAATAATCATTTTTTTCATCCTTTTTTCTTATTTTCTTCGTATATTTTTTGCAAAATTTCTAAAAATATACTTGAATGTTTTTGTATATATTTTTTCAAAATGTTAATAATATTTGTATCAAAGCAAAAAAAGCTCAAAATTAAATATATATATTTAAGAGATTGGAGGTTTTAACACTATGAGTGATAATCAATCAAATACAAGAAGTCAAAACACAACAAGTACTATTTGGCAAATAGTTGGAAGACTTATTGTAGCAGCCATCGTTCTTGCTATTACTGCATTTTTTACACCTGGATTCCATATTAATAATATATGGGCATTAGGTTTAGCTGCTATTGTTCTTACAGTTATGGATTATTTAATTGTAAAATTTACAGGTCTTCATGCTAGTCCATTTGGTAAAGGCTTTGTAGGTTTTGTATTAGCTGCTATTATACTTTATTTAACACAATACTTTGTAGCAGGTTATACAATATCTTGGATTGCAGCTATTATTGGTGCTTTAGTTTATGGCATTGTTGATTATATTATTCCTGGCGAGCAACAAATGTAGCTAGAAAAATGAGGAGTCGATTTCTGTTGAGATTTCGACTTCTTTTTTTGTTGAATAGGAAAAATTTTATTTTTTTCTTCTATTCACTTTATATTTTTTCTATATATTGGTATACTATCTACGAGGTGAATTTTATGACACAAAATCCAATAAAAGAAGATGTTGAAATTGAAAAAATATATGGTGAAAATTGTGTTTTAGATACAGATGCTTTTTTACAAAAAAATCATTTTTCAGCAGAAGGACTCTCTAATGAGCAGGCTCAAGAAAACTTGAAAGCTTATGGCCCTAATTTAATTAAAAGAGCAAAACCACCAAAATGGTACCATTATTTTTTTAAAAGTTTATTTAGCCCTTTCAATAGTATTTTAATGGGAATTATCGCTGTATTAATTTATACAGATATTATTCTTCCTCCAGAACCTAGCTATGCAAACATTACGGTAATTGCTATTTTAATTATTGTAAGTGCTTTACTAGAATTTTTTGAAGAATTTCGTTCAAATAAAGCAGCAGAGAAATTAAAAGAATTGGTAGCCACCACTTCTACCGTAAAAAGAGGCAAAGATTTTGTTAAAATTCCCATGGATCAAATTACCGTAGGAGACCTAGTATCACTATCTGCCGGCGATTTAATTCCTGCTGATTTAAGAATTATAGAATCTAAAGATTTATATGTTAGCCAATCTTCTCTTACTGGTGAATCAGATTCTGTAAAAAAATTAGCAAATTCTGAAATCAAAAAAATAGAAGATATTGATTCTATATCAGATTTAGATACTCTTTGTTTTACTGGTAGCAATGTTGTAAGTGGTTATGCTAAGGGAATTGTTATTAAAGTTGGAGACGATACCTATTTAGGAAAAATTGCCCATACTTTATCACAAGGCAAACCCGATACAGCTTTTCAAAAAGGAATTAAAAGTATCAGCAAATTATTAATTCGTTTTATGCTAATTATTATTCCACTTACTTTTTTAGTAAATGCATGGAAACACAATACTTTAACAGCATTTACTTTTGCAGTTGCAATCGCGATTGGAATTACACCTTTATTGCTTCCTGTTATTCTTTCTTCCAGTTTAGCCAAAGGTGCTGTTCGTATGTCTAAAAAGAAAACCATTGTAAAAAAACTAGACTCTGTTCAAAGTTTTGGAAGTATGAATATTTTATGTACAGATAAAACTGGAACTTTAACAGAAGATAGAATTGTTCTTGAAAAATACTTAGATAGTGATGGAACTGAAGATATGCATGTTCTAGGTGATGCTTACCTAAATGCTTATTTTCAATCTGGTCTGAGAGCAAACATTGATACAGCCGTTATTCAAAGAGCAGAAAAGGAAAATATTACCTCTATTAAAGAAGAATATGAAAAGTTAGATGAAATTCCTTTTGATTTTTCTAGGAGAAGACTTTCTGTTGTTGTAAAACATGGAAATGATACTTTATTAATTACAAAAGGTGCAGTAGAAGAAATTTTAAATATTTGTTCTTTTGTAGAAAAAAATGATGTTGTAGATTCAATTACAAGCAGTATAAAAGAAAATATTTTAAAAATTACAAAAAAATTAAATGAAGAAGGTCTACGTGTTGTTGCTGTATGTAAAAAGAAAAATATTGACTTATCCCATCCTTTAAGTGTAAAAGATGAAAAACAAATGACTTTAACAGGATTTATAGGCTTTTTAGACCCTCCTAAGGAAAGTGCAAAAGAAGCAATTGAAAAATTAAACCATTATGGAATTCGTGTTATGGTTTTGACTGGCGATAATGCTGAAGTTACAAAATCTGTTTGTGATAAAGTAGGTATTTACTCTTCTAAAATTGTATTAGGAAGTCAACTCGATAAGTTATCAGATACCGCAGTGTATCGTTTAACCAAAAAAGTAAATATTTTTGCTAAACTTTCTCCTATTCAAAAAGCCAGAATTGTAAGAATTTTAAAACAATCTGAAAATACGGTTGGTTACATGGGTGATGGCATTAATGATAGCCCATCCTTAGTAAATTCTGATGTAGGTATTTCTGTAGATTCTGCTGTAGATATTGCTAAAGAAACTGCTGATATTATTTTATTAGAAAAAGATTTAAAAGTTCTTTTAGATGGAGTTGTAGAAGGAAGAAAAACATTTGCTAATTTATTAAAATATATAAAAATGGCTGTTAGCTTTAATTTTGGTGAAGTATTATCTGTTTTAATTGCTAGTATTTTTCTACCATTTTTACCAATCACACCAATTCAATTATTAGTACAAAGTTTATTATATGATCTTGGTCAATTGACTCTACCTTTTGATAATGTTGACCCTGAATATTTAGCAAAGCCTACAAAATGGAATATGAAGAGTATTAAACACTTCATGTTTGCCATGGGACCAGTCAGCTCTATTTTTGATTTAATTGTATTTGCTTCTCTATGGTTTGGATTTGGTTTAAGAGAAAATGATGTTGCTTTGTTCCAAACAATATGGTTCTCTTATGGTATTGTTTCTAATTTAGTTGGACTTCATATTATTAGGACTGCCAAAATTCCATTTTTCCAAAGCAATGCCTCTAAAATGGTTTATGCTTCCTCAATTTTACTTAGCATTGTAGCAATTATTGTTCCTTATACTTGGCTTGGAAAAACCATTGGATTAGTGCCATTAAATCTAACATATATTGGATTTATCTTACTCATTCCAGTGATTTATTGCTTTGTTGCCCTACTTGCTAAGAAAGATTATATTAAAGTTTATAAAGAATGGATATAGTCCTCATAGGAAGTAATATGAAACTTAGAAAAGTATAAAACAGGTTCGTTTTAGCGAGCCTGTTTTATTTCTAGGTTGTTAATTTGTGTATCCTTTCTATGTATTTTAGCAAAGTCTTCCTTCTGGGAGCCGACTAATATGCTTACTTTCAAATCTTAACTAACAACTTATACTATATGTATATTGTAGAACGTGAGGAACAGTATTCGAATGGATAAGTTGGATAATTAGCATAACGCCCACTAGCTGGATTGAAATAATTAATACTCACACCAAAGAAATTATTGCCTCGTCCTGTTCGAGTATTAGCAGATCGTGCCTCTAATATCCATTCAATATGATTACCTTCAATGTCATATACATTCTTTAACTTATCTAATTCATTCTCTCCAGATAAAGCTGGGGTTTCAGTTAAATTCTTATCTGCATG
The DNA here is from genome assembly GCA_944390445.1 of uncultured Clostridia bacterium. Lineage (GTDB taxonomy): Bacteria > Bacillota > Clostridia > TANB77 > CAG-508 > CALXRW01. The sequence goes on along the minus strand of CALXQB010000002.1, from coordinate 20,262 downwards.
TCCTATTTCTGATTCTTCTCCTACAAATTTTATTACTTGGTCATATTGGCATCCCCATATCATTTGTTGATTATTACCCAAATCTCTTAATGTATCATATAATCCGTACCATGTATTAGCACCTAAATAATTTGAGCTTACATTATCACTACTTGCTGCTGTTAATACCGGTTGTCCTTTTTTACTTTCACCGTCTCTTCCCACTTCATATCTACTGATATAAAATCCTCCATTTTTTGCTACACTAGTTGCCATAATCTTAAACTCATCCTTTAATTGTTCTATTGTAATACTACTGTTGCTTGCATCATCAGTCAATATCGCAGGTTCATGATAGTCAGCCTCGTTAAATATTTGATCCCTTTTTGTAAAATCCATTTCATAAGAACAAATATTATTACCTGGGTTAACCATTGAGCTAGTATACAATCTACCCACCAAGTCGGTGGAGGTATCTGTATCCGTATGAGTTGTACATTTTAATATTTCTCCTTCTAATATTAAATTACATACACTATCTCCACTATTACTTCTGCACATTACCATACTATTGATATCATCTACTGGTATACATACATATTGGTCTACAGTCTCTTGTAAATTTGTTGTGCTTCCCTCTATCGTGATGGTCTGATTCTCCCAATCTACTGTTGCTCCTTCTGGTATTTCATATATAACTAATCCTTCTGCCACAGAATCTTCTGTTGTTATTTGTGATGCTGTATATCCTTCTGGTATTGGTGCTGTTTTCCCTGCATATTCTATATAGTCTTCGACTACTCCTAATAATTCTTGTTCTCCTCTTTGGGCATTTTCGTATTCTTCTGTTGCTTCCTTTGTCTTGCTAACAATCCCATCATTATCTAATACAATATTTAAAGTTACTCCCGCTAAAATAATTAATACAATAATTGTTACCACTAGTGCAACTAGAGTGATTCCTTTTTCTTCTCTTTTTTGTTCTTTCTCCATTTTTTTCCTCCGTTTTTTTATAATTTTAATTTTATTTAATTCTTTTTTAACATTTTTGTCAATGCAAAAATTAATTATCTCGAGCGTAATATTTTATATTATACCCAAGATAGATAGTTTTTGTTATTTTTTTCTCCTTCAATCTCTTCCCTATTTTAATTCTGTTTTTGCATTATCTTCATAAGTTAATTCTACTTTTTGGTATACTCTTTTTTCTGCTGGAATAAATCCTCTTACAGAAGTTAATGGATATATCCAAGTATATGGTCCAATAAAAGTTCCTGGAAGTGTTGCAGAATTTGCCCCTATTCTTGCATAATCTCCTATAATCACACCAAAGAAATCATTCCCTGTATCTATTTTTTCAATTCCTTTTTTGATCTTAATATTTTTTTGATCAAATCTTCTATTGGCTGTAATAACTCCAGAACCAATTCTTGCACTCTTTCCTAAAATACTATCTCCTACAAAAGCAAGACTTGCGACTTTGGCACCATTTTGAATAATGCTATTTTTTACTTCTGAATTAAATCCAATTACACAATTATCTCCTGTAATGGTTCCAGGTCTTACATAGGCTCCTGGCATGATTTTGCAATTTTTTCCAATATATACAGGTCCTTCTATAGTAGCTCCCGCATATATCTTTGTACCTTCATCTATAAAGTAATTTCCTATAAAGTTTGCCTCTCCTAATAATTTTCCTTTATTCTCTTTTACTCCTTTTTCTACAATGTTTTTTTCTAAATAAGCATTTGCTGTATCGTGTAACTCCCAAATATTTTGGATTCCTTTTGTTAATTCTTTGAAAATCTCATTGTCTTCATAATGGTTAAAATAATAATTTAAATCTAAATTCATTTTCTTACTCCTTTTTTCATGTGTTTTTCGTAATCTCTTCAAAGAGCGGGCGATTAAAACCGCCCTTACGTTTTAAGAAATTTCTTCGTAGCATGGGTCTCCGTGGTAGCGACACCCTACATGCATTTTTTCGTTTTTATTTCTTTACATATCATTTTTGTCCTTTTTCATCTTATATGATTGATTGCTTTTTGTCAAGCCTTTTTCTAAATTGCCGTAGTTTATTTTAAAGTATAATACAAATTAATCCTCCGCTTCCTTCGTTTACAATTCTCTCTAATGTTTCTTGTAATTTTTCTTGTGCATCTTCTGGCATTCTAGCTAATTTATTTTGCAAGCCTTCATTTACTAATTCGTGTAAATTTTTTCCGAAAATATTTGACTCCCATATTTTTTTAGGATCATTTTCAAATTCTGCTAATAAGTAATTTACTAATTCTTCTGATTGTTTTTCACTACCTACAATTGGAGATACTTCTGTTTCGATGTCTGCTCTAATCATGTGTATTGATGGTGCCTTTGCTTTTAACTTTACACCAAAGCGAGAACCTTGTTTTACCATTTCTGGTTCATCTAAAATCAATTCGTCCATAGTTGGTGTTACAATCCCATAACCAGTTTGTTTAACCTCTTGTATGGCATAAGCTATCTTGTCATATTCTCTTTTCGTATTTGCTAATGAAGTAATTGTAGAAAATAAGTCTGCCTCATTTTTTAAATCCATTCCTGAAATTTCTGTTAATACTTGATAAAATAAGTTTTCTTTTACCGTAATTGTTGTATTGACATTTCCATTTCCTAAATTAATATTTTCGACAGATGTTTTCTCTATAATTTCTGTTTTTTGAATTTTACTAACACCATCATTAATTTGTTTTACTACTTTTACCCCTGAAAAAGCCTCTTTTATTTCTTTATATAGTTCTGCTTTTAGTGGATGTTCTAGGCTCAATCCTTCAATCCATCTAGGATAATTAATATTAATTCTTTCAATTGGAAATTCATATAGAATTTTCCCAAAAATCGTGTTGATATCATCAATATTAAGATTCGAACAATCTGTTGGTAATACAGAAACACCATATTTTGCTTCTAATTTTGCTGCTAATGTTCTTGTATAGTCTGAATTAGGGCTATCTGTATTTAATACAATCACAAATGGTTTATTAAGTGCTTTTAATTCGGCTGCTACTCTTTCTTCTGCCTCAATATAATCTTCTCTAGGAATTTCTGTAATGCTTCCATCTGTTGTCACTAATATCCCTATTGTAGAATGTTCTTCAATTACTTTTTTTGTTCCCATTTCTGCTGCAATTTCAAAAGGCATTGGTTCATCTGACCATGGTGTTTTTACCATTCTAGGTGTTTCATCTTCCATATAACCGAAGTGCATTGTCTACCAAATAGCCTACACAATCTACTAGCCTAGTTTTTAGCTTAATGTTTTCTCCAATTGTAATTTCAACTGCTTCATTTGGTACAAATTTTGGCTCTGTTGTCATAATTGTTCTTCCTGCTGCACTTTGTGGAAGTTCATCTCTTGCTCTTTCTTTTTTGTAAGTATTTTCAATATTAGGAATTACTAGTAAATCCATAAATCTTTTGATAAAAGTAGATTTTCCTGTTCTTACTGGTCCTACCACTCCTACATATATATCGCCATCTGTTCTTTTGCTAATATCTTGATATATTTCTAAATTCTCCATAAAAAAAATTACCTCCTATAAAATGTTTGTCTATTAAACTTTAATACATGTATATTAAGGTAATTCTTTTTTATTACAAGTTTTTTATTTTACGATTATGATTCTGTTATTTCTTTTGTTTTGACTTTTCTTCAAATTCTTTATTTGTGTCACAATGTTATTGTTCCGTCATCTTTAGCTTGTTCATAGCCTTTTTGTTTTGAAATTTCTTCTTGGTACATATTTTCAATCTCTAAAATTTGCTTAAAGATTTCTTCACCACTTCCATGTAGAGATGCTTCACGTTTTAGATATTCTAATCTATTTTTCACTTTCTGTTCACTTGCAATCAATCTATCTCTATCCCTTTTTCTCTCACCATTTAAGGCTTCTAAAGGTGTTTGATACCTTTCATTTGGCATATCAGAAGAATAAACCAAATCGGGAATAAGTTCATCTTTTCCTCTATTAAACACACGAATTCTCGTAGCCAATTTTTCGTCCTCAACCTGTTTTAGAGTCTTCAACATGTTTTCATAAGCTTCATTGTGTGGTTTTATAGATACAATTCTAACTGGTATTCTATGTTCTAGCATATAAAAATATCTTTCCATAGAAGAGATTAAACTTTCAATTTTATGTACTGCCAATAAATTCAAGTCAATTTTATAACCATTTTCTTTCATTTCTTTAAAAACTCTCATATATCCACTTGTATCTCTAAAAGTCCCCTCTGTCATTAAATTGAATTTTCTTTCTAAACAATAAGTGTTAATTGTTTTTAATGCTCTAGATGAAAATTTCGCCAAATATGAAAAGGAGTCTAATCCTTTTGATTCCATAATCCCCTTATATCTAGGGTGAAATTGTCCTACTAAATCTGGATCAATATGAACAATGTCTTCATTCATTTCTTGCATAAAATTGATTGTTAAATATCTCGTTAATCCAGTCTTCCCTGCTCCTGGCTGCCCAATTGCAACAATGCCAGTTGGATTTAACGAAACTTTTTTACCACTTACTATTGCTATAATTGTTTGTTGCTCTGCTTTATAATATTCTATTTCTGAAAAGTCATATGCTTTTTCCATATTAATTCCATTCCTTTCTAAGTCATACGTTCGTATTCATCCAGTCTTCTATTATCTTTTTTATCGTATTTTCATTTAATTTTTGTACTTCAACTTCTTTTTGATTTATTTCCTTTATTTCTTCTTGTAATTTTTGAAATTTTCCTTTATTCATTTTCTTTATACTATTTATTCTTCTTTGTTTTAAAATTTCTAAGGCTAATTCCATCTCACTCTCATGAATCATTTGTTAATCCTCCCAATTTTTTATCATTTCTCTTGGAATATTTAAATTTCCTTTACCGATGGCAAGCTCAACTCCGGGTTTATTAACACCATGGTAGTCACTTCCACCACTTTTATAATATCCTCTTTTGTCACATAATTCTAACAAATATGAAATTTCCTCTTCACTAAATTCGCTGTGCATACATTCAATTCCATCTACTTTATAGTCTTTTAATAACTTGTCAATAAAATCTTTTTTATTCTCTGTCCATCGATAAATAAACAAATGTGGCATAAATACCAATCCATTAGATTCTCTTATTTTGTCTATTACCATTTGTAAATCTGGATAATCTTTTGTTTTGTCAATGTATAAAAAGTGATTTTTATTTCCACAATATTTCTTAGAAAAAGTATTAAAATCATCTAATAAATCTGGTTCTGCTTTCGTTTTATTTATTTCATTTTTTACCAACTCTTTATATATGGTTAAACTTGCCCAATCCTTTTTCGCATCAAATGCAATTTCTTGTTTTGGTGGTAATATAAGACCATTATTTACACAATTTTCATAAGTTAAATCAAAATATTTTTGTTGTAACATTTCTTTGGTTTTATCTTTATAATATTCATCTGCCCAGCTTTGCATCTTATCTGTATTAATTTTATATCCTAATACTTCAATAAGTCTTCCTTGATAACTACATTTGATTTCAATTCCTGGTATTATTTTCCCTGAATAATATTGTTTTACATTTATTTTGTTTAGTTCTCTATATGCTTTACAATTATCATGGTCTGTGATCGAAATTACTTCTAATTTTAAAGCCTCTGCTTTTTTTAAAACTTCTATTAGATTATCTGCTCCATCAGAATAGGTAGTATGAATATGTAAGTCAATCATATTGCACCTCCTCATTTTTATGTCAACATTTTATCACTTTTTGCTTATTTTGTACATAGTTTTTTACTATTTTGGTAAATACTATACTAGAAGTTATCTATTTGAAATCGGTGAATGAAATGAGTAAATTATCTAATTTTTTTCAAAACCTTTTTCTTTATCAAGAAAAAGAAGATTATCAATTTAATATTCCAAAAAACAATAATAATATTCCTACTTCTCATCTGCCACAAGAAAAAAATATTTATCCATCTTTAGATGTAAACTTAGAATATATGAAAGCAAAGTTTAATTCTCTCATTAATAGTGATATTTCTATTAGGGAGTTTACTCTGCTTGCACAAAATAAAGAATATAAAGCTTTTTTATTTTATATTGATGGCATGGTAGACACCAAGTTAATCAACGATTTTATTTTAAAACCACTAATGCTTAGAAATAGAGCAAATACTCATACGCCAGATAAAAAGGTAAGAGTTACCTCAGCTGTTGCCAATAATATTAGTGTTAGGAGAGTTAAAAAATTTAATTTAGAAGAGTATATTTTTAATTCTTTAGTTCCTCAAAATACAATTAAAAAAGTTTCTGAATTTGAAAAAATTATTTCAGATATTAATATGGGAAATTGTGCTTTATTTATTGATACTTTACCAATTGCATTTAGTTTAGAAGTAAAAGGATTTAAAGCAAGAAGTATTCCAGAACCAAATAATGAGATCATTATTCGTGGTTCACAAGAAGCTTTTGTAGAAGTCATTAGAACAAATACCTCTCTTATCAGGAGATTCGTAAATAATGAAGATTTAATTATAGAAGGAGTCTCTGTTGGAGAAGTAACCAAAACTCCTGTTGCTATTTGTTATATGAAAGAAATTGCAAATGACAATTTAGTAGCAGAAGTAAAATACAGAATTCAAAATTTAAAAATTGATTCTTTAACATCTTCTGGTCAATTAGAGCAACTGATCCAAGATAATGATAAAGTTATTTTTCCTCAAATTCTATCAACAGAAAGACCAGATAGAGCTTCACGTTATATTTTAGCAGGAAGAGTAGTCGTTATTGTAAATGGTAGTCCATATGCTTTAGTAATGCCAGCTACTTTTATGGACTTTTTAAGTTCACAGGAAGATACTAATATTCGTTATCAATATGCCAATTTATTAAAAATCGTTAGAGGGATCGCCCTATTCCTAGCTTTACTTTTGCCCGGACTTTATATTGCAATTAGCAATTATCATCAAGAACTAATTCCCACAGAGCTCTTATTTGCTATCGTATCCTCTAGAGCTTCTGTTCCCTTTCCAGTCATCTTAGAAATTCTTATTATGGAAGTTTCTTTTGAATTAATAAGAGAAGCAGGTGTTAGAGTTCCTTCCCCTCTTGGGCCTACTATTGGCATTGTGGGAGCTTTAATTCTTGGTCAAGCAGCTGTTAGTGCAAGTATTGTAAGCCCAATTTTAATTATCATTATTTCTATTACAGGAATATGCTCTTTTACAGTTCCTGATTTCTTCCTCGGTTTTTGGGTTCGCATTTATCGTTTCATTTACATTATTGCAGGATATTTAGGTGGTTTTTTGGGTATTGCTTTTGTATTATTTGTCCAATTTTTATTACTTTTAGGGAATCAATCCTTTGGTGTCCCTTATTTATCTCTTCACCTTCCCTTTGGCGGAAGTACAAGAACAAAGTCTTATTTTTTATCTCCGATGTGGAGAAGAGAAAAAAGAGAAACAGAACTCAATACCAAAAGGCCAAATGCACAAGCTCATATTAGTATGACGTGGAAGGACACAAGAAAATAATAAGGTGGAAAATAAGATTCTTTTCCAACCTGGTTTGTGCCTAAAGAAAGGAATGATAATAAGTATGAATACAACAAAAATTAATAAATATGAAGGAATTGCTTTTGTTTTAATTATTATTATCAATTTAATATTAGTTAATCTTCCCAAAATTTCTTTATCAATTTGTGGCACTTCTGCTTGGATCAATGTCATTTATGTGAGTATACTAGCTTTTTTATTTGTTTTATTTATTTGCAAAGTTTTTCAAAAGTTTCCTAATCATGACATTGTTGATATTTCAGCATTTTTGGGAGGAAAGTTTTTAAAAATTTTCACAGGAATTGCCTTTCTTATTTTCTTTTCCTTTTTATTTATAATGACAATTAAATATTTCTCTGAAAGTTTTAAACTAATCTATTTTCAAAATATAGATATTTTCTTTATTATTCTATTATTTCTAATTGGAGCTATTTTTGCAAATTCTTTTAAAACCAAGGCTATTTTTAAAACCTGTTTACTGGTTACTATTTTAGTATTAGTCTCTCTTTGCATTAATTATTTTGTTTTATCAGATAATTTTGTTCCAGAGCGAATATTCCCAATTTTTCGGTAATGGAATTACAGAAACTTTTTTCTCTGGATTAAGTACACTCGTTGCTTTTGCTGGCTTCTCGCATCTTTATTTTTTAATGCCTTTATTAGAGAAAACAGAAGACTTTAAAAAAATAGCTGTCATTTCCACTATTCTATCTAGCATATGTCTATTCATTAGTGTAATTACCCTTTTGCTATCCTTTCCTTTTATTTTATCTTCTGATGAATTATTATCAATATTTTTAATTACAAGGTTAGCAGAATATGGGACCTTTTTACAAAGTGCTGAAGCCATAATTGTCTTTTTCTGGTTTCTATCTTTGCTTGCTTATTTGTCTATTACCCTTTATCTTATTTTACGTATTTTTCAAAAATTAACCAATATAAAAAATAGGAGTGCTATGTCTTATTGCTTTTGTGCTATTTTTTACTCCATTACTCTATTAATAAGAAATATAACGCAAATTAAATTTTTTCAAAGGGAAATTTTTAAGTACACAACTATTTTTTTAGTGTTTTTATTTAGTGGTATTATTTTATTTCTTGCTTATATGAAAAAACTAAAAAATGATAAAAGTAAGAAAAATACAGGAGGTTCTACATGAAAAGAAAATTAGCGATATTTATTATTTTTATTGTATTTTGTACCTTTTCTCTTTCTGGTTGTGCAGAAATTAGAGGGCTAGATTCTTTTTCCTATGTTATTGCAATAGGATTTGACAAAGGAACATCAAATGCATTAAAACTCACCTTACAATTTGCTCTTCCTAGTAATTCTTCTAGTGATGAATCGACTTCCCAATCCTCTGATTCTACTATAATAAGCGTGGAATGTTCATCATTTGACTCTGGAATTAACTTAGTTAACAGCTATATTACCAAGGTTATAAATCTTTCCCACTGCAAGGTTATTGTTTTCTCTGAAACTTTAGCATATGAAGGAATCTCTGAACATCTTTACTCTATTTTAAACAATGTAGATATTAGGCCAACTTGTAATGTTTTAGTTAGTAGAACAACAGCTGAAGAATTCTTAAATAAATCAAAACCCGTTCTTGAAACTCATACTGCAAGGTACTATGATGCCATTCGCACAACAAACCGCAATACAGGTTATGCAGAAGATTTAAATTTGTTTGACTTTTTTTCAGATTATAAAGGAAGCTTTGTACAAGCAACTGCAACATTAGTAGGTGTTAATTTTGATGCGACACATTCTACACCTTCTAATACTCCTGATATTGATTTAGATAGTTCCTACGAGGCTGGTGAGACACCAATTACCGCTAAACTGGAAGTTGAAAATATGGGAACCGCCGTATTTTATGATGACAAATTGGTAGGAGAATTAAATGGTATTGAAACAGTATGTTATCTTTTATGTAGCAATAAATTTCATCATGCCACTATTTCCATTGTAAATCCACTCAAAGAAAATTCCCAAGTTACATTATATATTAGCCAAGACAGGAAAACCAAAAATGAAGTAGATATAGTGAATGGTTCTCCTTTTATTTCAACAAATATAAGTTTAAGAGTTAATATTCTTTCCGCTGATATTGATTCTGATTTTTCAACTTCAGATAGTTTTTATTCTTTGGAACAATTTATTAACCATTATTTTCAAGAACAAATTTCGGCTTTTTTATACAAAACTGCAAAAAGTTTCAATTCAGATATTGTTGGATTTGGTGAAAATATTAGAAAAGATTATTTGTTTATTGATGATATTAATAAGGTAAACTGGCTAAGAAATTATCAAAATTCTTTTTTTGAATGCCATGTAGATACTACTTTAGAATCTGGTTTGATTTTATTAAGAACTTAATAAGGAGTTAATTATGCTTATTTTAATATTGATTTTATCACTTTTTGTCTTTATTCGTACTGTAAGTTATGCAAAATACGAATTAAAACAAAATAACAACAAGAGCGGTGCCATTATCATTTTTATTCTAGCAATCATTGCTCTTATTTGCCCAAGTTTATTTTGGATGATAACTTAAATAAACAGACAGAGCTTTTGTCTTAACAAAAATAAGGAATTTCAAAAATTTATCTTCCATTTTTGTTGAAACAAAAGCTCAAATCATTTATTCAAATATTGTAAATTGTATAATAAAACTAGTCAAAAATTCTCAAGTAAAATTGAGCAAATTTGACTAGTTTTATTATACAATTTACATTATTCATTTTTCACTATTCATTTTTCATTATTCATTAATTGCACAAAAAAACTACCCGTCTCGAGCATGATAATAATACTCGAAATGGATAATTCCGATTGCTTTTCTTTTTATTAAATTATATTGTGTGTGTGTGTGTGTGTGTGTGTTACTCTCCCAAGGCTTTTCACTTCTATTCATTTTTTTATTTTTCTCCTCATTCTTTTTCTTGATTATATGAATGATTCATTCTTCACTATTCAGTCATTATCTCTATATTCCATATACAATACCAAGAGCAATACATAATAGTACAAAAACAATTCCTAGTATGATTGTCCATTTTTTTAGTCTGCCTTCTTTTGTTTTGCCTTTATTTTTTTCATAAAAATTACCTGCTCCACCTGTAATTGTACTTGATGCTCCTGCATCATCTTTAGATTGCATCATTGTTAATACAATTAAAATTAATGAAACAATTATAAATACCACAATTAATATGATTCTTACAATATCCATATATGCCTCCCGAAGTTTTATAAATATAACGATATATATCATAACACAGATGAGGAAAAAATGCAAATAAATTCTAAGATATTGTCAAATCTTTTTATTTAGACTATAATAGATTTATGAAAAATTTAGTTGTTGAGAAAAAATATAATGAAAAATCTTTAAGTGAATATATGTTTAACACTTTTCCTAATCTTTCTAGGAATTCTTTTTTTAAAGCTTTGCGAAAAAAGGATTTTGTGGTAAATGGAAAAAGGACTAGCCAAGATATTACTTTATTTGAAAATGATGAAGTCATTTGTTACATTCCTGATTCTCTTCTATTTCCTTCTTGTTTTGTGACGGTTTATGAAGATGAAAATGTCTTAGTAGTAGATAAGAATAGTGGTATTGAAGTAACTGGGAAAAATAGTTTGACTACTTTGTTAGAAGAAAAATATCCTATCATTATCCCTTGCCACAGGTTAGATCGAAATACAGAAGGGCTTGTTTTATTTGCCAAAAATGAAGATTCTCATAGAATATTATTAGAAAAATTTAAAAACAGAGAAATTCAAAAATATTATTTAGCAAGAGTGGTCGGTATTCCTGTACCTACATCTGCTACTTTACATGCTTTTTTATTCAAAGATCAAAAAAAGAGTATCGTTTATATTGCGGATTTTCCTAAAAAAGGATATTTACCAATTACAACGAAATATAGAATATTAGAAAAATTTAAAGATTCTTCTTTATTAGAAGTGGAATTAATTACAGGTAGAACACATCAAATTCGTGCTCATCTGGCACATATTGGTCATCCGATTATTGGTGATGGAAAGTATGGAGATTATGAAATGAATAGAAAATTTGGAAAAAAGACACAGGAATTAAAAGCATATAAATTAAAGTTTTGTTTTCAACAAGATAGCGGAATTTTATCTTATTTAAATGGAATGGAGATAAAAGCTAAAAAGTGAAAATCAAATAAAGGAACGGCAATGTCATTAAGTTAAGTAAATCATTTTCTCTATTTTAATTTCAACCATATATACCTATATTTTGAAGCAAAAGCGTAAACAGCCTTCTGCTGCCGGATTACCCCTTGAACCTTGAGAGTTTTGCGGATAAAATATAGGTATATATGGTTGATTTTCTGTTTCTTTAACTTAATGACATTGCCGTTCCTTTGTCTGCTGACAGTAATAATCTTATTCAAAAAATCTTTGGAATTCTTCTGCTGATATAATTTCTTTTTCGAGTAATGCATTTGCTACTGCATCTAATTTATCCATGTGTTGTGACAAAATCTGTTGTGCTTGATAGTACGCAGTATCGATCAATTTTTTTACTTCTTCTCCGATATTGTCCCCAATATGATCTCCAAATGGTTGCATCTCATATGGTTCATCTGTCTTTAAAGAAATTGGTCCTATCTTATCGCTCATTCCATATACAGTTACCATATCTCTTGCTATTTGTGTGGCAACTTCAATATCATTACTTGCTCCTGTGGAAATATCATCTAATGCTAATTTTTCTGCTGCTCTTCCTCCTAATAAAGCGATTAACTTTTCTTCCATTTCTGTTTTAGAAATATAGTATTTATCTTCATTTGTCTTGTACATGGTATAACCACCGGCAACACCCCTTGGAATAATTGATACCTCTTTTACATCTTGTTGCGTTGGTAAGAATTTGCTTACAATCGCGTGTCCCGCTTCATGATATGCTGTTAATTTCTTATCTTTTTCTGATATGACTCTACTATGTTTCTCTAATCCAACTGTAACCTTTTTTACTGCTTCTTCTATATCATTTTTACTAATTTTCTTTCTGTGGCTTCTTGCTGCAATAATAGCAGCTTCATTTAGCACATTAGCAAGTTCTGCTCCCGTAAATCCTGCAGTATCTCCTGCAATTTCTTTAAGATCGATGTCTTTCTCGAATTTTTTATTTTGGCTATGAATTTTTAGAATTTCTTCTCTTCCATGTAAATCTGGTGCTGCAATTGTAATTCTCCTGTCAAATCTGCCTGGTCTTAAAAGGGCTTTGTCTAGCATTTCTGGTCTGTTGGTTGCTGCTAATACAATTACTGTTTCGTCTGTTTCAAATCCATCCATCTCCACTAATAATTGATTTAATGTCTGATTGTTTTCGCTCTCTCCTCCTGATCCACTTGTTCTTCTAGAACCAATAGCATCAATCTCATCAATAAATACAATACATGGTGATATTTTTTTCGCTTTTTCAAATAATTTTCTAACACGTGATGCTCCCAATCCTGCAAACATTTCAATAAATTCAGAACCACTCATAGTAATAAAAGGGACTCCTGCTTCTCCCGCAATTGCTTTTGCAATTAATGTCTTTCCTGTTCCTGGTTTTCCACAAAGTAAAATGCCTTTTGGAATTTTTGCTCCAATTTCATGAAATTTTTCTGGTGATTTTAAAAAGTCCACAATCTCAATTAATTCATTTTTTTCTTCATCTAGCCCAGCTACATCTTTAAAGGTAACACCAGTATCATTATCTTCTTCTCCACCATAAACTTTTCCTTTATCTCCTAGTCCCTGCATTTTAAAAATTAATATAAATAAAGCAACAATTAAAAGTGTTGGCAATACAGAAAAGAAAGTACTTCCCACTGTAAGTAATGGATTTTGCTTGTTTTGTTTTAATTCAAATTGATTGTTATTTTTTACCTCTTCTTGAATTAATTCAATAAATGCTTGTGTATTTGGTACACTTGCTGTTTTTTCTTCTTCTATATCTTTTAATTTTACTTTAATAGATGTAGACCCAACTGTCATTTCAATTTTTTCAACTTCACCATTACTGATTTTTTGAATTAAATCTGTATAGGCAATTTCGTCTTCATTTTCTTCTGTTTGTTTATTATTTTGCCATATATATACCCCAATAATTGCTCCCACAATAACAAGAAACACAATAGTAAAAATAATAGAATATAACTTTCCTCTTTTCTTGTCTTTGTCTTTTCTTTTTTCTTTCATAACATTTTCTCATCCTTTCATATTGCTTTAAGCAATTTCTTTGAAGAACGGGCGATTAAAATCGCCCCTACATTTTTTCATAACTTATTTTATACTATCTTTCACATGTTGTGTTTTACGCCTTTGACCCCTCTGGTGAATCTCCTTTTTCTTCCTTTTTCTCTTTCTCTTTTTGTTTTTCTTTTTCTTCTTCTTGTTTTCTCTTTTCCTCTTCTTCTCTTTGTCTTTCTAATTCTTGTTTTACTTTCTCTTGTTCTTCCACAATTGCACTTACTTCCATATTTCTTTTGATGATATCTGATTTTATTAAAAGTATTGCTGTTATCATGTAAATATAAGAAATTGCATTATACATTACTCCAAAATATTTAATTTCTATTCCAAATAATACATTTACAAAAATGTATAGTGCGTTTAATAAAATTGGTAATGTCAAAGCATAAACTGCCACATTCCATGTAGGAGCAAATCGTAATGGAATACGAAGTATTCTAGATACAATAAATCCTAATATTGCTAATAATACCACATCTAGTAGGGCTAGAACAGCATACATAACAAAAAGATAAGCCACTGTTCCTAAATAAAAAATAAATGACATATAAAGAAGGTTTCCTGTTGTTGCATTTACTATTAGAGATTCTTTTGTGATATTTTCTACTCCCAATGCCTCATAAGAATACCAACTTTCTGTTTGTCCTTGTTCTGAAAAAGGCATTTTTAACATAATTTGATCTTCTGTTAATAGCATTCCAGAGGTATAAGATTTTACTTTTTCAATTTGTTCATTTTTTTCCTCTTCTGTTCTTTCTCTGGTATCAATTAAAATAATATTTAGTGGTGAATTTTCGTTTTCTATTATAATGGGTTCTTCTTGTGATACTGTCAATTTTCCATCTTTTAATTCGAATTCCGCTATATTGTTTTTTATATATTCTAGTCCTTCATCCATCCAGGAATAAAATCGAATTGTCATAGCAATACTGATGATAAGTGAAAAGAATAGCATTAATTTGAGAAAATATTTTATACTTGTTCCTGTTTTTTCTATGGCATATTCTTTATATTCATCAAAGTCTTTTATGGTCCTAAACATTCTTTTAAAGAAGCCAATTTTTCGTTCTTCCATATCTATTTATCAATCCTTTCATTAGCCTTGCTTTATCGATATTGTCTTTCGATTCTATTATCAATATAAACAGTTCTTACTTCAATCTCAACTTCTTGTCCCACTTTTAAATTTTCATTCCCAGTAATATCGATTACGGTATGGTACATACCAATTTGTCCTAATACTGAATATATTTTTCCATCCATTTCTACCTTTGTATTTTGATTTCGAATGATATTTTTTATTCCCATTTTTATTTTCGATATCATTTTAAATTTTTGTTCTATACCATCGATTCCGAATCCATCACTATGTCCAATTGGTAAAACTGCAATTTTAGTTTCTTTTTTGGTTTGATATGTATTTCCATATCCTATATTATATCCTTTTGGAAGGTTTTTTATTTCTGAAATATTGGTTTTTAATTTTCCTATTTTTTTTAGGCCAAAATTTCCTCCAATTGTCCTGCCTGTAAATGCTGAACCAATTCTTACTGCATTTAAATCCATTGTAGGATATCTTAAAAAAGCAGAAGAATTTGAAATATGTAACATTCCATAAGAAATTTCATTTAGTTTTAAAACCTCTATTACAGATAAAAATCGATTTAATTGTTCTTCTGTCCATTTTGGCTTTTGACTAAAACTTTCCGAAAAATGAGAAAATACCCCTTGTATTTCTAGATGTGGACATTCTTTTATTGTACTTAATACTTCTTCAGGTTTTTGATATAGAAAACCATATCTTCCAAACCCTGTATCAATTTTCAAATGTACCTTTGGTTGTAATTCCTTTTTCACTGCAATTTGTTCCAACATTTCTGCCGATTCTTTTGAACTAATCGTAAGAATGATATTATTTTCTAATAAAGTTTCTATTTCTGTTTGTAAACAAACTGGAGATAATAAAAGAATTTCTGCTTCGATTCCAGCTTTTCTTAGTTCAATTGCTTCTTCTGGACTTGCCACTGCAAAAAAGTCAATGCCTTTTTGACTTAAGAATTTAGTAAATTCTACAAGTCCTAGTCCATAAGCATTTCCTTTTACCACTGCAATAATTTTTACATAATTTCCTTGATCATCTGGTCCATTTCTACGAACCATTTGCTTTATTTTTTCGACATTGTATGATAAATCTTTTTTCGAAATGAGTAATGTTTTCATTTATTTTTTCCTTTTTATCTAACAATTATTTTTTTGTATAATTTTTCTGCTATTTTATATAACCAATAAACAACTGGTTTAAATGGAATATAGAGTTCTCCAATAAATTCTGTAAATTCTGCTCCAAATCCCTTTTTAAAGCGATACAAGCCATATTGTGGATGATTTTCATCTACCACTCCAGAAACTCCTCTAAAGTCATAGACATCTTTTTTATCCCTTATCGCTCTCTGAATCCCATTCCATTGTAATAAATAATTTGGCATAATATTACGATATTGATTACTACTTGCCCCATACAAATACCATGTCTTATTTCCATACATAATAAGAATAATACCTGCAATTGGCGTATTCTCGTGATACGCCATCAATAATTGCATATGTTCTGGTGCTAAACAATCATACATTTTTTCGAAATAGGCCAAAGGTCTAATAATAAATTTGTCTCTTTCTCCTGTTTCTACCATAATTTTGTGAAAATCTTTTAAGTCTTCTTTTGTTCCTTCTTTAATAATAACTCCTTTTTTTTGTGCCAAACGAAGGTTATATCTCGTTTTTTGATGAAAATTTTTTAAAATTTCTTCTTCTGTTTTCCCTTTAATATCTAGTCTAAAAACGTAGCGTGGTTGAATTTCTTCATTAAAGTTTTTTGCATCATCTTTAATTTTAAAACCGTTTTTTATTACAATATCTCTAAATTTGGTGTCATCACTTTTAATATCGGGTTCTATTTTTATTACAAATGCTTCATATTTTTTTGCCACTTGTCTAATCCCTTGTGTTAATTCTGCCATGGCTTCTTCATTGTGAATGTCACAAATTGGTCCTCTTGGAGAATATAGTAAGTTCCCAAAAATGGGGATTTTCCTAATTAAAATACTAAGAGATGCAATAATTTCTTCCTTTTCATTCTCCACTAAAACAATTTCATTTTTCCAATTTTCTTTTACTTTCGCCCATAAAGTAGATTGTTGGAAATTACATCTTTCATGTTTTTTAAGAAAATCCTCATATTTTTCTCGATTTGTTTCATTTACAAAAGTAATCATTTTTTTCCTTCCTTTAAACATATTTTTAAGTATTTCTCCAAAGAGTGGGCGATTAAAATCGCCCCCTACATTTTTTCATAGATTATTTTTACACTATCAAACTGTATTACTTGTATTGGTATTATCAATTGGAGTATTTCCTGTGCCACTTCCTGTATTATTATCTTCTTCCTCTTCATCATCGTCGTCATCAGAGCCACTTCCGGAAGTGTTTGTATTATTATTGATAATATTATTGTTTGATTCTTCTTCCGGTGGTTCTACAACTGGTTTAGTGTGTATGTTGCAAATTTCTGTTGGTAACATATATTGTGCATCTGCTGCTTCTTGCCATGCTGTATCAATGTCTGAATTTACTCTTGTAATAAATACTTTTTCTGTAAAATTATTGCAGAATTCAGTTGCCACTTTATTTGTATCGTTACATATCTTTACTTTTACATGACATTCACACATTTTAGATGGGCTTGTTCCTGCTACATATACTTCTGTATAGGTTCTATCTCCTCTAGGGTCTTCTCTACATGTATCTGTTGCTAATAATCCAGAATCCCTACAAATAGTTGCATAAGTTATTCCTGATGGTTTTTCAAATCTCTTTCCTTCCAAATTGCTGTGTACTTGTGTCATAACAGAATCCCATATACTTCCTGCAGGATTTGAACCACTATATCTAACTCTTTCTTTTTGATTATCATATCCAAACCAGCAAGTTGCGGTATAGTATGGTGTAAATCCACAAAGCCATCTGTCTGAACTATTATCTGTTGTTCCTGTTTTTGCTGCCACATCCATTCCAGAAATACGGCAATATGATGCGGTTCCTGCAGACCCAACAACTGGTTGCATTACCAAAGTTTTCGTTACATAACTTGCTGCTTCTGACATTACTCTTCTAGTTTCTTGTTTTGGTTCTAGCACAACATTTCCTTCTTCGTCTGTTACTTTCGTATAGAAAGTTGGTGTAATATAGACTCCATCATTAGCAATTGTTCCATAAGCACCTGCCATTTCTAATGCAGAAATTCCGTATGCTGCTCCTCCTAATGCTAATGCCAATCCTTCTTCGTCATCTGATAATGTTGTTACTCCCATTTGTCTTAAAAATTCAATTGAATTTTCTAGTCCTATATCTGCCATCATCTTTACAAATACCACATTTTGAGAAATTTCGATGGCAGACCTTAATGTACTTAGGCCTTTGAATCCACTATAATAATTACCTGGTCCCCAATTTCCCCAATAAGTTCTTACATCATCATATACACTTCCTGCTGTGATAACTCCTTTTTCTATTCCGGGTGCCACAACAGCAATTGGTTTTATAGAAGAACCTGGTTGTCTTGGTAATTGTGTTGCTCTATTTAATCCAAAAGCATCTGTTTTTTCTCCTGTTCCTCCAACACAACCAACTACATAACCTGTTTTATGGTCTAGAATTACCATAGCTGTTTGAGAATTCTCATATTCTCCTGTTTCTTCATCTTTAATTCTTCCTTCAATAATATATTTATCTTTCTTTACTTCTTCTTCTAGAATGTCCTGAATTCCAGTATCTTGTGTTGTATAGATTTTGTAATTTCCTCCATACAATTCTAATTTAGCCATTTCTCTACTCCACTCAGGGTTTTCATCCATTAATTGTTGTAAAATTTGTTCAATAGCTGCATCTGTATGGTATGAGAATACTACTGTTGAAATATTACCTTCTGAGAAAGGTAGTCCTTCCTCTACTTTACTGATTGCTGCATCATATTCTTCTTGTGAGCCAATTTTTCCTAATTCTTGCATCTTGTCTAAAACAGTTATTGTCCTATTTTTTATTCTCTCATCATCTTTTTCATCTGTTTCGCTTGTACTTTTGTGGAAAGGATCATACCAGTTTGGTGAATGGTTAATCCCTGCTAAAAACGCACATTCTTCCAATGTTAAATCTTTGGCCGTTTTATTAAAGTAGTAGTTGGCAGCAACCTCTACTCCAAATGCTTGATCTCCCATAAAAATAGTATTTAAATATAATTCCAATACTTGATCTTTTGAAATTAACCTTTCTACTTCTAGCGCTCTAGAAATTTCTTTTACCTTTCTTTGCCATGCTTGTTCATCTTCTTTTGTCAAATTTTTCACCAATTGTTGTGTAATAGTACTTCCACCATAAGTAGAGTTTCCAAATAAGTACTGAAGGGTTGCACCAATTGTTCTTTTCCAATCCACACCATGATGACTATAGAATCTTTCGTCTTCTATAGAAACAAAAGCTACTGGAAGATATGGTGCCATATCATCTAATGTAATAATTTTTCTATTTTCTAATCCACTTAAATTGGTAAGCAAATTTCCATTTATATCATAAACTTCTGAATTTGAAGTAGTAATTAATAATTGTTCTTTTGAAATTTTAAATTCGTCTCCAAAGGCACCAAAAATAAAGCCTGCTAAAATTCCTCCACCAATTAAAATTACCAAAAATGCCAATATAAAAATAATTTTAATTGCAAGCCTTAATTTAGGATGTTTCTTCTTTTTCTTTTCTTTTTTCTCTTTCTTGTTGTTAGTAGTATTTGTTTTATATACCTTTGTTTTATCATTTGTTTTCGTAGTTTTCTTTTTACTTTTTCCAGCCATATGTTACCTCCTTGGCTAAAATATCTTCCACCTTTAGTATAATTAATATTTTTTATCATTCTCATTTTTGTTTAAAAATGAGAATTCTCACAATTTTACATATTATATAATAGTTTTTTTGAAATGAAAAGCATTTTAAGAAAATTTTCATAAATTATAAATTACAATCATAAATTTTCGATTTATTATGTACATAATTTTTCTAACATGTCATTGGCGCTTTTCCTATTAAATATTGTTTTGTAATCACTATTTATGTTTTCATCCATTTTACTTCTACTTCCATAATCATACCTTAAAAATGGGAAAAAGTGGTTTCACAATTGCTCGTAAACATAGGAACTTAAGCTCATTGCTCCTGAAAATCTAGTGATTTTTCCTATACAATAAGAAAAAACTATACAAATTTTACTCAATTTTACTTGAGAATTTTTGTATAGTTTTATTATATAATGTTTATGAGATAATAAAAATGTAGTTTTCTTCCAACATAAAAATGTAGGAAAACCTACATTTTTTCTTTTGCCTTA
>CALXQB010000001.1 GCA_944390445.1 uncultured Clostridia bacterium | reverse complement strand
GAGTAACTATCATAGCAATTGCCTTAATTATAGCATTAGCAGTAATTTTGAGCAAAAGCGAATAAACCAATAAAAAACACATCTGTAAAACTTTCCCGAGTTAGATGTGTTTTTACATATTAACTTGAGGTAAGCCACGTTTGTGGTTTTCTCCATTTCCTATAATTATTATACACAGTTTAAACAAATTTGTCAAATAATTTTGAAAATGTTTGCAATGTACATGAAAATTGAAAAATTTGAATATTAAACAAACATACGATATAATAAATGAATAAGTGATTTATTTCCTCTTATAGTAAAATAAGAGAGAATCTATTTAATTGTTAAAGGAGAGAGTTTATATGAATAATCAAGGAAGTTGTTATAAAGTTGTCTTTTGTGAGAGCTCAAGTATAAGTAGAGGAGTTGAAGCTATTGTAAAAAATGTAAACCAACTATGCAGTAGTGGATGGAAAGCACAAGGAGGAATTTCTACAATGAAAACCGGTCCAGACTCCTACAAATTTTTTCAAGCCATGATAAAAGAAGAATAAAAGCATTTGAAGTTAGATCACATTTAGTAATTGTAAAACGTATATAAATCTCGTAATGGCAATAAGTACTAATAAATTTATTCAAAACTGAATTTAATATAAAAACGAGATAAACGGATAGAACTTGAAATAGTTGGCGCTTAAACGAAATGTGAAAGTTTTGTGAAAATTAGCAGTCTCCACTTGATACTGCTAAAAATAGTGTTATAATAATAACTGTAAAAAGTAAAAGATATCTTTTAAAATAAAAATGTGCTACCTAAATGGTGTCAACACATAAAAAATGAAAGGAAGTAGATGGATATGATGATGATACCAAGAAGAAATCATGAATTTGATTTATTAGGAGAAATGTTTAGAGACCTATTTTTTACAGAAGGCGAAAGTAAAGTGATGAAAACAGATATTAAGGAAAAGAAGGACAAATACATCATTGATATTGACTTACCAGGATACGAAAAAGAAAACATTAAACTTGAAGTAGAAGATGGATATTTAACAGTACATGCAACTATAAACAACGACAAAGAAGAAAAAGAAGAAGGAAAATATGTAAGAAAAGAAAGATATATGGGTTCATGCTCAAGAAGCTTCTATGTTGGAGATGAAGTTAGAAGTGAAGACATAAAAGCATCTCTCAAAAATGGAATCTTAAAAATAGAGGTGCCAAAAAAAGAAGAAAAAGAAAAATTACCTGAAAAAAATATATACCAATTGATGGTGAATAAAACAATGTGACGATTATATTAATTCCCTCATACAATAAAGTATGGGGGAATTAATATTGTTGTAAATGTAAAGAAAGTGTGCTTATAAAAAAGAGAGGATAGATGTTGAAAAAATAGAATAAAAAACAAGAGAACCAGACACTAAGACAAATAGTATCTGGTTTTAAAATTGTGGAGCTATGAGAAGATATGAAATTTTAAAAATGATAGATATATAACAGATAAAGACAGAACATGCTGGGAAAGAATGGATAAATATGGTATAATAAAGAAAAAGAATCAAAAGAGGTGAGAAACATGCCAAAATGTGTTGTAACTGGTGCAACAGGACATATCGGAAATGTTTTAATAAGAGAATTGGTTCAAAAAGGATACGAGGTAAAAGCATTTGTACTAGAAGGGGAAGATATTACATTTTTACAAGAATTACCGATTGAATTTGCTTATGGTGATGTGAGAAAAATCGAAACCTTAAAACAAGCATTTAAAGGGGCGGAAATTGTATTCCATCTTGCAGGAATTATAGAAATAGGAAGTACAAATAAAAAGTTAATGAGAGAAGTAAATATACAAGGAACAAAAAATGTTCTGCAAGCATGTAAAGAAGAGAAAGTGAAAAAATTGATTTATACAAGTTCAGTTCATGCGATTAAAGAAGAACCAAAAGGAACTGTTATGACTGAAACCAAAACATTCTCATCTGAACTTGTTAAAGGTAGTTATGCAAAAACAAAGGCAGAAGCAACAAAATATTTATTGGAAAATGCTACAGAAATGCCAGAAGTCATTATAACACATCCATCAGGAGTCATTGGACCATATGAATATATTCCATCTAATTTAGGACGATTGGTAATAGACTGTGCTAATAAAAAAATAGGAGCTTATTTAGATGGTGGTTATAATTTTGTAGATGTTAGAGATGTTGCCGATGGTATTATAAAAGCAGCAGAAAAAGGAAAAGCAGGAGAATGTTATATTTTAGCAGGCAGTTATGTAAGTGTAAAAGACTTAATGAAAATGATCGAAGATATAACACATGTAAAGGCACCAAAATTTAAAATTGCAAGATGGTTTGCTTTTGCAACCGGATTTTTATCTGAAATCTATTACAAAATACGAAAACAAAAACCATTATTTACCTCATATGCAGTATATACTTTAGGAACAAATAGCAATTTTTCTATTGAAAAAGCCAAAAAAGAATTAGGATATCAACCAAGAAACATAAAAGAAACCCTAAAAGATACGATTGAATGGTTCAAAAAACAAGGAAAGATCATAGAAAAATAAGGGAAAAGTGCTGAAATCATATAAATCCAGCACTTTTTTGTATAGAAAACGCTATGGAATTCTTTCGGTTGGATTAAACTAGCAATCTGTTTGCAAATCTTCTCCCGGGTCATCATAGAAATCACTCCTTATATAAGAATAATAGTATTATATCATTTGTTAACATAAAAAACAAGAATTTATAATCAGAGGAATAATTTTTAAAAATCTTGTTAATATAATAAAAGAATGATATAATTGGAAAAATTAAGAAAATACAAAGTGAACTTTATTACTTTGCAAATCAAAAGGAGGAAAAAATATGAGTGATATACCAAATGGAGAAGAACTAAAAGAAAAATTATTTGCAAAAAAGAAGAATGGATGGGAAAAAACAAATCCACAAGAAAGAGAAAGAATTTTCAAATTTGCAGAAGAATATATTTATTTTTTAAATCATGCTAAAACGGAAAGAGAAGCGGCAAAATTAGCAAAAGAAATGCTAGAAAAAAATGGATTTCAAAATATAGAACAGGTAGAAAATTTAAAAGAGGGAGACAAAGTATATTATTGTAATCGTTCTAAAACAATCTATGCAGCGGTAATAGGAAAAGAAGTCCTTACGAAAGGATGTAATATTGTAGGGGCACATATTGACTCACCAAGACTAGACTTAAAACCAAATCCATTATATGAAGATAATGGGCTTGCTTTATTAAAAACACACTATTATGGTGGAATTAAAAAATATCAGTGGACAACAATTCCACTTAGCATTCATGGTGTCATCGTAAAACCAGATGGAGAAAAAATAGAAGTAGCGATTGGAGAAAATGAAGAAGACCCTGTATTTACAATAACAGACCTTTTACCACATTTAGCCCAAGAGCAAATGGAGAAGAAACTAAAAGAGGGAATTGCAGGAGAAGATTTAAATATTCTAGTGGGAAGTATGCCTTTTGAAGAAACAAAGGCATCTGAAAAAGTAAAATTAAATATTTTAAATATTTTAAATAAAAAATATGGAATTACAGAAGTAGACTTTATGAGTTCAGAACTAGAATTAGTACCTGCTTTTCAAAGTAAAACTTTAGGATTAGATAGAAGTATGGTCTTAGGATATGGACAAGACGATAGAGTATGTAGTTTTACAGCATTACGTGCAATTTTAAATATCGAAAAACCAAGTAAAACTGCAATTTGTATTTTAGCTGATAAGGAAGAAATAGGTAGCATGGGAAATACGGGAATGGAATCTCAAGTATTTGATCATTTTATGGCAGAAATATTAAATAAAACAGGAGAAAACAAACCAAATGCGCTAGAAGAAGTATTTTGCCATTCTAAAATGTTGTCAGCAGATGTTGATGCAGGATTAGACCCAACTTATCCACAAGTATCTGAAAAAAATAATTGCGCTCGCTTAGGACATGGTGTAGGACTAAATAAATACACAGGAGCAAGAGGAAAATCAGGGGCATCAGACGCTAATGCTGAATATGTTGCAGAAGTAAGAAATATATTCGAAAGAAATGATATACAGTATCAATTATCAGAACTTGGTAAAGTAGATGTAGGAGGCGGAGGTACGATTGCTTACATTCTAGCGAATAAAGGAATGGACGTAATTGATTGTGGTATTCCTGTATTATCTATGCATGCTCCATGTGAAGTAACAAGCAAATTCGATATTTACGAAGCACATAGAGCATATGAAGCATTCTACAAGGCATAAATATAGAATAAAATTTATTTAACATCGTAGGGGTCGGTCTTGACCGACCCAAAATGTGATATTGATCAGAATGAAAAATGAATCATTTAACATGTAGTGGGGTGGCGTGACTTAACCGACCTACATAAAGAAATCATATTACATAATCAATAGAAAGGCAGAAAAATGGAAAAAGAAATTCAGCAAAAAATAGAAGAATGTTTAAATTGCAAAAACAAACCATGTAGTGTAAACGGTTGCCCTGTTCATACAGATATACCAGGTTTTATTCAAAAAATGAAACAAGGAGATTTAGAAGGAGCCTATGATCTTTTGCAAGATAATAATCCTTTAAGTAGTATTTGTTGTAGAGTATGCTACCAAGAAGAACAATGTCAAGGTAGTTGTGTGCGTGGAATAAAAGGAAAACCAGTTTCTATTGGAATGTTAGAAAAAGAAGTAAATGATTGGGCTACCCAAAATAGAAAAGAGATTATTCACCAAACAAAAAAAGAAGGGAAAATTGCAGTAATTGGTTCTGGACCAGCAGGTTTAACTGTAGCACACGAATTAAATAAAGAAGGCTTTGGAGTAACTGTTTTTGAAAAAGAAAAAGAATTAGGTGGAATTTTGAGATATGGAATTCCAGATTTTAGATTACCCAAAAATTTAATAGATGAAATTACACAAAGACTAAAAAAAGCTGGAGTTGTTTTTAAAACAAATATAGAGTTTGGAAAAGAAATCACAATAGAAAAACTAAGACAAGAAGGATATGATGACATATTTTTAGGAATTGGTGCAGGAAAACCAAGTACATATGATTTAGGAGAAGAAGAGGTATACACATCAGATATTTTCTTAAAAAAATATTATGAGAAAGAAAATATTTGTTTATCAAAACAAGTCATGATAATTGGTGGTGGAAATGTAGCAATGGACTGTGCAAGAACTGCCAAAAAAATGGGAGCCAAGAGAGTATGTATTCTTTACCGAAGGGATAGAGAAAATATGCCTGCTAATAATAGTGAAGTGGAAGACTGTTTAAAAGAGGAAATTGAAATTGTATTTTTGACAAAAGTAATTGCCTTTTCTGGAAAAGAAATAACATGTGTCAAAACAAGGCTAGAAGAAGGTAAAGTAAAAGAAGTAGAAAATTCTGAATATACTCTGCCAGCAGATATTATTGTTTTAGCAATTGGTCTAACACCTGATTCACAATTGATAGAAACCATGGGACTTCATACGAAAGAAGGACTTATTACAGTAGATGAAAACGGTATGACAGAGAAAGACGGGATATTTGCAGGAGGGGATTTAACAGAAAAAAAATCAACAGTAGTAAGAGCAGTTGCCTCTGGTAAAAAAGCAGCGAGAGGAATGATAAATAGGAGGAAAAATAGTGGATAATAGGGCAATTGGCATATTTGATTCTGGAATTGGAGGGCTTACGATCCTTTCACAATTAATAGAAAAGCTTCCACAAGAAGAATTCATTTATTTAGGTGATACAAAAAATTTCCCTTATGGAGAAAAAAGTAGGGAGGAAATTATTAATTTTACCCAAAACAATGTAACTTTTCTTTTACAACAAAGGGTAAAGTTAATTATAATTGCATGTGGTACAGCAACAAGTCATGCCTTAGAAGAAGTAAAAAGTAGGCATGCAATTCCTATCGTAGGAATTATAGAACCTACTATTTTAGAAATGAAGAAAAAGGGAAGAAACGATGTTATTGGTGTAATGGCAACTGAAGGAACCATTCGAAGTAATGCATGGGAGAAAGAAATTGTAAAGCATATTCCACAAGCAAAAGTATGGAATAAAGCTTGCCCATTGTTGGCATCTATGGCAGAAGAGGATAGACAAATTGAAGAAATAAAGGAGGCAATTCGAGAATATTTATTACCTTTTCAAAATAAGGAAGTCGATAAATTAATATTAGGATGCACACACTATCCAATCTATAAAAAGTTTATAGCAGAAACATTGCAAAATAAAGCAGAAATCATTGATCCATCATATATTACAGCACAATATGTAAAAGAAAAATTAGAAAAAGAAAACCTAAGAAACAATCAAACAAGAGGAAACTACAAAATTTACTTAACAAAGGAAGAAAAGAAATTTGGAGAAATTGCTGAAAGAATTTTTAATATTTCAAAGGAAAAAATAGAAAAAACAGATATATGAGCATTATTAAAAAAAGGGGGAAAGAAAATGAATATAGGTCTTGATATTGATGATACTCTAACCAATTCTCACGAAAATCGATTAGCATATGGACAAAAATTTGACTATGAAAAGCTAAGCGGAAAAAATTTAATTAATCCCTATGGAAGAGATACCATAGAAATATTTAACTGGTCAGAGAAAAACGATTTTCGACTATGGTTTGAAGAAGGATTGTATGAAGCAGAAAAAAACTATCCTCCTAGGCCATTTGCTAAACAAGTAATAAATTATTTATGGCAAGATGGGCATAAAATTTTCATTATCAGTAGTAGAAATAAGGTATGGTTTCATGAACCATATGAGGAGTCAAAAGAATGGCTTGAGAAAAACGAAATAAAATATGACCAACTATTTGTAGAAGTGGAAGACAAAGCAAAACTGTGTAAAGAATTAGACATTGATGTATTTATGGATGATGAACCATTAAAATGCCTAGAAGTGGCAAATGTAGGTGTAAAAACCTTCATTTATGATAATATTTTTAATAAAGATTTTCGAGATGTAAGAATAAAACATATATATACGTGGATTCAATTTTATTATGAAGTCAAAAAGAAATTAAAAAATAAGAAATAAAAAGTATAATCCTTTTAAAATAAGCATAAAAATATATTAGCTTATTTTAGGAGGGTTTTTAAATTGCTTATTTTATTAAAAAAAGAAAAGATGATATCTTGTATGATTACACTCTCTATTATTGTAGCATTATTTTTATTTGCCAATGCCACCAAACAAGAAAGAAATACGGCAGCTATTGAAGCGGCATCTTCTATCCAAGAAGAAAACATACAAAATATAGAAAATTACAATAATGAATATTTCATACAAAATATGGAATAATATAAATAGATAAAATGAAGGAGAGAACGATGCCTTTAATTGGTATTATGTCAGAAAAACATAATGAAACAGAAATTATCCATAAATTGAATAAAAAATTTAAAGAAAATGATATCAATAGTGAAATCATAACAATTAATGAAAAAAGCATAAAAAATCTAAAAAATATAAAATTAGAAACAGTTATTATTGATGAGATGTTACCTATTGAATATAAAGAAGAAACAAATCATCTATTAAAAGAAACAAAATATATTTTATTAAACATGGATGTAAATAACAATTTTGATAATATAAAAGATTTAAATGCCATTGTCATTACTTATGGTTTTAATTCAAAAGCAACTATAACGGCATCTAGTGTAGAAGAAGATAATACATTATTATGTATACAAAGAAATATTAAAACAATTAGACAAAAAGAAATTGAACAACAGGAAATTGCAATAAAAAATAGCAGTTCCAATAAGTATGTAGATATGGTAATAGGGACAATATGCCTTTTATATCAGCTAAAAATACAAAAAAATGAAAAAAATTAACATTTTATGTAGACAAAACACAAAAAAAGTAGTATAATAGCATAGGATGGTAACCATACCATTAAATACCAATTACAAAATAACGAACACACAATGGATAAATATAAGGAGGAAATGAAATTGATTACAAACTATACAGAAAACAATCACTTGGTATTAATAGGAAAAGTAGCAAGTGAAAAAAAATTTAGTCATGAAATCTATGGGGAGAGATTCTACATATTTAATCTAGATGTTCCAAGATTAAGTGATATCTCAGATATTATTCCTATTACGGTATCTGAAAGATTAATTATGGAAACAGATTTAAGCATTGGAAACAAAATTTTAGTAGAAGGACAATTTAGATCCTACAATGGGTATGAAAACGAAAAAAGTAAATTAATTCTTACTGTATTTGCAAAAGAGATTACACCAAGAGAAGAAATTATTGAAGACGGTGTTGTTAAGAAAGAAGCAAATTCAAACGAAGTAGTATTACAAGGTTATATTTGTAAAAAACCTATCTATAGACAAACACCATTTGGAAGAGAAATATCAGATATCTTATTAGCAGTAAATAGGTCTTACAGTAAATCTGATTATATTCCTTGTATCGCATGGGGAAGAAATGCAAGATTTTGCCAAAACGTAGAAGTAGGAACAAGAATTAAAATAACAGGAAGAGTACAATCTAGAACTTATGAAAAGAAATTCGAAGATGGTACATCTGAACAAAGAGTTGCTTATGAAGTTTCTATTATAAGCTTAGAAGTAATCAATGAAGAAGGAAATGCTGTAAAAGAAGAACAAACTGAAAATCAAGAAGCAATATAAAAAAATACAATTTAAATAAAAAATCCAAAAAAGCTATACTTTTTTGGATTTTTTATATATAATAGAAAAAATAGATGATAAGAGGAGACAAGCCATGAAACAAGGAACAAAATTTAGTGTAATTGCAGTTATTTGTATTCTAATCTTTTGTATCGCAATTACACCAGTCATTTTTCAAAATGACACGTTTTATACAATTAAAATAGGAGAATATATCATGGAAAATGGAATTACGCATATGGATCCATTTTCATGGCATGAAGACTTACCATATACCTATCCACACTGGTTATATGACGTACTTACCTTTCTGATTTATAATGTTTTTGGTTATGCAGGAATCTATGTAGCAACCATTCTTTTAACATGTATATTAGGTTTGGTACTTTATTTTACAAGTAAAAAATTAATTCAGAATAGAGTAATTGCTTTTGTACTAACAATTGCAGCGATTTATTTGGCCAAATCCTTTATTACAGCAAGAGCACAATTAGTTACCTTTATTTTATTTGTATTAACCATATATTTTATCGAAATGTTCTTAGAAACCAAAAAGAAAAGATATCCTATTTTCCTAATCGCTATTTCGATACTAATTGCTAATCTCCATGTAGCAGTATGGCCATTTTATTTCGTCCTTTATTTACCATATATTGGTGAATATCTTGTATCTATTGCTGGGAAAGTTTCACCAATCGTTAGTAAAAAGCAAATTTCCATATTAAAAAAGAAATTGGAGAAGGGGGTAGAGGAAGAAAAAGTTAAGAAATACACAGAAAAGATAGAAAAGCTACAAAAAAGTATTGATAATTTTGATGAGAGAGTAAAAAAATCAAGAAGTAAAAGCTACAAAATTAATGTTGTACAAAATGATCAGGCAAAATGGTTAATCATTATAATGCTTATTTGTGTATTAACAGGACTTTTAACACCTTTAGGAGATACTCCATATACTTATTTAGTAAAAACTATGGAAGGAAACACAACAGAGAATATTAATGAACATTTGCCTCTAACATTAATTAATTCAAAAGAATTCTTAGTTTTACTAATTGTTTATATTGCAATTTTAATGTTTACAGACACAAAAATTCGTTTAAAAGCCGGTTTCCTTTTGGGAGGATTAGTTTTACTTGCATTTAGTAGTAGAAGACAAATGTCGCTTGTATATTTGCTATGTGTACCTGTTTTAGGAAGATTGATATATGCTTTCTTAAGCAAATATGCAGATGGATTTTTAGAAAGAGTAGAAAAAATAGTGACACAATATATAGGAACATTACTCACTTTTTCAATTATTGTAGTATGTAGTATGACGATTATAAAGCCAAAACTAGACGATAAATTTGTTAGTGAAAGCAATTATCCTGTACAAGCTGCAGAATATATTAAGAACAATATTGATTTAAAAACCATGCGTCTATTTAACGAATATAATTATGGCAGTTATTTATTATTAAATGATATACCAGTATTTATTGATTCACGAGCTGACTTGTATTCACCAGAATTTAATGGAGGAAAGGATATTTTCTCAGACTTTATGAATATCTCCAACCTTGGGGTATATTATGAAGATAAATTTAAAGAATATGAAATCACTCATGTCATTTTATATAAAAAATCAAAATTAAACATGTTTATTAGTAGAGATGAAGGATATGAAGAATTATATTCAGATAAATATTTCTGCGTATATAAAAGAAATGTATCAAATGATTAGAAAATAATCGCTATTAAATTTTCAAAAGAAAGGAAAAGAAAAAATGAAAGACGAAGGAAAAAAGAATTTTAAACCATATGTAATTATAATATTAGTGATATTGCTTATTGTTATAGACCAAATATCCAAATTTTATATAGTAGAAAATATAGGAAAAGAAATCAAAAATATCATTCCTAATGTATTAAACTTTACCTATGTAGAAAATAGAGGAGGGGCATTTGGAGTAGGTCAAAATAGTACAATGATGTTTGTCCTAGTAAATATCATCATATTAGGAATTATCATAAGGTTTATGATCATACAAAAAGACCGAATTGACAGAAAAACGCAAGTTATATTAAGCATGATATTAGCAGGAGGAATTAGTAACTTAATTGATAGAATTGTAAGAGGATTTGTACTAGACTTCATAGATTTTTCGCCAATCATTTCTTTTCCAGTATTTAATATAGCAGATATTTTAATTGTAATAGGTTGGTTAAGTTTAGCGATTGTAACAGCCGTATATTACATAAAAAATAAAGATGGAGGAAAAACAAATTGAGAGAACAAATTACCATTTTAGGTGTGCCAATAGACAATATTACGTTAGAGGAATCAGGAGAAATTACTAAAAGACTTATATTAGAGAGTCATAAAACATGTAAAATGATATTTGCACCCAATACAGAATTTGTTATGAAAGCCAACAAAGATAAGGAATTCTTTGACATTTTGCAACAGTCTGACTTATCCACTCCCGATAGTGTGGGGATTATGTTAGGAGCAAAAATGCAAAAAAAGAAATTCAAGCAAAGAATACCAGGACAAGCCTATTTTAGAGAAGTACTAAGAGTGGCAGAAAAAGAAGGTTTTACGGTTTATCTATTAGGAGGAATGCCAGGAATTCCAGAAAAAACAAAAGAAAATGTTTTAAAATCTTTCCCAAATCTGAAAATCGTCGGAACTCATGATGGATACATAGAAGGAGAAAAGGAAAGAGAAGTGATAGAAGAAATCAATCAATTACAACCCAATATTGTATTTGTGGCAATGGGAGCTCCAAAACAAGAAAAATGGATATATCACCATAGGAAAGAACTAAAAGTAGATGTAGCAACAGGACAAGGTGGTACCTTCGACTATGAAGCAGGAAGAATAAAAAGAGCACCAAAAGCAATACAAAAGATGGGGATGGAGTGGTTATGGAGATTAGCAAGAGAACCCAAAAGAATTGTTAGAATGAGTGTTTTACCAGTATATGTTGTAAAACTTATTTTTAAAAAAGATAAAACCAAAGGAAAATTTGAACCAATAAAAGCTGAATAATATGTTGCATAAATAAATCTTGGTTATAAAAATGTAGGGGCGATTTTAATCGCCCGTTCTTTAAAAAATCACTTAAAGAAAAGAGATTATCTAGGAGGAAAATAAATGGAATTTACCATAAAAATAGGAGGAGAAAGGTTAGACAAAGCCATCAAAAATCAAGAAACAGAAATCTCTAGAACAAGACTACAAAAATTAATAAAAGAAGAAAAAGTAAAAGTAAATGGAAAAATAGAAAAAAACTCATACATTGTAAAAATAGGAGATAAAATTTCAATAGAAGAAGAGGAACCAGAAGAAATAGAGCTAGAACCTCAAGAAATTCCATTAGATATTATTTATGAAGATAATGATATAATTGTTATCAACAAACCAAAAGGGTTGGTAGTACACCCAGGAAACGGGAATCCAGATCATACACTAGTAAATGCAGTTATGGCAAGGTGTAAAGGAAGCCTATCTGGTATAGGGGGTAAAATAAGACCAGGAATTGTACATAGATTAGATAAGGATACTTCAGGGCTAATCATTGTAGCCAAAAATGATAAAGCACATATTGGATTAAGTGAACAACTAAAAAATAAAGAAATCAAGAAAACTTATATTGCTCTTGTAAGAGGGAACATTCAAGAAAACGAAGCAACCATTCAAATGCCAATAGGAAGAAGCACAAAAGATAGAAAAAAAATGGCGGTAACGAAAAAAGGAAAAGAAGCCATTACACACTTTAAAGTTTTAAAAAGGTATGGAAAATATACGCTATTAGAAGTCAAAATTGAAACAGGAAGAACACATCAAATTAGAGTACATATGGCAGAAATAGGACATCCTGTTGTAGGAGACATGGTATATTCCAATGGAAAAAATGAATTTGGAGTAGAAGGACAAATGCTACATGCAAAACAATTAGAATTTAAACACCCTATTACACAAAAAGAAATAAAATTAATAGCTCCACTACCAAAATATTTTGAAGAAATTTTAGGTCAACTTGAAACTGTTTTATAGAAAGGAGAAAAATGGAAGAAAGATTACAAAAATATCTAGCAGAAAAAGGGATTGCGTCTAGAAGAAAATGTGAAGAATATATTCTGCAAGGTCTTGTAAAAGTAAATGGAACGATAGTTACTCAATTAGGAACAAAAATTGATCCTACAAAAGATAAAATTACATTCAAAGACCAAGAACTTACAAACCAAAAAGAGAAAAAGATATATATTTTATTAAATAAACCTATTGGATATGTTACAACTGTAAAAGATCAATTTGATAGAGATACTGTGTTAGATTTAGTGAAAATAAAAAATGTAAGACTCGTGCCAGTAGGAAGGCTAGATATGTATACATCAGGAGCTATTCTTTTAACAAATGACGGAGAGTTTGTTTACCAAGTAACACACCCCAAACATGAAATTGAAAAAACTTACACAGTTACCATAAAGGGAGATGTTACTTTAAAAGAAATAGAAGAGTTAAAAAATGGTGTAATGATTGATGGAAAATTAACAAAAAAAGCAAAAGTAAAAATACTAAAAAAAGAGGAAGAAAAGAAAACAACAAGACTAGAAATAACCATACATGAAGGAAGAAACAGGCAAGTTCGAAAAATGTGTGAAGCAATTGGAAAACCTGTATTAGCACTTCATAGAAGTAAAATAGGAAATATCCATGTAAAAGATTTAAAAATAGGAACATGGAGATATTTAACAAAAGAAGAAGTAAAAGAATTAACTTGCAAATAGCAAAAAAAATAGATATAATAAAAGAAAAAGGGAGGTTCTCAAAATTATGGTTGAAGACAATGAAATTAAAGCAAAAGTATCACCATTTGCAATAAGAGAAGGAGAAATCAAAAAATTTGATGGAAAAGATGGGTATGTATCTATGAACCAAATTATACATAAAATTAATTTAGGGCATATTAATGATATCCATTTTAAAATTATGGAACTTGTCAATAAATTTGAATTTATTACATCTAGACAATTATACCAATTATTAACCATAAAAGAAATACCAGAAGAAATTAAAACACAAGACAAACTAAATAATAAATTAGAACAATTAATTAAAACTAAAATACTAACAAGATATTATTTTACATCAGAAGAAGGAAAAGGAATTTACCGTATTTATTGCCTAGAAAAAATGGGAAAATATTTATTAAATTCAAGAGGTGTAGAATGTAAATGGCAACCAACAGATAATACCAAACCAGTTCCTATGATTAAGAAAAGACTGGCGGGAAATCAAATTATTATTGCTTATTTAAAAAAGGCACAAAATTTTGAGGACTATACCGTAAAACCAGCTGTTACTGCAAAAAAATTAGGGAAAGTATTTAAAGTAACTGGTTGTGGAATAAAAATTGGGAAAGATAAAAAGACAGCTAACTTTCTATTTGAAGTGATTAGAAGAGAAGAAGATTGGGAAGGAAAATTAGAAGAAAGACTTAAATTATACAAAGACTTTTATGAGAGTTTTATCCCAATGGACTCTGGATTTGAAAAAATGCCACAACTAATATTAGACTGTGAAGATGACAAACACATGGTAGAAGCTTTTAAAGTGATCGTAACCAAGAAATTGGAAATTGAACAAATAAAATTTTATTTCACCACAGACTTAAGACAAAATGAAGAAACACTAGACAAATCTTTAGTAGAATTCAAGTTAGACGAAGTAACACAGAAATATAAAATGGAACAAGTGGAAGCCAAAATATTAGGATAAAATAATATAAAAATGGCAAGAGTAAATATTAATACTCTTGCCATTTTTACATATGATAGAATATTGTGATTTAAAAGAAAAATTTTTTACTTTATAGGAAATTGCATTTCCTATAAAGTAAAAAAATATAGATGCACAGAAAAATTGCTTTGCAATTTTTCGTGTCGACAAATCTTATACGCTTCTTGCTAGACCTTAAATTAATGTAACAAATATTAAAAAGTAGAGAAAAGGTCTAGCGAAGCTAGATTTGTCCTTCTTCATCTTCAACAATCGTTTTAGCAATTTTATAAATTAATCTTAATTTTTCTGGTGGACAATTTTTTAACAAAGAAGAAAAATCGGTGGTTAAATAATTTTTAGATTTTGTAGAAACACCATTTAGAATTTCTCCTTCTGTTATATCTGAAATTTCACAAATTTGAGATAATCTCGTTAAATTAATATGAGAACTACCTCTTTCTATTCTACTTAAAAAAGCTACAGAAACACCAAGCTTTTCAGCAAGAGCTTCTTGGGTAATTCCTCGTTTTATTCTATTGGCTTTTAATCTTTCACCAATGACACAAAAATCAATTGCCATATACATCACCTTCCCCCAAAAAAACTATAGCATGGAAAAGTTTTGTTTCATAGAAATATATAAGTATATTTTAACCATTAAATTTAAAAATATGCCAAAATTTTCATGTGAAATCGGGGAAAATGTGCAAAATAAATGGGAGTTATAAAAATAATTTCTAAAAAAGAAAAAAATTAAAAAATTTCTTGTATCACTTCACTCGCCATTAAAAGACCTGCAACAGAAGGAACAAAAGAAATACTAGCTGGACAAGATGATTCCGTATCTATTTTGTGAGGTTTTTCTTTTGAATATACTACTTTCAAATCTAGAATTCCTTTCTTTTTTAATTCTTTACGTATTACTTTAGCAAGAGGACAGACCTCTGTATGAGAAATATCGGAAATTTCAAATAAAGAAGGATTTAACTTATTACCAGTTCCCATACAAGAAATAATAGGAATCTTTTTTTGGTAAGCTGTTTCAATCAAAAGAATTTTAGAAGAAACAGAATCAATTGCATCTATGATATAATCATATGAAATCTCCATTAATTCTGGAAGTGTTTCTTCATTAAAAAACTTCTCAAAAACAGTAATGTGAAGATCAGGATTAATTTTTAAATATCTTTCTTTCGCAACCAAAACTTTAGGAAGACCAACTGTAGTAGTATCTGCAATTAACTGGCGGTTAATATTAGTAATATCTACTTTATCATGATCTATGATAACTAAATTTCCAATACCAGCCCTGACTAAGGCTTCTGCTGTATATGAACCCACACCTCCAATACCAAAAACAGCAACTGTAGCATGTTGTAATTTTTGTATTTTTTCCTTTCCAATTAACATTTCCGTTCTATCTAAAAAATGACTCATAAAAACCTCCTAGAATAGAATTATATAAAAAAAACAAACAAAAATCAACTGAAAAGAAATTTTAAAAAATGCTTGAAAAAAACTAAGAATATGATACAATAACAACAGAAAATTTGTTTGATAAAAATGAGGAGGCAAAATTCATGTATGCATATATAAAAGGAAGTTTAGAAGTAAAAAGTAATCTCTATATTATTGTTGAAACAGGTGGGATTGGTTACCAAATTTATATGCCACAAAAAGCAATAGAAAAGCTTGGAGAAATAGGCGCACAGGTCAAAATCTATACACATCACCATGTTAGAGAAGACAATATTAGTTTATATGGATTTAACAATCAAGAAGAATTAAGAATGTTTGAATTATTACTCTCTGTTAGTGGTATTGGGGCGAAATCTGCTATTAGTATGTTATCAGAAGTAAGCCCATCTAGTTTTGCATTATCTGTCATTACCAATGATGTATCAAAATTAGTAAAAATACCTGGAATTGGTAAAAAAACGGCAGCTAGAATTGTATTAGAATTAAAGGACAAACTAAAAACGGAAACGGCAACAGAAAAACCAGAAGAAATTGTAGAAATAAATCAAGGAGAAGAGAAAGTTGACGAATTAATTGCAGCATTGCAAGTACTTGGATATACCAGATATGAAATTAATCAAGTAATAGGTAAGATAGATGTTAAAGAATTAGCATTAGAAGATAGCATAAAAAAAGCACTTATTTTGTTAGCAAAATAGAAGAAAGGAATGTGAAAAAAAGTGGATTTGAATCAACCATTAGCTTACCGTATGAGACCAAAAAAATTAGACGATTTTGTTGGGCAAGAACATGTATTAGGAAAAGATAAAATATTATACCGTACCATACAAGCAGATAGATTATCTAGTATTATTCTTTGGGGACCACCTGGATGTGGAAAAACATCTTTAGCAAAGGTAATTAGTGAAACTACAAAATATAAATTTATAAAATTAAATGCAGTAACATCTGGAGTACCAGATATTAAAAATGCGATACAAGAAGCACAAAATACATTACTAAACCCAACAGGAAAATGTATTTTATTTATTGATGAGATACATCGCTTTAATAAATTACAACAAGATGCTTTACTACCATATGTAGAAGAGGGTGTTGTGATATTAATTGGAGCAACAACGGAAAACCCATATTTTGAAGTGAATAAAGCTTTAATTTCTAGGTCTATGGTAGTAAAACTAGAACCACTTCAAACAAAGGATATTCTAGTAATATTGAAAAAGGCGTTAGAAAAAGAAGAAGGATTAGGCACTTTTAAAATAAAAATAGAGGAAAGTACATTAGAAAAAATAGCGGAAGTGGCAGGAGGGGATGTAAGAACTGCTTTAAATGGTTTAGAGGTGGCAGTGTTAACAACCCAAATATCAGCAGATGGTTATATCCATATTACAGATAAAGTTGCGGGAGAAAGTATCCAAAAAAGAAAGGCTTTATTTGATAAAAATGGAGATTCTCATTATGATAATATTAGTGCATTCATAAAATCTATGAGAGGGAGTGATCCAGATGCTGCCATTTTTTATTTAGCACGAGCATTAAATGGAGGAGAAGACCCTATGTTTTTGGCAAGAAGAATTGTTATTTGCTCATCAGAAGATGTAGGAATGGCAGACCCAAACGCATTAGTAATTGCCACATCTGCTATGCAAGCCGTACATTATGTAGGAATGCCAGAAGCAAGAATTATATTAGCAGAAGCAGCGGTATATGTTGCAAAAGCACCAAAATCTAATGCAAGTTATTTAGCGATCAATAAAGCATTAGGAGATGTTGCAACAAAAGACACAGGTGAAATTCCTATGCATATTAGGAATGCACCAGCAAAAGGAATGGAAGAACATGGTTATGGACAAGGATATAAATATCCTCATGACTATCCAATGCACCAAGTAGAACAACAATATTTACCAGATAAAATGTTAGGTACTCAATATTATATCGAAGACGATACCATCAAAAAAAATAAAATACATATTTAGTAAAAAAATACACATACTAAAACAAGGTGTTAGTATGTGGAAAAAAGCAGGAATTGGAATATTAGCAGGAATTATTAGTGGATTTTTCACATCAGGTGGAGGTCTCATACTAGTTCCTGCTTTTATATACTTATTAAAAATGACAGATGTAAAAGCAAGGGCAACTTCTGTGTTATGTATCATGCCAATGGTACTAGTAAGTGGTATTATCTATTTTAGAAATGATTTTATCGATTGGAAAATAGGAATGTTATGTGCCATAGGAGGAGTAATAGGAGGATATGTGGGATCAAAACTTTTAAATAAACTGTCTCCTAAAATTTTAAAAATTGCTTTTACCATATTTTTAATATATGCATCTATAAGGATGATTTTTTAAGAGGAGAAAAATGTTTGAAATTTTAGTAGGGTTTATATCTGGAATTGTAAGTGGAACAGGAATGGGAGGAGGAACTATTTTAATTTTAGTTCTTTCTGTATTTTTAGGAATCGAGCAACATATTGCACAAGCAACCAATTTAATTTTCTTTATTCCCACTTCTATTAGTGCCATCATGGTAAATGCAAAAAATAAAAATATAGATTGGAAAACAGCAAAAATTATTATTCTTTTTGGAGTGATAGGAGCAATGATTGGTGCTAAGATTTCTACAGTAATTTCATCTGAAAATTTAAAAAAATATTTTGGGATTTTCTTAGGATTAATTGCCATTCATGAAATATATTATTTTGTAAAAGAGTATATTTTGAAAAAGAAAAAGGCATAATAAAAGAAAAAAGAAAAAAGGAGGAAAAACAAGGATGAAGTTTGTAAAAGGTATGCTAATAGGAGGCATGGTAGTAGGAGGAATTGCTCTTATGTGTGCAGATGGTATGTGTAGCAATAAGAAAAAAATGATGAAAAAAGGAAAACAATTTGTGAGAAAATTAGGAATGATGTAAGAAAAAATGAGACTTATCATTTAAAAATAAAAATTTGTATGTATCCATCCGTGCAATATTATTAAATTAAGTGAAGTACTTTCTTTATTTTAATTTCAACCATATATACCTATATTTTGAAGCAAAAGCTCGAACAGCCTGCTGCTTACGGATTACTCCTTGAACCTTGAGAGTTTTGCGGATAAAATATAGGTATATATGGTTGATTTTCTTGATTTAATAATTACATATTTAGCTTAATAAAAATGATGTATTAGCTGCTGTAATACCACCAACTAGAAGGAATCCAATAAGTCCTAATATAACAGCAAGAATTAAAAAGCAAAAATAAGAACGAGCAAAATTTTTAAGATTAACATTAGAAGTTCCACCTAATGCAAAAACAATTAAACATATCCATCCTACACATGGAATTGCAAATAAAAGCTCATAACCAAAATATCCCCACATACTAATTGGTTTATACTCATCTGGAATATTTGGTTGTGTATTTGTTGTATTATTTTCTTCTGACATATAAATACCCCCTTTTGATTATTTAATAATTTTATCACAGTTTAATTAAATTTTCAAATTTTTTATAAAAAAATTGAAAATGTTTGAAAAAAATAATGATATTGTGATATGATTTATTAAAAATAAAATTGTATATCTTTTTAGATATAATAGGAGTTTATTATGCTACAATACGAAAGTAATGAAAAAACAAGAGAAAAGATGAAATTACTTTCACGAACTGATTTAAGAGTTAGAGAGAAAGAAAAAGAACAATTAGGAGAACAAACTAAACTAATAATGAGAACAAAGAGAAAACTAAGAGTATATAGAAGAGATGGAAAATTTTATATAGACCATTCGGCTGCATATGCTTTAGGACTAACAAATGTCAGATCAATTATGACAGAAAAAGCACATTTAATTGAAATTAGAATTGGGACATTACATAGATTTCAAAGCGATAAAGACATTGAAATTATTTATCAAGAGCTAGATAAAAAACAGAAATCGAAAACGGAGCAATCAAATTTAGAAGATATTCTTGGTGGTCTAGAACAAGGAGAATATGGCATAGGAATTCATGGAATAGATAAAGGTAGTAGAGAAGAAAAACAAAGTATAGCAGAAAGTATAAATAGCCAAGGATTAAATTTAAATAATAATAGTAAAACAATTTTAAGCACAGCAATTTCTCTAGGAGTAAATGAAGATTCAGAAGAAATAAGACAAGAAATTGTTGGATATAAATTTGGAGAAGGAACAAAAGCAAATGTTATCATTGCTGTCCCTTCATATATACAAAATGAAGAAGGAGAAAAGATTTTTCTAGGATTCCCAGAGAAAAACAGAAGAACAGCTGGACAACAATATGAAGAACATTGTATTTTTGATAGGATTTGCTCAAAATTAAGGGAAATACCACCACAATTTATTTTAGGATATTATTGTGAAGAACAAGATGGAAGCAAGAGCTTTATAAAAAATGAACAACATTATTCAGATTTACCGCCAAAAGAGAAAGAAAAACTCTTTAAAGAACTTTCTACGAATATGGATGATATATCTAAAAATTTTAATGAGTTAATTTCAAGTAGGAATATGGAACAATTGCATAAAATGAAAGAAGAAATGGAACAAGAAGGATGGAAATCATATATGGTTGATAATGCAATATGTTAAAGGAAAAAAGAGCAATCAATTATAATCCACAATATATAGAAGAGTTGCCTTTAAATGAACAAAATATAAGAAAAGAAACCATGGCTATCATTGTCTTATTATATTTAAATTATTGGTGTGAAGATGAAAATGAAGTTGCAGAAATAAATAACATTTTAAAAAACAATGAAGAAAAATATCAATTAGAACTTAGAGAAAGATATAACCCAGATAATATTTTCAAAAAGCAAAAACAAGAAACAAAAAATGTAGAAGAACAAATAGCAAATGAAACTGCAATGATACCATATAAAAAATCAATATTTGCAAGAATTATAAATAAAATAAAAAACATTTTCCATATAAAAAAATAAGCAAAATAATCCTTTATATTCATATCATACTATATAAGAAGAGATACGGATGACATACAATAGGAGTGTTAAGATTCCAACAATAATAAATAAAGTTGGAAATACTTTAAATTTTAATTTATAAAAATATCTATCAATTATAAATAAAATGATAAGAATCCACCAAAAAACAACAGTAATATTATATTGGAATGCTTGAATAAAATTTCCACATAATAAGGAAATGCTTGCACGCGTTAATCCACAGGCAGGACAAGGAAAATTGAATAATATTCTAATAGGACATACTGTTCCAAAAAGAAGTTGCGTAAAAATAAAATAGAGAAAAATAGGAATGATAGCAAACCTGAATTGATATAAATCTTTTTTCAATAATGCAATATTCATTTTACTTTTATCACTCCTTTTGGAATCTGTATTTTATAATGAGTATATATCATAATTTCAGGTCGACAAAAGTGTCGACCTGAAATTATGTACTTAATGTATTTTAAGCTTTTTTCTTCTTTTCATCGTCTGTCATAACATCACGAATAGCACCTAAACTTGCTAAACTAGCTGTAGCTTCAAAAGGAATAAAGATTTTGTTTGCCTCTCCTTTGGCAACTTCTTCTAATGCTTCTAAAGACTTTAATTGAACTAATTTATCATCAGGGCTAGCACTCTTAATTGCTTCATAAACCATTTGAATTTCTTTTGCTTTTGCTTCTGCTACTTTTTTAATAGCATCTGCTTCACCGGCAGCTCTTCTAATTTTAGATTCTCTATCAGCTTCTGCTTCTAAAATAGCAGCCTCTTTTTGACCTTCAGCAATGGTGATAGCAGATTGTCTTTCACCTTCTGCTTGAAGAATTAAAGCTCTTTTATTTCTTTCTGCATTCATTTGTTTTTCCATGGCATCACGGATATCTGGCGGAGGGGTAATATCTTTAATCTCTACTCTATCAATTTTACAACCCCATTTATCTGTTGCTTCATCTAATATAATTCTTAGTTTATCATTAATGGCATCTCTTGAACTAAAGGTTGCATCTAAATCCATCTTACCAACAATATCACGAATGGTAGTAATGGCAAGATATTCAATACCTTTTTTCAAAGATTGAATTTCATAAACTGCTTTTGCAGGATCAGTAATTTGGTAGAACACAACAGTGTCAATAGTAATGGTAACATTATCTTGTGTAATTACACCTTGAGGTGGAATATCCATTGTTTGTTGCTTTAAACTTACTACACTTCTTACATGATCAAAAAATGGAATAATAATGGTAAGACCAGCATCTGCTATTTTATGAAACTTACCTAATCTTTCTATAATGTATACTTCAGACTGTCTAACAATTTTAATTGTTTTAAATGCAATGACTAAAACAATTACTAAAAGAATAATGACAGGAATCATTTTAAAACCTCCTATTTGTTTTGTGTTACTTGAATAGGGGAAACAATTAGTTTCACACCATCCACTTTATGAATAGTAACTTCTGTGTCTTTTTCAATGGTAGAAGAATCTTCTGAAACAGCTGTCCACACCTCACCGTCTACTTTAACTTGCCCAGGTTCTTCAAATGAAATTGACTTTGTTACAATGCCTACTTTTCCTACTACAGAATAAACATTGGTAGGAACAGACTTTTTAGAAATATACTTATTCACAATTGGTTTTGTACAAAGAATAAGAACGGTAGAAGAAACTAAAAATACGATACTTTGCAATAGAACATTATCTGGGAAAATAAAACTAGTAACCATTGCAATTAAACTTCCTACACCAAACCAAAAAATTAAAAAGCCAACCGTAATAATTTCGCCTATAAAAAAGACACCTGCAGCGATTAGCCAAACAATCCACATGAAAATTACCCTCCTTTATTTGAAAAATCGACACTTAACATTAATATTATACAATAAAACACACAAAAAAGAAAGTGATTTTAAGAAAAATGTGTTAAATTACATGAAAATTTT
The DNA here is from genome assembly GCA_944390445.1 of uncultured Clostridia bacterium. Classification (GTDB taxonomy): domain Bacteria; phylum Bacillota; class Clostridia; order TANB77; family CAG-508; genus CALXRW01. Next base: position 17,628 of record CALXQB010000001.1, on the reverse strand, counting down.
TTATGAAAAATTTTATAAAAATATATTCACTAAAAAATACTTTTATGATATAGTAATTAAAATAGAAAAATAAAATAGAGGAGCAAGTAAATGGAAGAAAATAACAAACAAATCAATGAAAAACCTGTAAAAAATAAACATGGAAAAGAAAGAAAAAGCAGGGGAAATTACATTACGAAAGGAATTGTAGTGCTAATTGCACTTGCTATTGTTGCATTTATTTTAGTAATTTCACCTAATTATAAAAATGAAGAAATTACAGACAGAACAAATGTAATTATTAATAACAATAATATTACAGCACATCTAAAAAAAGAGGTATATATTGACGAAAAAGGAAATATTTACTTATCTATGGAAGACTTAGAAAATTTTTATGATTCCTTTATTTATTATGACGAACAATACAACCAAATTATTACGACTGATAATAATAAAATCGGAGTTATGGTAGTGGGAGAAAACGAAATAAAAATAAATGATAGTATTATTAGAACTGCTGCACCAGCTATTCAAAAAGATGATACTTATTATTTACCAATTTTTGAATTACAAGATGTTTATCATATGGAAGCAACCTATATAGAAGAAACAGACATTTTATTACTAGACTCTTTAAATAGATCACAACAAAAAGCAGATGCTTCTAAAAACTTAAGTGTAAAATCAAGGATGAAATTCTTTTCTAGAACAGTAGATAAAGTAGAGCAAGGAGAAAAAGTAGTATTAATATCTACTTCAGAAGATGGTTGGGCAGAAATTAGAACTGAAAGAGGAAAAATTGGTTATGTTAAAGAAGACAAACTAGCTAATGTTATTTCTGTAAGAGAAGAAATGCCAGAAGAAGAAAAGTTAAAAAGGGTAAGCCTAGTATGGGATTATTATTCAGAATATGTAACAGCACCAGATAGAAGTGGGACAACAATTGAAGGAGTAAATGTGGTGTCACCAACTTTCTTTGCCTTGAAAAGATTAGGACAAGGAGATATCATAGACAAAGCCGGAGAAGAAGGACAAGCTTATGTAGAATGGGCAAAAGAACAAGGATATGAAGTGTGGGCTATGTTTTCCAACGAATCTATGATTGAAACAACCAGCGAAATTATGAATGACTTTAAACTAAGAGAAAAAACGATTAAAGGAATTGTAGATTTAGCAGTAAAATATGGAGTAGATGGTATTAACATTGACTTTGAAAACATGTATATGGAAGACAAAGATTTATTTACAAGATTTATTGTAGAATTAGCTCCAAGATTAAAAGATTATGGAATGACACTATCTGTTGATGTAACAGCACCAGATGGAGGAGAAACTTGGTCACAATGTTTTGATAGATATAATTTAGCTAAAAATGTGGATTACATGATTTTCATGGGATATGATCAACATGGAGAAAGCAGTACAGTAGCAGGAAGTGTAGCGGGATATGACTGGGTAAAATTAGCATTAGACAAATTTGTAGGAAAACAAGAAGGAGTTCCAAAAGAAAAAATGATATTAGGAATCCCATTCTATACAAGAGTTTGGTATGAAACAGAAGGAGAAGACTTAGATAGTGATGTAATCGATATGGCAGATACAGAAAGTTATATTAGTAGAAGATTTCCAAGTTCAGTAGAAAGAGTATGGAATGACGAAACCAAACAAAATTATATAGAATATAACAATGGAAGTACAACTTATAAAATGTGGATAGAAGATAATCAATCTATTCAAGAAAAATTAAACTTAGCAAGAGAATACGAATTAGGAGGAGTTGCTTTCTGGGCAAAAGACAGAGAAGACGAAAGCGTATGGGAAATCGTAAAACAATATTTAGAAGAATAAGCGAAAGGATACTTCCTTAACTGAAAAAAATTAGTAAAAATCAAAATATGATAAAGATAATAGATTGAGTGATAAAGAAAAGATAATATATGCAATAGAATTTTAAAAGGAGTAAAAAAAGACTTGACAAAGAGAGCAAAAAAACATATAAGATAAAGAAGAACAAAATAGCATGTGAAGAAATAAAAGGAGAAAGAGAAGATGAACGAAAGCGAAAACCGTTGGGAGAGTAACACACACACACACACACACACACACACACACACACACAATATAATTTAATAAAAGAAGAGAAAAGAATAAAAACTATCTATCTGAAGCATAATAAAAAATATTATGAATGGTTCAAAATTCATTGATAATACATGTAGGGTGTCGGCGCATTCACCGACAATGTCATTAACTTAAGCAAATAAATTATCAAATTTAATAGATACACTAGTAAATATTATAAAGGATTTCAAGTCTGCAATAAGATGTAATGCTTCTAAGCACTCTATTTACTATAGGCATAACAATTTATTTTTTCTTAAGTTAATGACATTGATTCGCCGACACCCACTACAAAGAAATGACAAAAAAATGTATAAACTCGTCCAAGGCGAGTCCTAGAAAAAGAAACGGAGGTAAAAGAGAAAATGAAAGAAGAAAAAGGAATCACCCTAGTTGCATTAGTAGTAACGGTAGTGGTGTTAATTATCTTAGCAGGGATAGGAATAGGAGCACTTGTAAATCCGAATGGTGTAGTGGATAAAACAAAGGAAGCAAAAATAGAAACTGAAAAGAAAGATATAGAAGAACAAATTAATATTATGACAATACAATCTATGGATAGATACGGGAACGTGATAAAAGAAACATTGAAAACAAAATTAGAAGATTTACCAGATGGCAAAGAAATAATAGATGGAGTATATTATATAGGAGTTATCTATCCAGAATATGAATTTTACATTGAAGTGAGTAGCGGAAAAATTTCAGAAACAAAACCACTAGTAATAGCGGATGAAGTCCCAATGCCAGAGGGATATATTGCATCACAAGTATGGGGAGAAAATAAAATCGAAGATGGATTAGTGATATATGAAGGAACTGACCCTGTCACAGAGGAAAACCATGAAGAAGCATTAACCAGTAGAAATCAATATATATGGATACCAGTAAATAATATTGATAGTATGGTGATGTGTAGTAGTAATAGTAGTACAAGTCAATGCAATTTAGTATTAGAAGGAAATACGTTAAAATGTACAAAACATCTAGAAACAGCAACCGATTTAGTAGGAAGACTTTATGTTAGTTCAAATGTTGATACAGGCAATAGCATATATTCTTATAAAATGAATTTTACAGACCGAAAACAGACATATAATAAGAATAATTATTATGAACCAGGGGTATTAAGTAGTGATCCAAATAATAATTTGGATATAGAACAATTAAAAAGTGACTTTATCTTAATGGCAACAAGTGTTGCAAAAAATAAAGGATTTTATATAAGCAGATATGAAGTAGGAGAAAATGGAGATAGTAAAAAGAATCAAAAAATACTAACATCGGCAAATACCAATGGAGATAATTATCTGGGAGCTAACATGTGGTATGGATTATATAATACATTAAGAAACATAAATAATAATCAACAAATGATATGGGGATGTCAGTATGATCAAGTGATCAAATTTATAGGAGAAGAAGCACAGGTAGGGCACAGTGATAGAAACTTAATGATCAGTCCAGCTTTGTCAGGGCAAAACGAATTAGATAAAATGAAAAATATATATGATTTAGAAGGTAATTTCTGGGAATCAACATTAGAAGCGGCAGGTCCAGCAGTATCAGGAGAAAGAGAAGGACGAGGCCATAGGGGCAATGATTATGCCTATGTGACTGATGGGGATATGAACCCAGCAAGTTTCCGCGTTAATAATCTACCAACACTTGCAAGTTATTATAATAGTACTCGTTCTATAATATATCTGTGATAGCATATATGCTGAAGTAAAAAATATCTTTAACGAATAAAAAAATAAAATTTGTACATAACAATAAAAGAGGTGTTATGTATGAGTGAAGAAAAGGAAATAACAAAGAGTAAATTTAAGGAAGAGATCGGAGAAGATGCAACGCTTTATGGGGAATTTGTTTGTTCTTACCATCACTGGCTACCAATTGAAAAGCAAAAAGAACAAGCTAGAAAAATGCAAGAAGTAACGAAAACAGATGATAAAGTGAAGAAAGAAGAGAAAAATAATGGAAATAAAGAAAAATCATAAAAAATAAAAAGAAACATTCAAATTTTAAATTTGAATGTTTTTTTAATCATGATATAATAATAACGTAAGTCAAAGAAAGTCAAAGTCAAAAGGAGATGAAGAAATGAGAATTGCAGATATAATAGAAGATTTTATCAAAGAGTTATTTGATGAACAAGATGCCAATCTTATAGAAATTCAAAGAAATGACTTAGCAGAACACTTTGGCTGTGTACCATCTCAAATTAATTATGTCATTTCTACAAGATTTACACCAAAACAAGGATATTATGTAGAAAGTAAAAGAGGTGGAGGAGGGAGTATTAAGATAAAAAAAATTAATATTACAAAAAGTAACTACTTTATGCATATTATTACTACTTTAGGAGATAGCATATCTGCAAATGAAGTAGATATTTTTATTAATAACTTTTTATCTTATAATATGATTTCCGAAAAAGAAGCAAAACTATTAAAAGTAGCAACAAGTGATAATGTACTTATGATAAATACAGAAATAAAGGATAAGATTAGAGCAAACATTTTTAAAAATATGTTATTAAATTTAATTGATTAAAGAAAGGAATGTGATTTTTATGTTATGTGATCGTTGTCATGAAAGAGAAGCCAATGTAAAATATACACAAATTATCAATGGAGAAAAGAAGGAAATGAATCTATGTGAAAAATGTAGTCAAGAATTAGGAATTGGAAATATGCACTTTAATATGCCACTTAGCTTTTCCAATTTTTTTGAAGACTTCTTTGAGCCAGAACTAAACTTTATGCCAAGTTTAGCAATACCAAAACAAGAAAAATGTGATACCTGTGGGATGACATATGATGAATTTACGAAGATAGGAAAATTTGGATGTGCAAATTGTTATGAAGCCTTCTCAAATAGAATTGATCCTATTTTAAAAAGGCTACAAGGTGCAAATCGATATACAGGAAAAAGAAAAGAAAAAACAAGTAAAATAAAGCTAGAAAAAACAGAAATATATCCTGAAGAAAATAAACTAGAACAGTTACAGTCACAATTAAAAAAAGCAATTCAAGAGGAAAAATATGAAGAAGCAGCCAAAATAAGAGATGAAATTAAAAAGTTAGAGAAAAAAGGAGGAAAAGAAAATGCTTAATTGGTATTTACAATCTGGAAAAGAATCCGATGTGGTAACGAGTACAAGAGTTAGAATCGCAAGAAATTTTGCAAACTTTCCCTTTATGCCAAAATGTACCAAAATAGATGGTAAAAAAATAGTAGAAAAAATGGAAGAAATCATACCAAATTTAGGGTATGGACTAAAACTATTTCAATTAAAAGATATGGATGATATTACGAAAATGAGTTTGATAGAAAAGCATTTGATTAGTCCTGATTTTGCCTTAAATCGAAATGATATTGGTGCTATTTTAATGAATGAAGAAGAAAATATTTGTATCATGGTTAATGAAGAAGATCATTTAAGAATTCAAGTATTAGCGCCAGGATTAGAGCTAGAAAACGCATTGAATTTAGCTTTGGAAATTGATCAAAAGATAGGACAAAATATTACCTATGCCTATAGTGAAAAATATGGTTTTTTAACAAGCTGCCCAACTAATGTTGGTACAGGACTTAGAATTTCTAATATGTTCCACCTACCAGCCCTTACTTTAACAGGAAATATAGAAAAAGTATTAGAAGTGGTAAATAACTTTGGAATGAATATTAGAGGAATCTATGGAGAAGGAAGTAATACTCAAGGAAACTTATATCAAGTATCTAATAAACAATCTTTAGGAATTACAGAAGAAGAAATTTTAAAAAATCAAAAAATAATTGCAGAAAAAATAATGGAGCAAGAAAGATTAGCAAGAAGCTACTTAGGAAAAAATGAAATAGACTTAGCAGATAGAGTATATAGAGCTTATGGTATCTTAACAAATGCACAAAAAATTACTTCTGAGGAATGTAAAAAATTATTATCAGATGTAAAATTAGGAGTAGATATGGGTATTATTAAAGAAATAGATGATACCCAAGTAAATAAATTATATTTATATACAAAACAAGCTAACTTACAAAAATATGTAGGAAAACAACTAGGCGATTATGAAAGAGACATTGAGAGAGCAAAAATGATAAAACAAATTGTATAAAATAAATAAAAAGGAGTTGATTCTTATGACATATAAATTTACAAATGCAAGCGAAAATGCTATTCAAATTGCTAATGAAATAGCTGCAGAATTAGGCCATAACTATGTAGGAACAGAACATTTATTATATGGAATTGTAAAAGAAGGAACTGGCCTAGCAAGCAAAGTCTTGGAAAATCAAAATGTAACACCAGAAGCAGTAGAAGAGAAAATAGAAGAACTAATTGGTGTAGAAGAGCCAAAAGAAAATTCAGCAATTGGTTTTACACCTAGAACAAAACGAGTTATTGAAAACGCTTTTGTAGAAGCAAGAAGACTAGGCTCAGAATATATAGGAACAGAACATCTATTAATTGGAATTATGAGAGAAGGAGATAGTGTAGCTGTTAGAATAATGTTAGATTTAAATGTAAATCCACAGAAATTATACAATGAGATTATAAAAGTAGTAAATGAATATGATACAGGTGAAATGGAAAACAAAAGTGAAAAAGGAAAAGCAAGTGGAAGCTTTAATTCTACGCCAACCTTAAATCAATTTGGAAATGATTTAACAAAAGCTGCAAAAGAAGGTAAATTAGACCCTGTCATTGGCAGAAAAAAAGAAATAGAAAGAGTGATTCAAATTCTATCTAGAAGAACCAAAAACAATCCATGCTTAATTGGAGAACCAGGTGTTGGAAAAACAGCGGTTGTAGAAGGATTAGCTGAAAAAATTGTAGCAGGAGATGTACCAGAAATATTAAAAAATAAAAGAGTAGTAACACTAGATATTACTTCTATGGTAGCTGGAGCCAAATATAGAGGAGACTTTGAGGAAAGAATAAAAAAATCTTTAAATGAGGTAAAAAAAGCAGGAGATGTCATTTTATTTATAGATGAAATTCATACAATTGTTGGAGCAGGTTCTGCAGAGGGTGCTATTGATGCTGCTAATATCTTAAAACCATTACTTGCAAGAGGAGATATTCAATTAATTGGTGCTACTACCTTAAATGAATATAGAAAATATATTGAAAAAGATGCAGCATTAGAAAGAAGATTCCAACCAATTACCGTAGAGGAACCAAGTGTAGAAGATACGATTCAAATTTTAAAAGGCATTCGAGATAAATACGAAGCACATCATAATGTAAAAATTTCAGATGAAGCAATAGAAGCAGCAACAAATTTAGCAGTAAGATATATTAATGATAGGTTTTTGCCAGACAAAGCTATAGATTTAATTGACGAAACTTCTTCTAGAGTTAGACTTAAAACTTATACAGAACCAGAAGAAATCAAAAAACTAGAAGAAACAATTAAAACAACAGCAAAAGAAAAAGAAGAAGCTATTAAAGTACAAGAATTTGAAAAGGCAGCAGAACTAAGAGATAAAGAACAAAAAGAAAAAGAAAAATTAGAGAAAGAGAAAGCAAAATGGAAAAACAAAAACACAAAAAATGTTGTTAATATTACAGAGGAGGATATTGCAGAAGTTATTAGTAATTGGACAGGAATTCCTGTACAAAAGATCAATCAAAGTGAAACAGACAAATTAAAAAGTTTGGAAGAAAACCTACATAAGAGGGTAGTAGGACAAAATGAAGCAGTAGAGGCTGTAAGTAAAGCAATTAAAAGAGGTAGAGTAGGTTTAAAAGACCCTAAACGTCCAATTGGTTCATTCCTATTCTTAGGACCAACAGGTGTTGGTAAAACAGAGTTAGCAAAAGCAATTTCAGAGAGTTTATTTGGAAATGAAGATGCCATGATACGAGTAGACATGTCTGAATATATGGAAAGTCATTCTGTATCTAAATTAATCGGTTCACCTCCAGGATATGTTGGATTTGATGATGGTGGACAATTAACGGAAAAAATTAGAAGAAAGCCATATTCTGTTATCCTTTTTGATGAAGTAGAAAAAGCACATCCAGATGTTATGAATATGCTATTACAAATTCTAGAAGACGGTAGACTAACCGATAGCCAAGGTAGAACCGTAAACTTTAAAAACACAGTAATCATAATGACATCTAATGTAGGAGCAAGACTAATTGCAGAGAATAAACAATTAGGTTTTACAACAAATGAAGTAAAAGAAGAAAAAGAATATGAAGACATAAAAAAGGAAGTTATGGCAGAATTAAAAAAACAATTTAGACCAGAATTTATTAATCGTATTGATGAAATTATTGTATTTCATAAATTAACAGAAACAGAAATCAAACAAATTATTGATATTATGCTAAAAGAAGTAATAAATAGATTAAAAGAACAAAACATTACCATTCAAGTAGAAGACTCTGCAAAAGAATTAATTGCAAAAAAAGGAACAGATACTACTTATGGGGCAAGACCTCTAAGAAGAGCAATTCAAAATCAAATAGAAGACAAACTAGCAGAAGCAATTCTAGATGGTAAATTAAAAGCAGGCTCTAAAGCAAAAATAAGTGCAAAAAATGATGAAATCATAGTCTTGCCAATAAAAAAATAATTAAGTATTGAAATAAAATTGCATTTTTGCTATAATAACTATATTAGCAATATGCTATATGTATTCCTAACTGCAGGACCGACTTAAAGGAAGGAGCATGCTTGTGGAAAGGATGAAGTCATTCGTCGCAAACGCAATGAAGAATGCAAGGGCAAGAGAAGAAAAGGAAGTAATTATCGACCTATCACAATTTCCGGTCACTGAAGAAGAGCTGGAGATGAGAATCTTCTTTGAACTGGATAAAGAGTTTAAAGAAGAGGCAACCTTAATTCTCCTGCCTAAGAAGAAACTTCGGATTGTGTTCAATCTGAAGTAGCGATCAAAAAAATCTCACTCGTACGAGTGAGATTTTTGGTTTTAATGAATAAAGAACCCTCAGTCGCATAAATGCGACAGCTCCCTTAAATAAGAAGTGAAAAGTGGGAAATAGGAAGTGAAAAGTAAGTTATGAAAATTGTAGGGGGCGATTTTAATCGCCCGTTCTTCGAAGCAATTACTAAAAAAGTATGTAGGGTGTCGCCATCTTCGATGACCCGAAAAACATGTTATTATTGATATTTTTATGTAGAGAGAAGTCTTAACCAATTCGAAAAGCAAATATCCTAAATAGGATTTACATGAACAATAGCTTTTGAAATTTTTTCTAATTTACAGATATCTCTTTCCAAACTATCTGCCAAATTGTGACTGGCAAAAGTGGATAGATTTCCATCTACATAAATCGTTAGAAACACAACATATTGGTATCCAGTAGGAGTAGAGTAAAATTCATCTACCTTTTTAATATCTTTATAGCTGTGAACTAAATCTAGAATAATGTCTTTTGTATTTTCGTCAATGGAAATATCCATTAAAATATTATAGCTTCCAATAAAAAGTTTAATTCCTGTGATACAAATCCATATAGAAATACCAATTCCAACTACTCCATCTAACCAGTGAATACCAACTAAAGTAGCTAAAATAGAAAGCAATGTAAAAGTAGTAACAATACAATCATTTCTGTGATCTTCATAAGAAGCATTTAGCAAAATATTATTATGTTTTTTAGCTAAACGATAGGTGTATAAAAATAAAATAGATTTTAATAAAATTGTAACAATACAAACAATAACCAGTAACCATGAAAAAGTAAGCTCACTGCCATTTATCAAAGTATAAATGGAATCAAATAAAAGTTTTAAAGCCACTAAAATCATGGATAAACTAATAAACAAAGAAAAAATGTATTCTGCTTTTCCGTGGCCTAGATTATGGGTATTATCTTCAGGTTCTCTTGCAATTTTGTTTCCTATAAAAGTCATTAAAGATGCAAAAATATCAGAAGCACTATTGACACTATCAGCAATCATAGCTTGGCTTTTAAATAAAAAACCAACAGCAGCTTTAATACAAAGCAAGAAGATATTTCCTAAAATTCCTAATAATCCAACTCTCTTAGCAGCAATGTATCGGTCCATTATGATTCTCCTTTTTTAAAATTCAATAAAATATATTATAGCATTGACATTTAAAATATGCAATTATATAATAAGAAAAAAGAAAAAGGAATGAAAAGTGATGCAATTGTTTTTAAATATATTAGGAATCATAGTGGGAACAATAGGAGTTGTAATGGTATATGATGCAAGACCAATTACCTCAAAGTTTTTTAGCTTTGGAGACCAAAATGAAGCGTCACTTGGCTTAAAAATGATAGGTTTTATCATTGCCGTAATTGGAGCTATTATTGTAATATGTAATCAATAAGCATTTATGAAGTTAAAAAAACAAAACGTTGAAATTACAGTCGTATTTTCAACGTTTTGTTTTGGCTATTTTTCATTCACTTTTTCAAGTAAATGGTAATGCCATTCTTGGGCTTGTTATTGATACGAAATCCAAGATTGGCAAAAGCCTTTTTCAGGAGTCGATTGCTATATCTACCATAAAGGCGGATATTTACCTTGCCAGGGAGTTCATAGTATCCGGACAATGCCATTGCAATATCTGCATAAAGCAGAGCTTGTGTAAACCGTTCTTCCTGAATTGACTGCTTTATCAATTCATCAATCCGTTTTGACAATTCCTCCATTTTCAAACTCCTTTCAAAAAAGAATAAATCTATTATACCATGTTTTACATAAAACTGCAAACGAATATGTTTCTAATGTTCATGAAAGCTCTTTACAAAACTCTAAAAACATGTTATACTTGTAACATTAAAATTTAAAAAGGAAAAACGAGGAAGAAGAGGAGTAGGCTTGTTTAAACCTAACAGAGAAAAAGAGTCAGAGGCTGGAAGCTCTTTTAAGGAAGGATTAGCCCAAGGTAGCTTTGGAGTTAATATATTGAAATAATAGTAAATATATTCGTTTGAGCAGCGTTAATGACTTATGGAGAAATTATTTTATAAAAATAATAATTAAGGTGGTACCGTGAGAAGACCTCGCCCTTATGATGGGTGAGGTCTTCTTTCGTAAACAGAGGGTAGGACGAAAAAAGAAAGGAATGTGATAAAAATGGAAGGTCCAAGTAGAAGTAAGATTTTTAGGCAAACAATAAAAGAAAAGAGCAAACAAAAACAAGAAGAAACTAAAAAAAGAATGATAATAGGTGATAAACCATATACTAATATTAAGGAGGTTAAAAATGAAGGAGAAATTAGCAGATAAGTTTAATCCAAAAGATTTTGAAAATCGAATTTATGATAATTGGGAAAAGAAGGGATATTTTAAAGCGAGCCCGGATAAGAATAAAAAACCATATACGATCGTAATTCCGCCTCCTAATATTACAGGAAAATTGCATATGGGACATGCACTAGATGAAACTTTACAAGACATATTAATTCGTTATAAAAGAATGGATGGATATAATGCATTATGGGTACCAGGAACAGACCATGCAGCCATTGCAACAGAAGCCAAAATTGTAGCGAAAATGAAAGAAGAGGGAGTTAGCAAGGAAGAACTAGGAAGAGAAGAATTTTTAAGAAGAGCATGGGAATGGAAAAAAGAATATGGAGGCGCAATTTTACAGCAATTAAAGAAACTAGGATGTTCATGCGATTGGGAAAAAGAAAGATTTACCATGGATGAAGGTTTATCTAATGCTGTAAAAACGGTATTTATTAAACTATATCATGATGATCTAATCTATAAAGGCAAAAGAATGATTAATTGGTGCCCTACATGTCATACATCTATATCAGATGCGGAAGTAGAGTTTGAAGAAGAAGATACAAAATTATGGTATATTAAATATCAAATAAAAGATAGTGATCAATTTATTATTGTTGCTACAACAAGACCTGAGACAATGTTAGGAGACACAGCAATAGCGGTTCATCCAGAAGATGAAAGGTACCAAAATTTAATAGGAAAATCAGCTATTCTTCCTATTATGAATAAAGAGATTCCAATTATAGGTGACGAATTTGTTGAAAAAGAATTTGGAACTGGTGCTGTTAAAATTACACCAGCACATGATACAAATGACTACGAAGCAGGACTAAAACATCATTTGGAAATCATAGAAGTATTTGACGAAGACTTTAAAATGGGAGATTTAGTACCAGAATATAAAGGATTAGAACTATTAGAAGCAAGGAAACGCATTGTAGAAAAATTAAAAGAATTAGGTGTTTTAGTAAAAATAGAAAACTATAAACATAATGTAGGAAAGTGTTATCGTTGTCACCATACAGTAGAACCAAAAATTTCTGAGCAATGGTTTGTTAGAATGGAACCACTTGCAAAACCTGCCATAGAAGCGGTAAAAAATGGAGAGATCAAATTTATTCCAGATCGATTTGAAAAAACTTATTATAATTGGATGAATAATATTAAAGATTGGTGTATTTCAAGACAATTATGGTGGGGACATAGAATACCTGCCTATTATTGTGAAAACTGTGGAGAAATGATGGTAGAAAAAGATATGCCACAAAAATGTAGTAAATGTGGAAGTACCCATTTAAAGCAGGATGAAGATACATTAGATACCTGGTTTAGTTCTGCACTTTGGCCATTTTCTGTATTAGGTTGGCCAGAGAAAACAGAAGAATTAAAATATTTTTATCCAACAGATACGTTAGTAACAGGTTATGATATTATATTCTTCTGGGTAGCAAGAATGATATTTTCTGGAATAGAGCATATGGGGAAAGTACCATTTAAAAATGTTTTATTCCATGGATTAGTAAGAGACAGTCAAGGAAGAAAAATGTCAAAAAGCCTTGGAAATGGAATAGACCCATTAGAAATTATAGATAAATTTGGAACAGATAGTTTAAGATTTTCATTAGTATTGGGAACAACACCAGGAAATGATATTCGTTATTCAGAAGAAAAATTAGAAGCAGCTGGAAATTTTGCAAATAAAATATGGAATGCATCTAAATTTGTTTTAATGAATTTAGAAGGTATAGAAGAAGAAAAACTTTTAGGAGAAATAGATGCTTCTAAATTGGCAATAGAAGACAAATGGATACTATCGAAACAAAATCAAATTATAAAAGAAGTAAGAAATAATCTAGATAAATTTGAATTGGGAATAGCTTTAGAAAAAATATATAATTTTATTTGGGACGAATTCTGCGATTGGTATATAGAAATGGTTAAACCAAGATTATATAATAAAGAGAATCCTTCTAGAGAAACGGCTGCATGGGTGTTAAACAAGGTGTTAGGAAATTCTTTAAAATTATTACATCCATTTATGCCATTTATAACAGAGGAAGTATACACAAAATTATATCACAAAGATGAAAGTATTATGATTTCTCAATATCCACAATATGATTCAGAACTAGAATTTGAGAAAGAAGAAAAACAGATAGAACAAATCAAAGAAGTGATAACCGGAATTAGAAATGTAAGAACTAATATGAATGTACATCCTTCTAAAAAGGCAAAACTAATTTTTATTGGAAACGAGTGGAAAGATGCAATATTACAATCACAAGAATTCTTGAAAAAACTAGGATTTAGTGAAGAGATTATCATAAAGGAAAAAGAAGATGGAATTCCAGAAAATAGTGTATCAGTTGTTACTTCTAGTATGAAACTATTTATTCCTTTTGAGGATTTAGTAGATATTGAGGAAGAAAAACAAAGATTACAAAAGGAAAAAGAAAAGGTATTGGTAGAAAAAGAAAAAACAGATAAAATGTTATCTAATCCAGGATTTTTAGCAAAAGCACCAGAAGCAAAAGTAAAGGAAGAAAAAGAAAAATTAAAGAAATTTAATGAAATGATAGAAACAATAGATGAGAGATTGAAGAAATTAAAATAGCTTTTATGAACAGAGGGACGGAGTTTTTGTGAACAGAGGGACGGAGCTTTTGTACAGTCCATCTGTACAAAAACTCCGTCCCTCTGTTCACAAAAGCTCCGTCCCTCTGTCTGATCAAATTGAAAACACTGACAGGCATATTTTTTAAAGAAAATGTCGAAAACTTCTTATAAATCGATAAAACTTCCTATGATTTGCTATTGGAAAAATATGGAAGAAGATGTATAATACAAAATATCAAATGGACAAGGTGATTAAATTTAATAGACTAGAAAGGAAGGATAGAAAATGAACTGTATTTATACACCATCTAGCAAACTGCTTACACTGGAGGTTACAGAAGAAATTGATCATCATACAGCAGAAAAAATAAGGAGGAGAGCGGATTATGAAATTCAAAGACACATGCCTAGAAAAACTATATTTGATTTTAATAGTGTCACTTTCATGGATAGTGCAGGAATAGGAATGATTATTGGAAGGTATAAAATGGCAACAAATTTTGGAGGAACACTAGAGATTGTGAATGTGAAACCAAATATTAAAAGAATATTGGAAATGTCAGGAATTCTTAAACTTGTAGAAATAAAGGAGAATATATTGAATGAAAAATTTGTATGAAAATGAAATGAAATTGGAGTTTTTGAGTAAATCTAATAATGAAGCATTTGCCAGAATTACGGTTGCGGCATTTGCTTCACAATTAGACCCTACCATAGAACAATTGGCAGATATTAAAACAGCAGTATCAGAAGCAGTGACAAATTGCATTATTCATGCTTATGAGGAAAAAGAAGGAATGATTAAAATGGTTTGCAAATTATTTGCTGATTCTATTGTGATTGAGATATCGGATACAGGAAAAGGAATTGAAAATATCGAAGAAGCGAAAAAACCATTATATACTTCTAAACCAAATTTGGAAAGATCAGGTATGGGTTTTACGATTATGGAAAGTTTTATGGATGAAATGAATGTAGAATCTGTACTTGGTTTAGGAACCAAAGTGACAATGAAAAAAATCATTACAAAAGAATAAAACAGATTTTAAAGGAGCAATTATGTATTTAACGGAGATAGAGGAAATTCTGGAGGCACAGAGGGGAAATGAAGAAGTATTAGGAAAAATTCTACAAAAAAATAATGGACTAATATGGAGCATTATAAAAAGGTTTACGGGAAGGGGTTACGAAGTAGATGATTTATATCAAATAGGATGTATTGGATTTATAAAAGCAATTCAAAGATTTGATACTAAATTTGATGTAAAGATATCTACCTATGCAGTACCCTATATTTTGGGAGAAATTAAACGTTTTTTAAGAGATGATGGCCCGATTAAAATAAGAAGAAGTACAAAAGAATTGGCATGTAAAATTAGAGAAATACAAAGCCGATATTGGAATGATAAAGGAGAAGAAATTACCATTGGAGAAATTGCTAAACAATTAAAAACGACAAAAGAAGAAGTTGCAATGGCATTAGAAAGTATGAATCCTTTGACATCCATAAATGAAGAGGCGTATGGAGAAGAAAATAGTGGAGAAAGTAAAATAAATTTTATTCGTAATGATGTAGATGAAGCAGAAAAAATTGTAAATCATTTAGCTATTAGAGAATTTATTCAAGACTTGGAAGAAAGGGAGAGAAAGATTATTTTGTTACGATATTACCAAGAAAAAACACAAACAGAAGTTGCAAAAATGCTTGGAATTTCACAAGTACAAGTATCTAGAATGGAGAAGAAAATTTTACTAGCTATGAGAGAAAAAATAGGCTAAAAAGGTGTGAGAAGATGTGAGAAAATTAATTATCTATATTTTGGCTTTGGTTCTGATTTGTTTTTTAATTCCTATTTTGTTTACAACAGGAAGAAAGGAACAAACTGTGGCAAAAGAAATAACAGAGAATGAAGTAGTCTCAGAAACTGTTACTATGGATTATGATTATCGAGAATATAATATTGTGCGATTATTGCATACGGAAACAAACGAAATTGAAGAAGTCAATTTAGATGAATATCTATATCATGTAGTATCAGCGGAAATGCCAGCAAATTTTGAAAAAGAAGCATTAAAAGCACAAGCAGTTGTGGCAAGGACTTATACGATTTATAAAATAAAACATAAAAATCATGATAATGCAGACATTTGCGATAGCCATTTATGCTGCCAAGCTTGGATATCAAAAGAAGATAGACTCGCAAAATGGGATGAAAGTGAAAGAGAAAGTAATTGGAATAAAATTGTAGAATGTGTAAATGAAACCAAAGGAAAAATTATTACCTATCAAGGAGAGCCAATCAATGCTTTTTTTCATTCAAATAGTGGAGGAATGACAGAAATGCCAGTTAATGTTTGGGGAGGAACGGGATATCCTTATTTGCAAGCTGTAGAGACATCAGGAGAAGATGCTTATACCCAATATGCCTCAGAATTAGAAATCAGTAAGCAAGAATTAGTGGATAAAATTAAAGAAAAACATGCAGATATTTCAATAGATTGGAATGTTGAAAAACCAATTGAAATATTAGAATATACAGATGGAAATCGTGTAAGAACTATCAGATTTGGAAATTTAAACTTATCGGGAGTAGAGGTAAGAACTTTGTTAGGGTTAAGGTCTGCTAATTTTACATTTGAAATAATAGGAGACAATGTAAAGTTCTTTGTAAAAGGGTATGGACATGGTGTAGGAATGAGTCAAACAGGTGCAGATAGCTTAGCAAAACAAGGAAAAAATTATGAGGAGATTATAAAACATTATTATACTGGAGTGGAAGTTGTAAACTTTTAATTGTAAAACAAAGAAATTTATGGTAAAATAAAATATATCATTGCCAAGACTGGCAAGTAAAAAGGAGGGAATTTAAGGTGAAACAGAAACTACGTTGCCCACGGTGCAAACACATAATTGCAGAGGCAGATGATGGACAGATTACAAGCAAGAACACGGAGTTCGTCCTAAAAGGTGACAGTAGGGTAAGATGTCCCATATGTGGAGCTACTCTTCGAGTAAGAGGAGATATGAACGGTGGCGTTATGTTCCAGCTAGAGGGCCATGTAACACCATAATCCCATCAACCAGAGAGGTAAACTTTGCCTCTCTGATTTTTACTTTATAGGAAATTGCATTTCCTATAAGGTAAGAAAGGCATTTTACTAAGCCAGTTCTCTGAAGCAGGAGCAAAATACATGCCATGAGCTAAAGCTCGGGCAAATATAGGTAGCCTAACCTTGTTGCTCCGGAAAAATCTGACGATTTTTCCTATGCAATAAAAATATAGATACACAGAAAAATCTTATACGCTTCTTGCTAGACCTTAAATTAATGTAACAAATATTAAAAAGTAGAGAAAAAGCTCTAGCGAAGCTAGATTTGTCCTTGAATGAAAAACCAATGTTACCATATGATTTTACCTTTCTGAAAAGGAAGATATTGTAAATTTCCAAAAAATATGATATAATAAAAAAGATGTTACTAGATAGTAGCAAACATTTTACGAAAGGTCGGAGAACACGATGAAACTTTACTGTGAAACCGGCGGATGCAGAGGTCTTGTTGCCAACTTGCCAGAAGGAGAGTATGTAAAAATTATGGTTTCTTGTCCCAAATGTGGGGAAAGAATCTATATTTATGGAACTCCTG